>NZ_PHOA01000164.1 GCF_003687455.1 Kocuria tytonicola | reverse complement strand
GCTCAAGCGCGGGGGCGGTGAGGGCGGGCACAACGGCCTGCGGGACATCTCGAAGGCCATGAAGGGCAAGGACTACGTCCGCGTGCGCGTGGGAGTGGGCCGCCCGCCCGGACGCATGGACGCCGCGGACTACGTGCTCAAGCGGTTCTCCGGTGCCGAGGCCAAGGAGCTGCCGCTGCTGGTCTCGGACGCCGCCGACGCCGTGGAGATGCTCGCTGAGCAGGGCCTCACCGCCACCCAGCAGCACGTCCACGCGCGCAACCCCGCCTGATCGGGCGCGCGCCGCCGCTCCGCCGAGCGCGGCCACGAGACCTACGGGCCGCGGTCGGCCGTCCGGCGCACGGACGACGCCGCACGGAGACGAGCAGTGCCCCCTCCCGTCGGGAGAGGGCACTGTGCACGTGCGCGGCGTCGTCGTCCGGTCAGTCGAGCGTGTCCGGGTCGTGCCCGGCGGCGCGCATGGCCTTGTACTTGGCGTTGCGCGGCGCGATCAGGCAGCCGCCGATGACGGCCGCGAGCAGCGAGCCGCAGAGGATGCCCACCTTGGCGTGGTCGCTGTGGGGGCTGCCCTCACCGAAGCTCAGCTCGGCGACCAGCAGGGACACCGTGAACCCGATGCCCGCCACCACGGTCATGCCGAGCATGTCGAACCACGTGTAGTCCCTGTCCTTCTCGGCGGACGTGAAGCGGTCCATGAGCCACGCGGCGCCGAAGATGCCGATGGGCTTGCCCAGCAGCAGGCCCGCCACGATGCCCAGGGCCACGGGGTCCGTGGCGGCGGAGGTGATGCCCTCCCAGCCGCCCACGGCCACGCCCGCGGAGAAGAACGCGAACACGGGGATCACGAGCCCGTTGGACAGCGGCCGGAAGCGGTGCTCCAGGGCGGGCGCGAGGCCCATGCGCGGGTCCTCCTGCCGGATGATCCGCGGCTTCTGCTTCAGCACGGGCACCATGAACCCCAGCAGCACGCCGGCAATGGTCGCGTGGATGCCGGACTCGTACACGAGCCACCAGGTGACCACGCCGATGGGCAGCAGGATGACCCACGCCGCCCAGTGCCGGGCCATGAACCAGCCCATGTACTTGTGCGTGAGGAACCAGAAGAGCGCGAGCAGCACGGCGGCGCCCAGCAGGAACGGGAACCTGACGCTCTCGGTGTAGACGAAGGCGATGATCGCGATGGCGATGAGATCGTCCACCACCGCCAGGGTCAGCAGGAACGTGCGCATGGCGACGGGCAAGGAGGAGCCCACCACGGCGAGCACGGACACGGCGAACGCGATGTCCGTGGCGGTGGGAATGGCCCACCCGTGCAGCGCAGTGGGTTCGCCGCCCGAGGCGAGGTTGATCCCCAGGAAGATCAGCGCGGGGGCCACGACACCCCCGGCGGCGGCCACCACGGGCAGGATCGCCTTGCGGATGTTGTGCAGCTCCCCGTCCACGAACTCGGCCTTGAGCTCCAGGCCGGTCAGGAAGAAGAACACCGCGAGCAGCCCGTCCGACGCCCAGTGGCCCACGGTGTGCTGCAGTCCGGCCACACCGCCCGGGCCCACCTCGGCGTCACGCAGCCCGAAGTAGACGTCGCTCCAGGGGGAGTTGGCCACCACGAGGGCCAGCACCATGGCGATCAGCAGGAGGAGGCCGCCGGTGGTGTCCCGGCGGAGGAAGTTGGTGATGGGTCCGCCGGATTCGGAGGACGTCTGCGTGTCCGTGCTCAAGTCGAATGTCTCCCAACGCGCGGGCCTCGGGTGGACCGCGTCTGTCGTGTCGAGTGCGCGACGGCCGGGCGGCACGGGTGCCGCCCGGCCGTCGCGCGCCGTGCAGGGTGGCTCAGTGCGAGGAGATCCAGGCCTCGGCCTGGCGGGCCTGCAGGGTCAGGGCCTTGCCGATGTACGGCTCGGCGGCGGCGGCGATCTTCTTGCCCACCAGCGGGATGCTGGCCTGCACCTCACCGGAGACGTCCACGGAGGTCTCCTGCTCGCCCAGGGCCTTGAGCTGCTGGGTGGCGGTGGCGCCCACGGGCAGCCCACCGGCCTTGATCTCGGTGCGCACGGAGCGGGAGCCGTCCGCGGCGGGGGCGTCGTAGGTGTCCACCTGGGTGAGCTTCACACCGTTCTTGACCACCTTCTTGACGGCGTCCGGGAGCTTGTCCGCACCCATGGTGCGCACGGTCGTGGCGGTGAACGCGGTGGAAGTGTCCCCGTTCACCTCGAAGGACTCGAACTGCGCCCCGGCGAGCTCGCTGACGTGGCGCACGAACGCCTCGTCCACGAAGGTCCTCAGGACGGTGTCCAGCGGTGCCTTGATGGTGGTGGATGCGTTGACGGACATGGTGCTCCTTCTGGATCGGTGCCGGTACGTCGGAGCCCGCGCGGGACAGAGGCCGTTGCGGGTGCTGCGCCCATCCTAGTCGCGCGGCCGACGGGGACCCCCCCACGTGCGCTCCGGGGAGGGCGTGGGGTTCGCCGTGCCGAACTCCGGGGGTGCCACGGTGGGGGTGTCCGCCAAAGAAGGGGCAGGGAAGATGCGGGTGGCGGCATTTCCGGCTCCGCCGCGAATCTAGACTGAGGGCGGTCACAGCGCGCACGGCGTGGGTGGACCGCACGTGCCGGGGTGGGGATCCCGGTGCGGCACGTGGACGTGCGTGCTTCCGGGGGCGTGCCGCGGCGGGTGCCGGGG
>NZ_PHOA01000163.1 GCF_003687455.1 Kocuria tytonicola | reverse complement strand
ACGTGACGCCGCGCGCGACGTAGCATGAGAGCGAGAGGGCTCCGTGGTGCAGACATGCCACCGATTCGTGCCGCACGGCGGTCATCTCTGCGCCTCAGGCGTCACCGGTCCCGCTGCACCCCGCGCGGCGTCACGTCCCCCAGGCCCTGCGCGTCCCTGCCCGCGGCCAGGCGGCGGTCGAGCGGGTCCTGCCACCAACGGTCGGTGCCGCGCTCCAGGGCGTCCAGGCGCTCCCGCAGCGGCGGGTGCTGCTCTGCCGGGGTGAGCGTCAGCAGCGTGGTGAACAGTGCGCGGAGCCTGCGCTGGACCTGCACGGAGGTGGTGCCGAACTGCCGGATCTCGTCCGTGGCCGCGGCCACGTGGTCCTCCCACGAGTGCTCCCAGCGCCGCAGCAGCACGGCCTCCGGGTGCCGGGCCACGTCACGACGCCGCTCGCTGAGCCGCGGGGACAGCCGCGCCAGGACCTCCTCGATCTGGTCCAGGGCCTGCACGGCACGCGTGGGGTCGTTGACCGCCGGGGACAGGGCCTTCAACGCCATGTCCACCATGGCGCGGATCGCGCCGAAGGGTCCGCTGTCCGGGGAGAGGATGTCCCCGAACGCCACGGCGTGCTCGAGCTGCCGGCGCTGATCGGGGGTCGTGGGGGCGTTCGTGCGGAACAGCAGACCGCCGCAGGGCACGGGAGAACCGATCTCCGGGACCAGTTCGACGTGCATGCCCCACGCGTCTTCGCAGTCCAGCAGCCGCGGGGTGTTCACGGCCAGCACACAGTCCCCGCCGGTCCTGCCCCTGCGTGTCCCGGGCACGCGCCGCCGGACCTCGCGGCCCTCCGGGACCGCCCGCGTCTCCACCACGTCCGCGTGGGTGTGGAACCGGGCGGGGTCGTAGCGTGTGGCGTTCCAACCGTCGCGGGCGAGCCGGCGCAGCAGCATCCCCGGGTTCAGCTGCTGCGTGACCCGCACGGACACCGCGATGAACATGACGCCGCTCGCCAGGGTTGCCGCGACCGCCAGGACGGTGCCCACCCAGGGGCGGTAGGCGTCATCACGCACGGCAATGCTCAGGGCGATCAGCAGGGAGTAGCCGAAGGTGCCCACGAACGCGCCCAGACCCCACTGGATGACCCGGTCCCCCTGGAACACGGGCACGATCCGCACGGACATGGCCGTGATCCCCAGGCTCATGGCCGTGGCCAGCGCGGTGAACACCAGACCGGCCAGCGTGACCATGGCCCCGGAGACGATGCTCAGGATCGAGGCCACGGCCCCGGTGTCCAGGTCCGGGTAGCCGGGCACCGCGGAGCCCAGGAAGCGGTCGAGGAACGGCACCAGCACCCCCAGGGCAAGGGCCACGACGAAGACCCGGAACGGGATGCCCCACATCGTCGCAACCCGTATGTGGTTGCGCATCCGTTCCCACTCCCGCCGGTTCGCGGGGCTCTCGCGCGGGGCCGAGGCCCCGGTCCCGCTCGCTGCTCGTGCGGCGGGTGCGCGGTGCTCGATCATGCGGATCCCTCCTGTCGGGCGTCACGCGGGGTGCCCGCACAGGCGGGACGGAACCGCGTGCCGCGGGTTGGGGCCCACCCTACCGAGGGCCGCGCCCGCCCATGGGAAGGTCCGAGAGCAGCGGTGCGTCCAGGAGCACCGGGCCCTGTGGTCGTGGGCTGCCCGCTGAGGCATTGTCCCCCCGCCGCGCACCGGCGCGAGTCCGGGCTACCTCTTCTCGCGTCCGGGGGCCCTCGCGACAGCGCACCAAGGGCCCGCAGGGTGGGCACGAAAAAATCCCCCCACCGTGTCCGGTGGAGGGATCTTTTTCGTTACGTGGAGCTAAGGGGACTCGAACCCCTGACCCCCTGCATGCCATGCAGGTGCGCTACCAGCTGCGCCATAGCCCCGTGCGCCGGAGGAAACTTTACCACGCTTCCGTCGCTGTCCGTTCACCCGAAGTTGTCATCCGGGCCACCGTGCGACGGCCGCGTTTCCGGTTCTCCCGTCAACGACTCGATCATCCTAGACAGGATGCTCGGGCGCGCGCAAATCTCCCGGGGTGGGGCTCAGAGGGCGCGTGCGGCGTCGTCGGCCGAGCCCACGGCGGCGTCCGCGGTGCCCGGCGCGGGCAGCTGCACGTCGATCGCGGGCGAGTCGCCCCAGAGCCGTTCGAGCGCGTAGAACTCGCGGTCCTCGTCGTGGAGCACGTGGATCACGGCGTCGCCGTAGTCCAGCAGCACCCAGCGGCCCTCCCCCTTGCCCTCGCGGCGCAGGGGGCGGCGGTCGAAGCGCTCGATGAGCGTCTCCTCCACGGCGTCCACCACGGCGGCCACGAGCCGCTCGTTGGGCGCGGAGGTGACCATGAAGGCGTCCGTGATGGCGAGGCTGTCGCTGACGTCGAACGCCACGATGTTCTCGGCCTTCTTCTGGTCCGCGGCGCGCGCGGCGGCGCGCACGAGGTCGGTGGATTCGGTGGTGGCAGTCACGGAGGTGTGCCGTCCTTTCACAGGGTGTCCGGTACCGGGAGGGGCCCGGTGGATCGAGGTCTAGAGGATGAAGATCACGAGCACCACGGCGAGCGCGACGACCACGGCGAGCAACAGGCCCAGCACCACGCGCAGGGTGGTGCTCCCCCGCGTGTAGGCCTTGGGTTCGAGCAGCTGGAGCCCCTCGGCGTCCACGGCCCGGACGGGCTGGGCGGGCAGCACCTCGGGTACTTCCCCTC
>NZ_PHOA01000162.1 GCF_003687455.1 Kocuria tytonicola | reverse complement strand
GGTGCGGCTCGGGCGGAGTGTGCTGGCGGCGTCGTCCGGTGCGCTCCGTGGGACGTTCGGCGGCCGGGTCCTGGGACGGTGACACGTGATCAGGCCTGGAGCTCGTGGCGCCGGACCCCGGAGATCTTGCGGGAGACCCAGCGCACGGTGGGGCGGGGGAGGTGGCGCAGCGCGGTGACCACGGCCTTGTAGCGCAGGGACGGTACGGAGAGCACCTTGCCGCGGGCGATGTCCGCGAGGGCCTCCTCCACAAGGCGGTCCGCATCCAGCCACATGAAGTCCGGGATGGAGGAGCCGGAGATGCCGGCGCGGCTGTGGAACTCGGTGCGGACCCAGCCGGGCAGCAGCGCGGTCACCTGGACGCCCGTGCCGTGCAGCTCCACCGCAAGGGACTCCGTCATGGAGGTGGTGTACGCCTTGATCGCCGAGTACTCCCCCATGGTCACCAGGCCGGAGACGGAGCACACGTTCACGATCCAGCCCGACCCGCGAACGGTCATCGCGCGCGCCGCGGCCGCGGACAGGCGCCGCACGGCGGCGCACATGACCTCGAAGCCTGCCTCGTGCTGGGTGGTGTCCTCGTCCGTGTAACGGGTCTTCACCGAGAAGCCCGCGTTGTTCACGAGCATGTCCACGGGGTGGGCGGTGTCCTCGAGCCGCTGCGCGACCCGGAGCAGGTCCTCCCGCACGGCGAGGTCCGCGGTGAGGGTCTCCACGTGCACGCCGTGCTCCGCGGCGAGCTCGTGCGCGGTCTGGACGAGGCGGGGCTCGTCCCGTGCAACCAGGACCAGATCGAAGCCCCTGCGGGCGAGGGAGCGGGCGAACGCGGCACCGATGCCTGACGTCCCACCGGTCACGAGAGCGGTAAGCATGCTCCCAAGATACACTACGGTGATCGTAGCGCAGCCGGTCCCACCAGCGTCGACGCTCCCCGTTCCAGGCCCCGGAGGTTCCCATGGCAGCCACCCCCGACCCCGCGCCGTCCGTGGACCCGCGCACCGCGCGCACCGACCGCAAGATCGTCGCCGGTGCCCTCAGGCTGCTGCGCGAGGGCGGCCCGCAGCGGGTGACCATCGAGGCCGTCTCCACCCTGACCGGCGTGGCCAAGACCTCGATCTACCGCCGCTACGACAACAGCACGCAGCTTCTCGAGGCCGCGCTGCAGCACACCACGCCCGTGGCCCACGTGCTTCCCGAGGACGCCGGCTGGGAGCAGGCCCTCACGGCCGCGGTGGACGTCCTGCTGCGGGACATGGGCGTGGGAGTGGCCATCACCCTCCTGCAGGACCCGAACTCGGCCACCTCGCGGGTGCTGCGCGCCTCCGTGGTGCGCCCGCGCATGAACGCGCTGCGCGCCGTCCTCCAGCTCGAGCAGCAGCGCGGGGCGATCCGGGCGGCCGTGGACCTGGACATGGTGATCGACTTCATCCTGGGCTCGGCCTACGCCCACCTGGCCCGCTACGGCTCCCTCGACGAGCGCTGGACCGAACGGGTGCACCGTGCGCTCGCGGACCAGATCGCGACCCCCGGCACGTCGAGCCCGGTCACGCCGGGCCGGGGCACGTGGATCCCTGGCCCGCAGGCTCCGGGCACACCGCTGGCGGGTTCGCCGCCCCGGGAGGACGACGCCGCACGGCCGGCTCAGAAGACGTCGCGCTCGTCCGGACGCTCCGCCAGGTAGGAGCGCACGTAGTCCTCGGCCGCGGTCTCCGTGGGGATGTCCTTGCCCGCGCTCTCGGACATGAACCATCGGTGCTCCAGAACTTCGTGGACGATCTGCGCGGGCTCGCGCTTGCGGCGCAGGTCGGCGGGGATCGCGGACATGATGGGGACGAAGATCTCGCGCATCCACAGCTGGGCCGTGAGGTCCTCGGGCAGACCGGGGTAAAGGGCCCGCCCGAACTGGTCGATGTCGGTGAGGATGCGCCGCGCCTGGTTCTCCTGGGTGTTCAGCCCGGTGAGGTGCAGCAGGCGGCGGCTGTGGTGGCCCGCCTCCACCACGCGCGGGCGGAGGTGGACCTGCCCGGCGCTGTCGGAGTCCAGGGAGGCCTCCTCCACGTCGAAGCCGAGCTCGTTGAGCCGCTGCACCCGGGCCTGCACGCGCCAGCGCTCGCCCACGGAGAACGTCTCGGTGGCGGTGAGCTCCTCCCACAGCCCCTCGTAGCTCTCCACGAGCCGCTGCGAGATCACGAACGGGTCCACGGAGGCCGGGTCCACCCCCGCCTCCTCGAGCCGTCGCTGCATGTGCTCCCCGGCCAGCAGGTCCATGACCTCCCCGGCCACGTTGGTCCGGGCGAGGTCGATGTCGTATCCCCGCTGCCCGCGGGTGAGCTCCGGGTGCAGCTCACCGGTCTCCGCGTCCACCAGGTAGGCGGCGAAGGTCCCGGCATCCCGCCGGAACAGGGTGTTGGACAGGGACACGTCCCCCCAGTAGAAGCCGGAGAGGTGCAGCTGCACGATCAGCAGCGCCAGCGCGTCCACGAGGCGCTCGATGGTGTCCCTGGCGGGGACCTGCTCGAAGATCGCGCGGTAGGGCAGCGAGAAGCTGAGGTGGTCCGTCACGAGCGCCGCGGGCAGCGCGTCCCCGTCCGGCGAGAACCGGTCCGTGACCACCGAGTCCGGCACCACGGAGGGAGTGCCCATGCGCTGCAGGGTGCGCAGGAGACCGTACTCACGGCGCGCGTAGCGTGCGGTGGTCTCCTTGACGGCGACGACGCGCTCACCCACGCGTGCGAAGCGCACCACGTGCCGGGACAGGCCCCGCGGATACGCGGCGAGCACCTCGGAGGGCCAGTCCTCCAGGGGCAGTTCCCAGGGCAGCTCCAGCAGACCCGGGTCCGGGAACGCCGTGTTGATGGACACGCCGGGGGACGCGTGCGGAGCGGACGACGCCGCGGCGTCGTCG
>NZ_PHOA01000161.1 GCF_003687455.1 Kocuria tytonicola | reverse complement strand
GAACAGGGACGCGGTGGGGCGGGGATCAGGGGTGCAGCGGTGCTGCGCCGGACTGTCCGCCTCCTTGTCGTCGGCCGCGGCGAGCGCACCGAGGTACGCCGGGGGCCGGTTGTGTTGAGATGTCACGGACCAAGACTACCGAATCCGCACCACCGGCCCCCGGTGCGTGTCAGCCCGTGCGCCCCAGGATGTGCTGGGCGCAGCCGCGCAGGTCCTCGTTGCGGAAGCGGTAACCGGTGGCCAGCAGTCGGCTCACGTCCACCCGCTGGCTCGCGGCCACGAGCTCCTCGGTGGCCTGGACGCCCAGCAGGGCCTTGGGGCCGGCCAGGGGCGTGGGCACCACGGCGGGGCGGTGCAGCACACCGGCCACGGTCTTGGCGAAGTCCCTCTGCCGCACGGGCTGGGGCGCGGCCACGTTGAAGGGGCCCTCGGCATCCTCGGTGAGCGTCAGGTGGGCCACCGCCCCGGCCATGTCGTCCAGCCCGATCCAGCTCTGCCACTGCTGCCCGCCGCCCAGGGGACCGGAGAGTCCCGCCTCCAGCAGCGGCAGCTGGGGCTTGAGCAGACCGCCCGTGGGCGAGAGCACGAGTCCGGTGCGCACGTTGACCACCCGCATGCCGTACGCAGTGGCGCCGTGCGCCGCGCGCTCCCACTCGCGGCACACCTCGGCCAGGAAGCCGTCCCCGGAGGGCGAGTCCTCCGTGAGGACCTCGTCCCCGCGGCCCGTGCCGTAGTAGCCCACGGCGGAGGAGACCACCAGGGCCTTCGGGCGCTTCTCGGCAGGCACCTGACCCAGCGCGCGCACCAGCAGCTCGGTGCTGTCCACGCGGGAGGCCATGATCTTCTTCTTGCTCTCCGGGGTGAACCGCGTGGCGATGCTCGCACCGCCCAGGTGGATGACGGCGTCCACGCCCTCCAGGTCCCGCGGGTTCAGCAGACCCTTGTCCGGGTCCCAGCCGATCACCCCGTCCCCGGTGGTGGCGCCGCGCTTCATGCGCAGCACCGTGTGTCCACCGGTCTCCAGCAGCGCGCACACCTGCGTGCCCACCAGGCCGGACGATCCGGCCACCGCGATGGTGAGCCGGGGACCGTCGTGCTGGTCGTGGAACGCGAGATCCGCCTTCAGCTGCCGCTCGCGGTACGCGAAGATCCGGTTCAGCTGCGGGGTCATCACGCGCTCGCCCAGGTCGTTGAGCCGGCCCGCCCACTGCGGCAGCGGGCGCACGGTCACGCGGTCCTGGATGAGCGTCCCGCCGGACTCGGTCTCCTCGAAGACGTGCCGGTGCTCCCACTCCCCCAGCGGTCCCTTGGCCATGCGGTCCGTGAAGTAGTGGGGCGGGTCCCACTCGCCGTGCTCGGCCGTCCAGGGCAGGTGCACCATGCCGAACGTGCCCGGCACGGACACCCCCAGCTCGGCCTCCGAACCGGGTTCGATCCCGTCCGACGGCGCCTGGCGCACCTGGTCCGGGCCACCGCCGAACGGCGGGGTGAGGCGGGGCAGGGCGCCGGGGCGCTCGTGCCATGCGAACACCTGCTCACGCGGCTGAGCCAGACGGGTCTCGTGCACGTACTCGTGGGTCATGACGCTGCGGTGTCCGTTCGCTCGTGGTGCCGGGGTGGGAGTGGTGCGGGGTCAGCCGTTCTGGGGGACCTGGTCCACCAGCTCGTCGTCGCCGGGCTCGTCCGCGGGGGTCACGCGCCGCACCTGCCGCGAGTCGAGGACGCGCTCACGACGCCGCGGCTCCAGCGTCACCGGCGCTCCCGTCTCCAGGGACTTCAGTACGGCCGCGTTCACGCGGACATCCAGCAGGCCTTCCTCGCCACTGGGCTCGGGAGCTTCGCCGTTGCGCAGGCAGTCCACGAAGTACTGGGTCTGCCCGCCGAACTGCTCCACGGGATCGTGCGCGAAGCTCTCGGAGGAACCGTTCTTCGTGAGCGTGTACACGATGCCGGTGTCCGGGCCGAAGCCGAAGCACGGCTCCGCGGAGATCTCACCCTCGGTGCCCGCCACGGTGAAGCGCTCCACGGACTCGGAGGCGTAGGAGATGGTGAACTGGGCAACCCGGTCCCCCGGGAACGTGAGGGTCACGGCCACGGTGTCGTCGAAGTTGAACTCGCGGCCCGGGGTGCGCACGCCCTTGGCATAGACCTCCACGGGCTCGTCGTGGAAGAGGTTGCGCACCATGTTCTGCGGGTATGTGCCCAGATCCGGGATGGGCCCACCCCAGTAGCCCGAGTGGCCGCGGTGGTTCTCCTCGGTGATGTCCTGGGAGAACGCGGCGGTGAAGTACCGGGGATCGCCGATGACCTTCTGGTCCCGGACCTTCTCGATCATCTCCACGGTGCCCGGCTCCTGGTGTAGCCGGTAGGCGACCATGAGGGTGGCGCCGCTCTGCTCGGCGGCGTCGATGATGGCCTGGCAGTCCTCCTCCGAGGTCTCCATGGGCTTCTCCAGCAGCACGTGCAGGCCCGCCTTCAGCGCGGGCTCGGCGAACTCGCGGTGGCGGAACACCGGGGTGGCCACGTACACGGCGTCGATGTCCCCGGACTCCAGCAGCGCGGGGTACTCCTCGTAGGAGTGCACGGCCACGTCGTACTCCTGGCCCAGCTCTTCCGCCTTCTCCGCGCTGGAGGTCACCAGCGCGGCGAGCTCGGCGTCCTCGATCCGGTCCAGTCCGGGGATGAACGCCTGCTGGGAGATCTGGCCGACGCCCACCACCGCAAAGCGGACCGGGCGATCGTTCGGGATGATGGCAACCATCGTGGGGAACCTCCGAGGGGTTGGAAGAGCGGGTCACACCCACCGATCAGTGGGCTGATGACGTGTTCTGTCCCCACTGTAGGCACGCGGTCCGGAGCGTGTCAGCGACCGTTCACCCACCGCGCACAGCCGCCGGATGGTGAACGTCCGCATGGCGGCGTACCACCGGGTGCCGCGCTGGACGGTGCCGAACCTGCGGCGCATGGCCGCGTGCATGCGCTGGGTGGTGATGAC
>NZ_PHOA01000160.1 GCF_003687455.1 Kocuria tytonicola | reverse complement strand
GTGCCGGGGCGGGCGCGGGCCATCATCTCCAGGACGTCGCAGTCGTCGATCGCGGGGACCACGGTGCGGGCGTCCCGCAGCAGCTGGTGCACGCCGCCGGCGAGCACGGACTCGCGGCCGTCCTCGCGGCTCGTGGCACCGAGCACCAGGGTTCGGTCCGCCCGCGGCACCATGTAGACGGGCCGCCCCAGCACCTGGGCACGCACGGTGCGGGTCAGCAGGTGCTCCTCGCCGGGGGCCAGGACGGAGTCGGGGACGCGCAGCCGCAGGATGTCCCCGAACACGGGCCGCAGCCGCAGGTCCAGGTCCTCCGGGAGGCCTCCCACGGTGTTGGCGGTGAGCCCTGCGGCCACCACCACGGCGTCCGCGGGAATCCGGGTGCCGTCGTCCAGGACCACCCCGGCTGCGGCGTGGGGGCCCTTGCGGGGGACGTGCACGGACTCCACCCGGTGGGTGAGCCACGTGACGGGACCCGGGTCCGGGGTGCTGCCGAGCGTGTCCAGGAGGGGAGCGTTGAGTGCCTCCACCATGGCGGTGGCGAGCATCCGTGGGTCCACCTGCCGGTCCGAGACAATGCACACGGCACCACCCAGCCGTGGTGCGAGGGCCGGCTCCAGGGAACGGGCCTCGCGGGTGGAGATCTCCTCCACGTCCATCCCGGAGGCGATCTGGTGGGAGGCGAGGTCGGAGAGCGAACGCGCGTCAGCGGCGTCGGCGGCGACCACCAGGGTCTCCTCCGTGCGGTAGCCGGTGGGCAGGCCGGTGGCGGCGGCCACGCGCTGCACGAACTGCGGGTACTCTGCGGCCGAGGCGCGCATGAGGGGGTACAGGCGCTCCTGACCGTACTGGGTCTCGGCCACGGGGGCGAGCATGCCGGCGGCGGCGCGGGTGGCGCCCCAGGCGGGCCGTGGGTCCACCACGGTGACGGCGGTGCCGCGGCGGCGCAGCTCCAGAGCGGTGGCCAGGCCGATCAGCCCGGCCCCGGCCACCACGACGTGCGCGGGGACGTTCTCGGACAACTTTCCTCCCTCCGGCGGCATGACCCGCATCAGGTGACCGGTCGGCGACTCACGCCCTCTCAGCCCGCTGCGGGTGGTCTGTGACGCGTGCGGGCTCCCGTGGAACTCGTCGGGCGGCACGGGGTCGGCTGCCGGACGACGCCGCCAGTCTAGCCCTCGCCCCGTGCCACGTCCCCGGGGCTTCGCGGCGGGCTGAGCGACCGCCCCGCGCGCGGGTGCGGGGTTCGTGCCACCATGGCGTCATGGCACAGACCGAGGACCAGGGAGAACGCCGCCGTGACCAGCTGAGGGACGCGCGGCTCTACGTGTGCGTGACGGCGCGGCAGGAGCGCGGTGACCTGCGAGAGTTCCTGCACGGCGCGTACGAGGGCGGCGTGGACATCATCCAGCTGCGGGACAAGACGCTGGAGGCCGCGGCGGAGATCGAGGCCATCGGGGTGCTCGCGGAGGTCGCCCGCGAGCACGGCAGGCTGTTCGCGGTGAACGACCGCGCGGACGTGGCCCTGCTGACCGGCGCGGACGTGTTCCACGTGGGCCAGGGGGATCTCACCACCGAGCAGGCACGCACGGTGCTGGGCCCGGACGTGGTGCTCGGGCGCTCGTGCCACACACCGGCTCAGGTGGACGCGGCGCTCGCTGACCCCGGGCTGGACTACTTCTGCACCGGCCCCGTGTGGGAGACCCCCACCAAGCCGGGCCGCTCAGCCGTGGGCCTGGAGCTGCCCCGGTACGCCGCGCGGCACGCGGGGGACACGCCGTTCTTCGCCATCGGGGGCGTCGACGCCGCCCGGCTGCCCGCCGTGCTCGACGCCGGCGCCTCGCGGATCGTGGTGGTGCGGGCGGTCACCGAGGCCACCGACGTCACCGCAGCCGCCCGGGAGCTGCGGAACGCGCTGCCCGCATGATCTGGCGGTGCCCGGGCGAGGGCAGCACGGAGAGGGCGGTGCGGGCGGCGCGAGACGGAGGGCGGCTGACTCTCCCGCGGGTCAGTGTTTCCGGCTGCACTGCCCGGGGTGCTGCTCGCACCACGGGGTGACACCCGGGAAGCTGCCCCGGTGGGCGGCCACCCAGCGGTAGACGGCCTCCACGGTACGACCCACCAGCGGCAGGTTGTAGAACGTGCCGAAGCAGCGGCCGCCCAGGGCCGTGTCGAGGATGGCGGAGATGGCCCGCGCGCCGCTCGTGGCACGCACGTCCGAGTCCGAGCGCGTCCCCTTCGGGGCGGGCTCGTTGGTAGCGCTGCCGGTGCCCACTCCGCGTGTGGCACGCACGCCCGAGTCCGCGGGGGCGCCGGCCGGGGCACCGACATCGGCGCCGGTGGCGGGGCGCGAGTGCGTGGACGAGCGTGAGGGGGTGTGCCCATCGGCGTCGGTGTCCGAGGCGGCGTGCTCGGCGGGAACGGCCCACACCGAGGTGTTCGCCTGCTCCGGGGTCAGCCCGAAGCGTTCCAGGACGCCCGGGCCCTGCCACGGGTGCAGTTCGATCCGACCGTGGCGGTCCAGCGCCCGGACCCAGCCCACGGACCGGGTGCAGAACCCGCACCGGCCGTCGAAGACCACGTGCAGCCGGGTGCTCACAGCGTCACGCTCCCCGTGACGCACACCGTGCAGGAGCCGCCCACGCGCACGGTGCCCGTCGTGTCCGTGCTGACGTGCACCATGCCGCGGCGGCCCATCCTGGTGCCCTGGCGCGCGGTGTACGTCTGCGGGGCGCGGCCCGTGCGCAGCAGCCACTGGGCCAGGCCCGCGTTGAGGCTGCCGGTGACGGGGTCCTCGCAGCCGGGAGTTCCGGACACGAACGCGCGCACCTCGTAGTGGTGCTCCGCCCCCTCGGGGGCGGGGCCCACCACGCCCACCTTGTGCCCGTTCAGCGCCGTGAGGTCCGGTTCAACGGCAAGCACCTCCTCTGCGGATCCCAGCAGCACGGCGGCCCACCCGGGGCCGTCGTCCACCCACTGGTGCGCCAGGACCTGCTCCGGCCGGAGTCCCAGAGCGGTGGTGACCGCCTCCAGAACCTCGGGTGCGAGGTCCCCGGAGCGGAGGGTGGGCG
>NZ_PHOA01000015.1 GCF_003687455.1 Kocuria tytonicola | reverse complement strand
GTACCAGGGGGGGCGGCGTCGTCCGCCGCGCGGTGTCAGGTGGGGCGTGGCCTCAGGCCAGGCTGATGAGGTCCTGGTACTCCTGGCTCCAGAGGTCCTCCACGCCGTCCGGGAGCATGACCACGCGCTCGGGCTCCAGGGCCTCCACGGCGCCCTCATCGTGGGAGACCAGGACCACGGCACCCTCGTAGCTGTGCAGGGCGTTGAGGATCTCCCGGCGGGAGGCGGGGTCCAGGTTGTTGGTGGGCTCGTCCAGCAGCAGCACGTTCGCGGAGGACGCCACCAGCGTGGCCAGCGCCAACCGGGTCTTCTCACCGCCGGAGAGCACCCCGGCGGGCTTGTCCACGTCGTCGCCCTGGAAGAGGAAGGAGCCGAGGATCGTGCGCACCTGGGTGTCCGCGAGCTCGGGGGCCGCGGACTTCATGTTCTCCAGCACGGTGCGGGAGGTGTCCAGGGTGTCGTGCTCCTGCGCGAAGTAGCCCAGCTTCAGCCCGTGGCCCGCCACCACCTCGCCGGTGTCCGGCTCGGCCTGGCCCGCGAGCATGCGCAGCAGGGTGGTCTTGCCCGCACCGTTGAGCCCGAGCACCACCACGCGGGAGCCGCGGTCGATCGCGAGGTCCACGTCCGTGAAGATCTCCAGCGAGCCGTAGGACTTGGACAGCCCCCTGGCCGTGAGCGGGGTCTTGCCGCAGTCCGCGGGCTTGGGGAAGCGGATGGCGGCCACCTTGTCCTGGACGCGCTCGCCCTCGATGCCCGCCATGAGCCGCTCGGCGCGCCGGATCATCTGCTGGGCGGCCACGGCCTTGGTGGCCTTCGCGCGCATCTTGTTGGCCTGGTCCATGAGCACGCCGGCCTTCTTCTCGGCGTTCGCGCGCTCGCGCTTTCGGCGGGCCTCGTCCTGCTCGCGCTGCTTGAGGTAGTTCTTCCAGGTCATGTTGTAGACGTCCACCACGCAGCGGTTGGCGTCCAGGTACAGCACCTTGTTGGTCACCATCTCCATGAGCCCCACGTCGTGGGAGATCATGAGCACCCCGCCCTGGTAGGAGCGCAGGAACTCGCGCAGCCACACGATGGAGTCGTGGTCCAGGTGGTTGGTGGGCTCGTCCAGCAGCATGGTGTCCGCGTCCGAGAACAGGATGCGGGCGAGCTCCACGCGTCGGCGCTGACCGCCGGAGAGCGTGTGCAGCGGCTGGTCCAGCACGCGCCCGGGGAGGTTGAGGTTGTTGGTGATGGTCGCGGCCTCGGACTCCGCCGCGTAGCCGCCGCCCGCGAGGAACTCGGACTCCAGGCGGTCGTAGCGGCGCATGGCCTTCGCGCGCACGGCGTCGTCCTCGGAGGCCATCTCCTCCTCGGTGCGGCGCAGCTTGGAGATCACGCCCGCGAGGTTGCGCGCGGAGAGGATCCGGTCCCGCGCGAGCTGGTTCATGTCCTCCACCTTGGGGTCCTGGGGCAGGTACCCGATGGAACCCGTGCGCGTGACCTCTCCCGCGGCGGGCAGGCTCAGCCCGGCCAGCACCTTGGTCATGGTGGTCTTGCCGGCGCCGTTGCGGCCCACCAGGCCCACCTTGTCGCCCCTGTCCACACGGAAGTTCACCTCGTCCATGAGCAGGCGCGCGCCCGCGCGCAGTTCGAGGTTCGTCACGGTGATCAACGGAGCAGGGCCTTTCGTGGGACGGTCGCACCACCGGTTCCGGGGCGTCCCGTGGGGCGACGCCGCGCGCGGCGGGCAGGGGCCGGACGGTCTCCGGGCAGGTGGGTGCCCCGTGTCAGCGGGGAACCTGCCCAGTCTACCCGGCGGTGCAAGTCGGGCCCCCTGGCCCGCCCGCCGCTCCGGGTGCTGCCACCGCGGGACGACGGCGCACGGCCACTAGACTGCACGGCATGACTGAACCCGCGCGTCCCTCCCCCGCCGTCTCCTCGTTCGACCTGGCGAACATCGCCGTCTTCGCCGCCCTGACCTGTGTCCTGGCGCTGGTCCCGGCGGTCCCGGTGGGGCCCCTGGGTGTGCCGATCACCCTGCAGACGCTCGCGGTGTTCCTCACGGGCATGGTGCTGGGTGGCTGGCGTGGTTTCCTGGCGCTCTCCCTCTACGTGGTGGTGGGGCTGCTGGGCGTGCCGGTGTTCGCGGGCTTCACGGGTGGCCCTGCGGTCCTCGTGGGACCGTCCGCGGGCTACCTGCTGTCCTTCCCCTTCGCCGCAGCCCTCGTGGGGTGGCTCTCCCACCGCAGCGTGCGGGTGGAGCGGGTGCGCCGCCGCGAGGGATCCAGCGCGGTGGACCCGGACCGTCGCAGCGCACTGTGGGTCAAGCTCTTCGGTGCGGGTCTCGCCGGCCTGGTGCTCTCCCACCTCGTGGGCATCGTGGGCATGGTGGTCAACGGCGGTCTCGCCATGCAGGCGGCCGTGGTGGCGGACCTCGCCTTCATCCCCGGTGACGTGCTCAAGGCCCTGGTGGCCGCCCTCGTCGCCGTGGCCGTGCACCGCGCGTTCCCGCGCATGGCCGGGGCGGTCCTCTGAGTGCAGGCCCCGCCGCTGCCCGGGCAGGGGACCTCGCTCACCTGTGACGGGGTCACCGTCGCGCTGGAGGGCCCCCGCGGTCCCGTGACCGTGCTGGACGGGATCTCGTGCGAGTTCACCGCGCCCCGCACCGCGGTGATCGGTCTCAACGGCTCGGGCAAGTCCACGCTGCTGCGGCTGTTCAACGGTCTGGTCCCGCCCGCTGCCGGCGCGGTGCGCACCCACGGGGTGGACCCCGTGGCCGATCCCCGCACCGCCCGCTCCCTCGTGGGCTTCGTGTTCACGGACCCCGCCTCCCAGATCCTCATGCCCACCCCGCTGGAGGACATCGAGCTGTCCCTGCGCCGCGCGGTGGCCGACCGGCGGGAGCGTTCTGCACGGGCCCTGGACTGGCTGCGGCGCATGGGTCTGGCGGAGCGCGGCCACCACAGCGTGTTCGACCTCTCCGGCGGTGAGCGCCAGCTCGTGGCCCTGGCCGCCGTGCTCGCCGTGGAGCCGCGGGTGCTCGTCCTGGACGAACCCACCACCCTGCTGGACCTGCGCAACCGGCTGCGGCTGCGCGAGCTCCTGGACTCCCTCCCCCAGCAGCAGCTCGTCAGCACCCACGACCTCGATCTCGCCGCCACCGCCCAGCACGTGGCCGTGGTGCACGGCTCACGAATCATTGCGCAGGGACCTCCGGAGGACGTCATCCCGCGCTACCGCCACTGGTGCGCCCACGGCTTCCCGGACGACGCCGCATGAGCGGTTCCCCGGACGTGCGGGCGTCCCGGACCGGCACCGCCACTGCGCACGGTTCCCGCCCCCGCCGTCCTCGACCGCACTGTCCTCGCCCGCGCCGCCACCGTCCGCGCCGCTCTACCGGGCGCCGCGACGACCTGCTCGGCACCTACGTCCCCGGGCACTCCGTCCTGCACCGCTGCCCCCTGTGGCTCAAGGCGCTGCTCCTGCTCGGACTGGGTGCGGCGGTCATGGTGCTCCGGGCGTGGCCCGTGTCCCTGGGCATCCTGGTCCTGACCGCGGTGCTCTCCGCGGGCTGCGGGTTCGGGCTGCGGCGCTGGGCGGTCTCCCTGCGACCCCTGTGGTTCCTGGTGCTCCTGCTCTCGGGCTACCACCTGCTCACGGCAGGGCCGGCCCGCGCGGCGGACGTGGTGCTCTCCCTGCTGGCCGTGGTGGCCCTCTCCCGGCTGCTGCTCACCACCACGGAGCTCCCGCGGCTCGTCGACGGTCTCGTGGTGGTGTGCTCCCCCGTGCGCCTGCTCGGAGCGGACCCCGAGCGGATCGGGCTCGCCGTCTCGCTCATGATCCGCTCGGTCCCCTGGCTCTTCGGTGTCCTCTCCACCCTGCGCGACGCCGCCGCGGCCCGCACCGTGAGTCCCCGGGCCACGCAGCTCGTCACGCCCGCGGTCATCGCCACCGTGGACTACGCCCACCGCACCGGGGAGGCGCTCGCCGCGCGCGGACTCGAGTGAGCACACGACCGGTCACCGGTTGCCGTGCGCCTATGCTTCCCCCATGAGCTTCAACGACAACTCACAGCTGGACGGCGGCCGTGTCGGCACCGGGGGCGGCGGCGGACGCGGCATCGCCGTGGGAGGCGGGCTGGGCGGCGTCGTCATCCTGCTTCTCGCCGGACTGTTCTTCGGCCAGGACGGGATCGACGCGCTGACCGGCGGCACGCAGCAGCAGACCACGGGGACGCAGCAGGTGGACTCCGGTCTGGAGGAGACCTGCCGTACGGGCGCGGACGCCAACTCGGATCCTCGGTGCCGCATGGTGGCCACCGTCCAGTCCCTGGACCAGTTCTGGGGCGGGTACTACCCGCGGGTCACGGGCGAGAAGTACACGCTGCCCGAGGTCATGCTCTTCACCGGCACGGACAGCACCTCGTGCGGCCAGGCGTCCTCCGCCACCGGACCGTTCTACTGCCCTCCGGACTCCACCGTGTACCTGGACACCGGGTTCTTCGAGCAGATGCGCACCGAGTTCGGCGCGGACGCGGACGCGCTGGCCCAGGAGTACGTGATGGCGCACGAGGTGGGCCACCACGTGCAGCACCTGCAGGGCACGCTGGGCCGGGCGCAGCAGGACCCCCACGGTGCCAGCTCCGGTGCGGTGCGCACCGAGCTGCAGGCGGACTGCTACGCCGGGATGTGGGCACACCACGCCACGGAGTCCGGCGGGGCGGTGCAGCTGCAGCCGATCACCCGCGCGCAGCTCTCGGACGCCATCGAGGCGGCCGGTGCCATTGGCGACGACCGGATCCAGGAGTCCACCCGCGGCCGCGCGAACCCGGAGTCCTTCACGCACGGCACCTCGGCCCAGCGCCAGGCGTGGTTCCTCACCGGCTACCAGACCGGGGACATCAGGACGTGCAACACGTTCGGCGCGCGGAACCTGGACCACCCGGAGGGGCTCTCCTAGACCCGGCTCCCGCTCTCCCGGCGGCTGGTCTCCTGGTGGCTGGTCTCCGCACGGGGCAGCCATGGCGCACGCATGCACTGCGGGCCGAGGTCCGCGACGGTGGCCGCGCCCATCAGAAGCATGGTGGTGCGGATCTGCTCCTCCAGGAGTTGAATCACGCGGGTGACCCCCTGCTCGCCCCCGGCCATGAGGCCGTAGAGGTACGCGCGGCCGATCAGCACGAAGTCCGCACCCGCGCACAGACCGGTGACCACGTCCGCGCCGGACATGATGCCCGAGTCCAGGATCAGGGGGACGTCCGGGCCCACCTCGTCCCGGATCTCGGGGAGGGCGGTCAGCGCCACCGGAGCGCGGTCCAGCTGCCGGCCACCGTGGTTGGAGACCACCAGGCCGTCCGCCCCCACGCCCAGGGCACGCCGTGCGTCCTCGCGGGTGAGGATGCCCTTGACGAACAGCTGCCCGCCCCAGTTCTCACGGATCCACGCGAGGTCCTCCAGGTTCAGCCCGGGGTCGAACATCGAGGAAATGAGGTTCGCGAGCGATCCGGAGGTGTCCGAGAGGGACG
The DNA here is from genome assembly GCF_003687455.1 of Kocuria tytonicola. GTDB lineage: Bacteria > Actinomycetota > Actinomycetes > Actinomycetales > Micrococcaceae > Kocuria > Kocuria tytonicola. The sequence continues at coordinate 26,794 of NZ_PHOA01000015.1, read as the reverse complement.
CGAACTTCAGGGAGTCCGTGGTGAGGAAGTTGAACCACCACTCGGGCCGGTAGGAGGCGTCCAGAACGGTCTTCGGGGTGAGGCGCGGCGGAATGGTCATGCCGTTGCGGGTGTCCCGCAGCCGCTGACCCGCCACGGGCGTGTCCACGGTGACCAGCAGCGTCGTCGTGCCCGCGGCCTTCGCCCGCTGCAGCAGATCCAGGGACGCCGAGTGGTCCCTCCAGAGGTACAGCTGGAACCAGCGCTGGGCATCCGGCGCGGCGTCCCGGACCTCCTCGATGGAGCGCGTGCCCATGGTGGACAGCGAGAACGGGATGCCCGCGCGGGCGGCCGCACGCACTCCCCCGATCTCCCCCTCGGAGTGCATGAACCGGGTGAACCCGGTGGGTGCGATCCCGAACGGCAACGCGCTGCGGTGCCCGGCAATCTGCGTGCTCAGGTCCGCGGTGGCCGTTCCGTGCAAGATGCGCGGCAGCAGCTCCACGGACTCGTACGCCTCGCGGCTACGGCGGTAGGTGAGTTCCTGGCCCGCGGCACCGTCCACGTAGTCGAAGGCCGGCCTGGGCGTGCGACGCCGCGCAATCCGGCGCAGCGCCTCCACGTCCGCGGCCTTCGCGAGCCGCGCCGCACGGCGGTCCGGGTTGAACGAACCGAACTGCATGAGGGGCCGGAGCTCGGAGAGCTGGGGCAAGTGGCGTCGCATGGGTCCTCCGGTGGTCGCGGAACGGGAACATCTGTCCCCCTCCACCCTGGCGCGCGAGCGGTGCGAGCGCAATGACGAACGGCACGGCACCGACCGCGGGGGCGTGTGCCGTGCCGTTCGCCAGTGTCCGGGGACGGGACCTCAGATGTTGAAGCCCAGGGCCCGCATCTGGTCGCGGCCGTCCTCCGTGATCCGCTCCGGACCCCACGGGGGCATCCAGATCCAGTTCACGTGCCACTCGTCCACGGCCGGGGACAGGTTCTGGGCCACCTGCTCCTCGATGACGTCCTGCAGCGGGCACGCCGCCGTGGTGAGCGTCATGTCCAGGCGCAGGGAGTCGTCGTCCTGGTACTCCAGGCCGTAGAGCAGGCCCAGGTCCACGATGTTGACGCCCAACTCGGGGTCGATCACGTTCTTCAGCAGGTCCGTGACCTCCTCGACCGAGGCCTGGCCCCGGGGGCCGGTCTCCGCCGTGGCGGTGTCGGTGGAATCGCTCATGGCGTTCTCCTCGGAGTGTGGTGTGCGCCGGACGCCTACTTGGCGGCGGCCTGCACGTAGCGGTCGTAGCCCTCGTTCTCCAGGCGCTCGGCCAGCTCGGGGCCACCCTGGTCCACGACGCGGCCGTCGGAGAACACGTGCACGAACTGCGGCTTGATGTAGCGCAGGATGCGCGTGTAGTGGGTGATGAGCATGATGCCGGTGTTGTCCTCGGCCAGGGCACGGTTGACGCCCTCGGACACGATCTTCAGGGCATCCACGTCCAGGCCGGAGTCGGTCTCGTCCAGCAGCGCGATCTTCGGCTTGAGGATCTCGAGCTGAAGGATCTCGTGGCGCTTCTTCTCACCGCCGGAGAAGCCCTCGTTCACGTTGCGCTGCAGCATGTCGTTGTCGATCTTCAGCTTGTCCATGGCCGCGCGGACGTCCTTGGTCCACGTGCGCAGCGAGGGGGCTTCGCCGTCCACCGCGGTCTTCGCGGAGCGCAGGAAGTTGGAGGTGGTCACGCCGGGGATCTCCACGGGGTACTGCATGGCCAGGAAGAGACCCGCGCGGGCACGCTCGTCCACGGACATCTCCAGCACGTCCTGCCCGTCCAGCGTCACGGACCCGGAGTCCACCTGGTACTTGGGGTGGCCGGCGATCGTCGACGCCAGGGTGGACTTGCCCGAGCCGTTGGGGCCCATGATCGCGTGCACCTCACCGGAGTTGATGGTGAGGTCCACGCCCTTGAGGATGGGCTTGGTGGACTCGTCGTCCAGGATGACGGACGCGTGGAGGTCCTTGATCTCCAGAGTTGACATGCGGTGCTTCTCCTTGGGTTTCGTGGGCACCGGCCCGCTCTCGGGCGCGGTGCGGAATTCTCTGTCTCGGGGACGACGGCGCTGGGCCGGTTCTCAGTTCTCGGTGCGGGCGAGCTCGTCCTCCAGGGACGCGCGCAGCTGCTCCTCGAGCGCCTCGACGCCCACCTGCTGGATGATCTCGAACAGGAAGCCGCGGACCACCAGGCGGCGGGCCTGGTCCTCCGGGATCCCGCGGGACATCAGGTAGTACAGGTGCTCGTCGTCCAGCTGCCCCGTGGTGGAGGCGTGCCCGGCGCCGGCGATCAGACCGGTCTCGATCTCGAGGTTCGGCACCGAGTCCATGCGCGGACCGTCGTTGAGGATCAGGTTCCGGTTGAGTTCGTAGGTGTCGGTGCCCTCGGCCTCGGCACGGATGAGGACGTCCCCCACCCACACGCCGTGGGCGTTCTCGCCCTGCAGCGCGGACTTGTACGTCACGCGGGAGCGGCAGCGCGGCACGGAGTGGTCCACGAACAGCCGCGACTCCAAGTGCTGGCCGTCGTCCACGAACGTGAGGCCGTACATCTCCACGTCGCCGCCGGGAGCGGTGAAGCGGGTGGACGGGGTGACCCGCACGAGGTCACCGCCCAGGCTCACGAGCACGTGCTTGAACGTGGCGTCACGGCCCAGCTGCGCCTGCTGCGAGGAGGCGTGCACGGAGTCGTCCGTCCACTCCTGCAGGGACACCACCGTGAGGTTGGCCCCGTCCGCCACGGCGAACTCGACGTTCTGGGCCAGCACCGCGGTGCCCTGGTGGCGCAGCACCACGAGGGCACGGGAGCTGGTTCCCGCCTCCACGACGACGTGCTGGGCCGCAGGCTCCTCGGAGCCGCCGGTGATCGTCACGATCACGGGCTCCGCCACCTGGGCGTCGGCCGGGACCGAGACCACGGTGGCCTCGGAGAACGAGGACCACGCGTTCGCGGCCACCCGGTCGTCGGGAATCCCCGCCGAGCCCACGCGCGAGTCGTCGCGCGGCACCGAGGTGACCTGCACGGCGTCGTCCCCGGAGACGGAGACGGTGGGCGCGGGGCCCTGCAGTGCGGCGTCGTCGAGCCCGCGCAGGCGCTTGATGGGCGTGAAGCGCCAGTCCTCGAGCTTGGTGCTCAGCGGCGGGAAGTCCGCGACGTCGAAGGAGCGGGTGCGGCCGGCGCGGGAGGAGTCCGGAGCCGCCGAGCCGTCACCGTTCACGGCACCCTTGAACTCGGGCTCACCGGCCTGGTTGCGGCCCTCCTGGAGGGTCTCGCCCTCCTGGCTCATGCCCGGGATGGCCACGCGGTCCTCACCCGTGGGGACCCCGTTCACCCGCTCGTCGGCGTCCTGTGCGTTGCGGGCGCTCTGTTCAGTGGTGGACATATCAGCCAACGGATCCTTCCATTTGCAGTTCGATGAGACGGTTCAGCTCGAGCGCGTACTCCATGGGCAGCTCGCGGGCGATCGGCTCCACGAAGCCGCGCACGATCATGGCCATGGCCTCGTCCTCGGGCATGCCGCGCTGCATCAGGTAGAACAGCTGCTCCTCCGACACGCGGGAGACCGTGGCCTCGTGGCCCATGGTGACGTCGTCCTCGCGGATGTCCACGTACGGGTACGTGTCCGAGCGGGAGATCGTGTCCACCAGCAGGGCGTCGCACACCACGTTGGACTTGGAGTGCGTGGCACCCTCGCGGACCTGGACCAGGCCGCGGTACGCGGAGCGGCCGCCGTTGCGGGCCACGGACTTGGAGACGATCGAGGAGGACGTGTTCGGGGCGATGTGCACCATCTTGGACCCGGTGTCCTGGTGCTGGCCCTCACCGGCGAAGGCGATGGAGAGGGTCTCACCGCGGGCGTGCTCGCCGGTCATGTAGACCGCCGGGTACTTCTGGGTGACCTTGGAGCCGATGTTGCCGTCCACCCACTCCATGGTGGCGCCCTCGTGGGCGATGGCGCGCTTGGTCACCAGGTTGTACACGTTGTTGGACCAGTTCTGGATGGTCGTGTAGCGCACGCGGGCGTTCTTCTTGCAGATGATCTCCACCACGGCGGAGTGCAGCGAGTCCGTCTTGTAGATCGGCGCGGTGCAGCCCTCGATGTAGTGGACGTAGGAGTCCTCGTCCGCGATGATCAGCGTGCGCTCGAACTGGCCCATGTTCTCCGTGTTGATGCGGAAGTAGGCCTGCAGGGGGATGTCCACGTGCACACCCTTGGGGACGTACACGAACGAGCCGCCGGACCACACGGCCGTGTTCAGCGCGGCGAACTTGTTGTCGCCCACGGGAATCACGGTGCCGAAGTACTCCTCGAAGAACTCGGGGTGCTCCTTCAGCGCGGTGTCCGTGTCCATGAAGATCACGCCCTGGGCCTCCAGGTCCTCGCGGATCTGGTGGTACACCACCTCGGACTCGTACTGGGCGGCCACGCCGGCCACCAGGCGGTTGCGCTCCGCCTCGGGGATGCCGAGCTTCTCGTACGTGTTGCGGATGTCCTCCGGCAGCTCCTCCCAGGAGCCCGCCTGCTGCTCCGTGGAGCGCACGAAGTACTTGATGTTGTCAAAGTCGATCCCGGAGAGGTCCGCGCCCCACGTGGGCATGGGCTTGCGGTCGAAGAACTTCAGGCCCTTCAGACGCAGCTGCGTCATCCAGTCCGGCTCGCTCTTCTTGGCCGAGATGTCCCGGACCACTTCCTCGTTCACGCCGCGGCGCGCGGAGGCGCCGGCGTCGTTCTTGTCGGCCCAGCCGTACTGGTACTGGCCGATCCCCTCGAGCTCCGGGTTCATCTCCAGGATCTCGGAAATCGTGGTGTCGCCTGTCATGCTGCCCGCGTTCTCCGCGGGCACGATGCGCTCGGTCATGACAACCCTCCCTGTCGTGCGGTTGTGTGGTTGGTGGAGTTCGTGTGGCCCGCGCGCAGCTGCAGCGGGACGTGTGTGGTGCAGACGTGGGCGCCGGCCGCCATGGTGGACAGCCTGCGGACATCCACGTCCAGCAGCTGCGAGATCAGCTCGGTCTCCTGCTCGCAGAACTCGGGGTACTCGTTCGCGATGTCCTGGATGGGGCAGTGCCCCTGGCACAGCTGCGCCGAGCGCAGGGCCACGCCCTTGGGACCTCGCGGGGTCACGGTGGTGTGGGAGGCCACGAAGCCGTCCCGGCTCATGGCGGCGCTCAGCGCGTTGAGCCGGGCCTCGACGTCGGGCCCCGCCGCCTCCACCTGGGGGAGGTAGCGCTCGCGCCAGCGTCCGATCTCCTCGGAGACGAACCTGCTCACGAGCTCGTCGCCGCCCGCGCGGCCCATGGTGGCCAGCGCCCGGCTGGCGAGGCCGCTGTAGTCGTGCCCGAGCTGCTCGTGCCCCCCGGGGGCCACCACGTAGCGTCGTGCCGGGCGACCTGCTCCGGACCGAGAGCCGCGGACCATGGAGACCTCCACGATCTGCTCCGCCTCCAGGGCGTCGAGGTGACGGCGCACCGCAGCGGGCGTCAACCCGAGGTCCTTCGCGATCTGGGCTGCGGAGATGGGCCCGTGGGCCAGCACCAGCGAGAGCACCCGCGAGCGGGTGGTGTCATCCTGGTCCGTGCGGCCCGCGGCGGCGCGGTCCGTGGCAGGTGAACTCATGCTCAGTGCAACATCCTTCGGCGGCGTGTGCGGGTGAGAGGGAATGGAGCGGCGGCTGCCGGTCGTTCCCGGTCCTGCCCCGGAGGTGTCTCCGCGAGCTGGGACGCAATACATAACGAGGGTATGCCGTTATCCATTCCCGGCCAAACGGTCCTCCGCCGGGAACGGGGGCTGGGAGAGCCCTGACAACTGGGCCGTCGTACCGGGTCCCGGCGGGTGCGTGCGTTCTAGACTGTCCGGGTGCCCACGCAGTCCGAGTCCCAGACCTCCCGCACCACGCCCCCCGATCCCGACGCCGCGGCGCTGCGCGTCAGCGACCTCGTCAAGACCTTCCAGGGGCGGGGCGAACCGGTCCACGCGGTGCGCGGGCTGAGCCTGGCGGCGCACGCCGGGCGGATCACGGCCCTGCTCGGGGCCAACGGCGCGGGCAAGACCACCACGCTGCAGTGCGCCCAGGGGCTCCAGCGCCCCACCTCCGGCACCGTGCGGCTGCTCGGCGCGGATCCGTGGCGCGCCTCTCCGGACCTGCGCGCGCGCGTGGGCGTCATGCTGCAGGACGGCGGACTCCCCCAGGCCGTCCGCCCCGGTGAGCTGCTGCGGCACGTGAGCCGCCTCTACGCGGACCCGGCCCCGGTGGACGAGCTCGTGGGCGTCCTGGGCATCGGATCGTTCCTCGGCACCCCCGTGCGGCGCCTGTCCGGCGGACAGAAGCAGCGGGTGGCGCTCGCGGCGGCCCTCGTGGGCCGCCCCGAGGTGCTCTTCCTGGACGAGCCGTCCGCGGGGCTGGACCCCCGCTCGCGGCAGCTGGTCTTCGACCTGGTGCAGCGGCTGCGGGACCAGGGCACGTGCATCATCCTCACCACCCACCTCATGGACGACGCCGCCCGGCTCGCCGACTACGTCTACATCGTGGACCGGGGAACGGTGGCCGTCCAGGGAACCGTGGCGGAGCTCGTGAGCGCCCAGCGGGATGCCCCCCTCGTGATGAGCGTGACCCTTGCCCCGCAGCACGCGGCCGCCCTGCGGGCGGACCCGCCGTGGCGCAGCCCCGACTTCGCGGGGGTCGAGTGGACCGTGAAGGACCGCACCGTGACCCTCAGCGGTCCCCTGACCCCGGAGCTCGTGCGTGAGATGACCGCGTGGGCCACCCGGGACGACACCCTGCCGGAGGCGATGAGCGTGCAACCCCGATCACTGGAGGACGTGTTCCTGGAGGTCTCCGGGCGGGATGCCCGATGAGCGCCCCGGCGCAGACCGCGGCGTCCGGCCCCGAGCCCGCGGGGCGGCGTCGTGCCGCGTCCCTGGCCCGGCGCGTGCTGGCGCAGGCACGCTTCGAGACCATGACCATGGTGCGCAACGGGGAGCAGCTGCTGCTGCTCGTGATCCTGCCGGTCCTGGCGCTCGTGGCACTGACCGCCACGGACCTGCTGGATCCCTACCGCACGGGAGACGCCTCACGGGCGGACGTGGCCGTGCCCGGCATCCTGGTGCTGTGCGTGCTCTCCAGCGCGTTCTCCGGGCAGGGCATCCAGACCGGGTTCGACCGGCGCTACGGCGTGCTGAGGTACCTCTCCACCACTCCCCTGGGGCGCGGCGGGCTGATTACGGGCAAGCTGCTCGCGATCCTCGCGGTGCTCGCCCTGCAGTACCTCCTGGTGGCCGCCGTGGCCCTGTGGCTCGGCTGGGACCCGTCCCCCGGCGCCGTGCTGAGCTCCCTGCCCCTGCTGGTCCTCGTGGCGCTCACCTTCACGGGGCTGGGGCTGCTCATCGCCGGGACCCAGCGCGCCGAGGCCACCCTGGCCGTGCTCAACGTCGTCTGGGTGGCACTCGCGGCCGGTGGCGGCGTGATCTTCCCCGCCGCCTCCCTGCCCGGCTGGCTCTCGTGGCTCGTGGGCTGGCTGCCGTCCGCCGCGGCCGGGGACGCGCTGCGGGCGTGCTTCCTGGAGGGCACCGTGCCGGTCGCGTCCGTGATCGTGCTGGCCGTGTGGGCCGGGCTCAGCTGGGCGGCCACGGTCAAGTGCTTCAAGTGGGTGTGAGGCCCGCCTCCTGCCCGGTTTCCCAGGGGATTCGCACGCGCACGTCGCTACACTGGGAGGGTCCCGTCCCGACTGCCCCTGGATGCTCCGCCATGTCTGACACCGCACCCCGTCTCGCCACCGATTCCTTCTGGTGGCCGCGCACCGTGACCCCGTGGGTGCGCGGACTCGCGATCGCGTCCCTGCTGGCGAACACGCTGCTCGTCTTCACGGGCGGGCTCGTGCGGCTCACCGGCTCCGGGCTGGGCTGCCCCACGTGGCCGCGCTGCACGGCGGACTCCTGGACCAACACCTCCGAGATGGGCATCCACGGCGTCATCGAGTTCGGCAACCGGCTGCTGACTTTCGTGCTCACGGTCGTGGCGGTGCTGACGTTCCTGTCTGTGCTGCGGCTGCGCCACTCGCACCCCAAGCTCTTCCGGCTCGCCCTGTACCTGCTGATCGGCATCCCCGTCCAGGCCGTGGTGGGCGGCGTGCTCGTGCACCTGGACCTGCACCCCCTCCTCGTGGGCATGCACTACTTCCTCTCCGCGATCATGATCAGCCTCTCCACCCTGCTCGTGCTCAACACGCGGCGCGAGGGTCTCTCCGTGGTGGCCCACGACCAGCGCCCCGGTCAGCTCCACGGCCAGGAGAAGCTCGTCCGTGCGCTCGCCGTGGTCACCGGTCTGATCTCCGCCGTGATCCTCTACCTGGGCACGCTCGTCACGGGCACCGGCCCCCACGCCGGGGACCAGGACAGCGCGCGCCTCGCGTTCGACTCCGTGGACATCGCGCGCGCCCACGCCGTGCCCGTCTACCTGCTCACGTTCACCGTGGTCGCGGGAATGGTGCTCTGCACCGTGAAGTCCCTGCCGCGTGTACTGCGCACCGCGTACGCGGTCATGGCGCTGGTGATCGTGGCGCAGGGTGCCGTGGGCTACTACCAGTACCTGCACCAGGTCCCGGTGCCCGCGGTCTCCCTCCACATGGTGCTCTCCGCGGCCCTCATCTGGGCGGCCACGCGCGTGGTGTCCATCAGCTTCTACCTGGCCGCCGACTCGCACGAGCACGCCGCTCCCGTGGATCTCGGCGGCGCCGCCAGGGCTCCACTGGGAGACGTCCAGCCCGTTCGCTGACGACGCCGCGCTCCCCCGCCAGACGCCGTCCGTCACCCCCGGCAGGCCCCGGCGACTGCTGTGGCCCCGGAGGGTGCCACGGCCCCGGTGACCGCTACGGCACCGGCGGGTGCTGCGGCCCCGGCACGTGCTGGGGCGAGGACGACGGCGCCGCGTCCCGCAGCCGGGCCACGGCCTCCGCGAGTGCCCGCTTCCCGTGCGAGGGGATCGGGAGCAGCGGCCGTCGCGGCGCCCCGGTGCGCACACCGCAGACCTCCGCCAGGGCGTAGAGCACCGACAGGGGCCGCTCCCGGCCCATGAGTTGCATGAGCGGCCGCAGGGCCTCCGCCCACGCGACGGCCTCCGCCTCGCGTCCCTCGAGCACCGCACGGTGGTACGCCACGAACTGCGGAGCGAGCAGGGCCGCCATGCCGCTGTGCCACGCGGCCACGGGGTGCTCGTCCACGATCAGCTGGTCCCGGCTCACGCCGTGCACGGTCCCCGGCTCCGCCTGCTGGGCGAACAGCAGCTGCCGGGAGTGGAACAGGCGCCCCGAGCTCGCGGTGTCCTTGAACGCCACGACGCTGTCCAACCAGGAGAGCTCCGCCGCGAGCTCCACGGGATAGGTGAAGCCGGTGGTGGAGGGGTTGTTGTAGAGGCACAGCGGGAGCGAGACCGCCGAGGCCACGGTCTCCACCTGGTCCGCGATCTCCGGGGACACCAGCGGCACGTAGCTCACCGGGCTCAGCACGAGACCGTCCGCGCCGTTGTTCTCCGCGGAGTAGGCGAGCTGCAGCACCTCTCGGGTGGTGACCGCCGAGATCCCCACCCCCACCGGTGTGCCGGAGCCCGCGGCTGCCCGTACTGCGGTGCGCACCACCTCGGCCCGCTCGTTGGCGTCGAGGTACGCGAAGAGCCCCGAGGTCCCGAGCACCACGATCCCGTCCACCCCGCTGCGCGCGAGGGTGGCCACGCTGCGCTCGAGGCTGTCCAGATCGAGGGCCCCGCCCGGGAGGAGCGGGGTCACGGGGTAGGCGGTGACGCCGGAGAAGGTCATGGCGAGCATGACCACCAGTTTAGGTGACCCTTACCCGCGGGGCGGACCGGGCGGCGTCGTGCGCCCCCACGCGGCCACGTGTCAGAGGAGGGGACCGCCCACGAACGGGTCCAGGGCCACGCCCACGAAGACGAAGGTGATGTAGGCGATGGACGCGTGGAACACGTACATGGCCTGCTTCAGCGTGGGCCGCCCCGTGCGGGCGAGGCCGTGGAGCTTGTGGCAGTGGTAGGTGAACCAGGCCCCGGAGACCAGCGCGATCACCGCGTAGACCCAGCCCGCGCCGCCCACGGGAACAAGCAGCAGGGAGCAGATCACGGTGGCCCACGCGTAGAGCACCACCTGGGCGCCCACCGTGCGGGCGGTGTCCACCGCACCCAGCATGGGGACGCCGGCGCGGGAGTAGTCCTCCGCGTACTTCATGGACAGGGGCCAGTAGTGCGGCGGGGTCCACAGGAAGATGAACGCGAACAGCACGAGCGCGGGCCACTCCAGGGTGCCGCGGACGGCGGCCCAGCCGATGAGCACGGGCATGCAGCCGGCGATCCCGCCCCACACGATGTTCTGGGCGGTCCGTCGCTTGAGGATGATCGAGTAGAATACGGCGTAGAGGGCGATGGCCACGACGCCCAGGACGCCGCACAGCACGCTCACCCCCAGGGTGAGCCATGCCACGGCCACCACGGAGAGCACCCACGCGAACACGAGGGCCTCGCGGTCGCTGACCTCGCCCGTGACGAGGGGCCGCTTGGCGGTGCGCCGCATGAGCCGGTCCTCGTTGCGGTCGATGTAGCAGTTGAACGCCCCCGCGGCCCCCGCCGCGAGGGCGCCGCCCACCAGCGTGTTGAGCACGAGCCACAGGGCCGGGACGCCCTGCTGGGCGAAGAACATGGTGGGGATCGTGGAGACGAGCAGCAGCTCGATGATCCGGGGCTTCGTGAGCGCCACGTACGCCCTGACCTTGCGGCCCGCCGTCATGGGCCCCTCGTACCCCACCGGGGCGACCTCCGCGATCCGCGTTCCGGTCACTCCGTGCCGGTGCGACGCGGGGGACCCGGAGGACTCCGGGTGCGTGGCGGTGTCGAGGTGGTTCACGGAATCAGTGCTCCAAAGAACGTGGGTGGCCCGCGCCGGCCGCGGGAGTGTCCGGGGTGGGACGAGCCGTGCCCGCGCCGACGCCCGGTCACCAGTATAGCCGCCGACCCCCGCCGGCAGCGGCGGGTGCAGGCGTGCGCGTGCCGGTGCCCGATCACCGGCCACCAGCCCGCGAGCCGGTAGCGAGCTGCACCCGTGCGCGTGCCGGTGCCCGCCCCGGGAGTCTCGTGCGCCACTCGTCCCTGACGAGCACCGCCCACCGGGACTAAGGTTGAGCGCGGAACCCGCGTTCCGGATCCGCCGCGCGGCGGCGGCCGGGCGCACCGCACACCCCACACCCAGGAAAGGGGCTCGCCACCGTGCCGAACCTTGATCAACCGTTGAACTGGACCGAGCAGGACGCGCGCGCGGTGGACACCGCCCGCGTGCTCGCCGCGGACGCCGTGCAGAAGGTGGGCAACGGCCACCCCGGCACCGCCATGTCCCTGGCGCCCGTGGCATACCTGCTGTTCCAGAAGGTCATGCGGCACGATCCCTCGGACGACCGCTGGACGGGCCGCGACCGCTTCATCCTCTCCCCCGGCCACACGTCCCTGACGCTGTACCTGCAGCTGTTCTTCTCCGGCTACGGCCTGGAGATGTCGGACCTCGAGTCCCTGCGCACGTGGGGCTCCAAGGTTCCCGGCCACCCCGAGTACCGCCACACCACGGGCGTGGAGATCACCACGGGTCCGCTGGGCCAGGGCCTCGCCTCCTCGGTGGGCTTCGCGTACGCCCAGCGCTACACCCGCGGTCTCTTCGACGCCGACGCCGCCCAGGGCACCTCCCCGTTCGACCACCACGTCTTCGTCATCGCCTCCGACGGCGACCTGCAGGAGGGCATCACCTCCGAGGCGTCCTCCCTCGCGGGCACGCAGCAGCTCGGCAACCTCGTGGTGATCTACGACGACAACAAGATCTCCATCGAGGACGACACCAACGTCGCGTTCAACGAGGACGTCCTGGCGCGCTACGAGGCGTACGGCTGGCACACCGCCCGCGTGGACTGGCGCAACGGGGGCGAGTACAAGGAGGACGTGGAGGCGCTGTACGACGCCGTCGTGGCGGCCACCAGGGTCACCGACAAGCCCTCGCTCATCGCGCTCAGCACCATCATCGGCTGGCCGTCCCCCAACAAGCAGAACACCGGCGGCGTCCACGGCTCCGCCCTCGGCGCGGACGAGGTCGCGGCCACCAAGGAGATTCTCGGCTTCGACCCCGAGAAGTCGTTCCAGATCGAGCCCGAGATCCTCGCCCACGTGCGCGAAGTGGCCGAGCGCGGCAAGCAGGAGCGTGCCGAGTGGGAGAAGTCCTTCGAGCAGTGGCGCGGCACCCACCCGGAGAAGGCGGAGCTCTACGACCGCATCAAGAACCAGGAGCTGCCCGAGGGCTACGCGGACGCCTTCCCCACGTTCCCGGCTGGCAAGGCCGTGGCCACCCGCAAGGCCTCCGGCCAGGTGATCAACGCCATTGCGGACACCTTCCCGGAGCTGTGGGGCGGATCCTGCGACCTGGCGGGGTCCAACAACACCACGATCGACAGTGCGGACTCGTTCATCCCTGAGGACCGTTCCACCGCCAAGTGGACCGGTTCCCCCTACGGCCGCGTGCTGCACTTCGGCATCCGCGAGCACGCCGCGGCAGCCATCGTCAACGGCATCGTGATGAGCAGCCAGACCCGGGCCTACTCGGGCACGTTCCTCATCTTCTCGGACTACCAGCGCCCGGCGGTGCGCCTGGGTGCGCTCATGAAGGTGCCCTCCATCTACGTGTGGACCCACGACTCGATCGGCCTGGGCGAGGACGGCCCCACGCACCAGCCCGTGGAGCAGCTGTCCTCCCTGCGCGCGATCCCGGGGCTCGACGTCGTGCGCCCCGCGGACGCCAACGAGACCTCCGTGGCGTGGCGGACCGTGATGGAGAACCACGAGCACCCGGCGGGCATCGCGCTCACGCGCCAGGACCTGCCCACGCTCGCACGTGCGGACCTGCACCAGGACGCCGAGGGCGAGAAGTTCGCCTCCGCCGAGGGCGTGGCCCGCGGCGGCTACGTGCTCGCGGACACCGAGGGAACCCCGGACGTCGTCCTCATCGGCACCGGCTCCGAGGTCCACCTGGCGCTGGAGGCGCGCGAGCAGCTCAGGGCCCAGGGCGTGGCCGCCCGCGTGGTGTCCATGCCGTGCCGCGAGTGGTTCGACGCCCAGGACGCGCAGTACCGGGAGTCCGTGATCCCCGCGGCCGTGAAGGCCCGCGTGAGCGTGGAGGCCGGCATCCGGATGTCCTGGAACGACCTCCTGGGCGATGCCGGACGAGCCGTCTCCCTCGAGCACTTCGGGGAGTCCGCGGACTACGAGACGCTGTACCGCGAGTTCGGCATCACCGCCGAGGCCGTGGCGGAGGCCGCGCAGGAGTCCATCGCGGCCGCCCGCTGACCCACTGGAACCATCCCGCGGGCGGGGGCGCACGTCCCCGCCCGCGGGTGCCACACCTTCCCCGCTGCGGCACACGCGCCGCGCGACACCCTCAACCGGAGGCACACATGACCACTCCCACCCAGAAGCTCTCGGACGCCGGCGTCTCCATCTGGCTCGACGACCTGTCCCGCCAACGGCTGACCAGCGGCAACCTGCAGGAACTGATCGACACCAAGAACGTGGTGGGTGTGACTACCAACCCCACGATCTTCGCGGCCGCGCTCGCGGACGGCGAGTCCTACCGCGAGCAGGTGGCCGAGCTGGCCGCGGCCGGGACCTCCGTGGACGACGCCGTCTTGCGCATCACCACGGACGACGTCCGTGACGCGTGCGACCTCTTCGCCCCCGTGGCCGAGGCCACCCAGGGAGTGGACGGCCGGGTGTCCATCGAGGTGGACCCGCGCCTGGCCCAGGACGCGGACGCCACCTCCGCGATGGCGCAGAAGCTCTCGCAGACGATCGACCGCCCGAACGCGCTCATCAAGATCCCCGCCACGGAGAAGGGCCTGCCCTCGATCGCCGCCACCATCGCGGAGGGCATCTCCGTGAACGTGACCCTGATCTTCTCCCTGGACCGCTACCGCGGCGTGGTCAACGCGTACATGGAGGGCCTGGAGCAGGCGCTCGAGAACGGCAAGGACCTCTCCACCATCCACTCCGTGGCGTCCTTCTTCGTCTCCCGCGTGGACACCGAGTTCGACAAGCGCCTGGACGCCGTGGGCACGGACGAGGCCGCGGCGCTCAAGGGTCGCTCGGGGCTCGCGAACGCCCGTCTGGCCTACCAGGTCTACGAGCAGGCCCTGGAGACCGAGCGCTGGAAGCGCCTCGCGGCCGCCGGGGCCAACCCGCAGCGTCCGCTGTGGGCCTCCACGGGCGTCAAGGACCCGAACCTCCCGGACACCCTCTACGTGACCGAGCTCGTGGCACCCAACACGGTGAACACCATGCCGGAGAAGACCCTGGACGCGACCTTCGACCACGCGGAGGTCACCGGGGACACGGTCACGGGCACGTACGAGGACGCCACCGCCGTGCTCAACGCCGTGGCCGAGCAGGGCGTGTCCTACCAGGAGGTCGTGGAGCAGCTGGAGGCCGAGGGGCTGCAGAAGTTCGACGCCTCGTGGGACGAGCTGCTGGCCACCGTGCGCACCGCGCTCGACGAGGCCCGCTGAGCCCACACCCACCGAGCACCACCCGCTGCCCGGCAGGCAGCACCGCACCGGGGTCCGCCCCCGAGAACACCACTCGAGGCTCTCGGGCCCCGGCGCCCCGCACCCCCGTCCACACCGTCAGTCCGAGGAGGCTCACCGTGAGTTCATTGTCATTGCAGGCGTCCGGTTTTGCGCGCGAGGCCGTCGACACCCACGTGCCGCGCCTGGTCACCGAGAAGTTCGCGTCGAAGCTCTTCGACCAGGACCCCACCCTGTGGGGCCCGGCCGCGGAGGAGGAAGCTGCCGTGCGCCTCGGATGGACCGAGGCCGCGACCGTGTCCCGGCCGCTGGTGCCCGAGATCATGGAGCTGCGTGACGACTTCGCCCGGGAGGGTGTCACCCGCTTCGTGCTCGCGGGCATGGGCGGTTCCTCCCTGGCCCCCGAGGTGATCACCCGCAGCGCCGGGGTGGAGCTGTTCGTGCTGGACTCCACGGACCCGGAGATGGTGTCCAAGGCCCTCACGGACCTGGAGCACACCGCACT
Source organism: Kocuria tytonicola (assembly GCF_003687455.1). Classification (GTDB taxonomy): domain Bacteria; phylum Actinomycetota; class Actinomycetes; order Actinomycetales; family Micrococcaceae; genus Kocuria; species Kocuria tytonicola. Next base: position 11,670 of record NZ_PHOA01000015.1, on the reverse strand, counting down.
GGTGGTGTCCTCCAAGTCCGGGTCCACGGTGGAGACGGACTCCGCCCGTCGCGTCTTCCTGGAGGCGTTCGAGAAGGCCGGGATCGACGCGCCCTCCCGCATCGTGGTGGTCACGGACCCCGGATCCCCCATGGACACGGCCTCACGCGAGGCGGGCTACCGGAAGACCTTCAACGCCGACCCGAACGTGGGTGGCCGGTTCTCCGCGCTCACCGCCTTCGGGCTCGTGCCCTCCGGCCTCGCCGGGGTGGACATCGCGGCCCTGCTCGACGACGCCGAGGAGGCCGCCGAGATGCTGCGCGAGGACGACGAGAACAACATGGGACTGCAGCTCGGCGCGGCGCTGGGCGGCACCGATCCCCTGCGGGACAAGATCGTCCTGGTGAACCAGGGCGCGCCCTTCGTGGGCTTCGCGGACTGGGCGGAGCAGCTGATCGCCGAGTCCACGGGCAAGTCCGGCACCGGTGTGCTGCCCGTGGTCGTGGACGGGTCCGCGCCCGAGCTCACCTCGGATGCGTCCGACGTGCTCGTGGTCTCCCTCGTGGACGAGGACGCCATGGACCTCACCGCAGAGCAGGGCGTGCGCGTGGCGGGCTCGCTGAGCGGGCTGATGCTCGCCTTCGAGGTGGCCATCGCCGTGTCCGGGCGGCTGCTCGGCATCGACCCCTACAACCAGCCGGACGTGGAGTCCGCGAAGGCCGCCACGCGCGAGCTGCTCGCGGCCTCGCCCGAGCCCTCCCCCGCAGCCGCCACGGACGGCGCGATCGAGATCCGCGGTGACGAGGCGCTGCTGGGCGGTGCCACCACCGTGCGGGACGCCCTCGCGTCGCTGCTCTCCCGGCTGCCGGAGGACGGCTACGTGAGCGTCCAGGCGTACTTCGACCGGCTGGGCTGGCCCCAGCTCGAGTCCGTGCGGGACGAGCTCGCGCGGCGCACGGGACGTCCCGTGACCTTCGGGTGGGGGCCGCGCTTCCTGCACTCCACGGGCCAGTACCACAAGGGCGGCCCCGCGCAGGGCGTGTACCTGCAGATCACGGCCGCGACCGGCACGGACGTGGACATCCCCGGCATCCCTTTCACGTTCGGCGAGCTGATCGGCGCGCAGGCGGACGGCGACGCCGCGGTGCTGGCGGAGCACGACCGTCCCGTGCTGCGGCTGCGCCTCACGGACCGGGCGGCCGGGGTGGCACAGCTGCTCGAGGTCGCCTCGGCGCTCTGAGCCCTCCTCCACCGAACTGCGACCGGACAGGAACCCCGTGCCCGACACCTCACACCAGAACCCCCTGCGGGACCCGAACGACAGGCGCCTGACCCGCGTGGCCGCACCCTCGGCGCTGGTCCTGTTCGGGGTCACCGGCGACCTCGCCAAGAAGAAGCTGCTGCCGGCCATGTACGACCTCGCGAACCGCAGCCTGCTGCCCCCGGCGTTCTCGCTGGTGGGCTTCGGGCGGCGGGACTGGGACGACGCCCAGTTCGCGGAGTACGTCAAGGAGAACGTCACCCAGCACGCCCGCACGCCCTACAACGAGGACCTGTGGAACCAGTTCGCCTCGGGGCTGCGGTTCGTGCACGGCGAGTTCGACGACGACGACGCGTACGACCGCCTCGCGCAGACCCTCGACGAGCTGGACCGGGACCGCGGGACGCGTGGCAACCACGCGTTCTACCTGTCCATCCCGCCCAAGGCGTTCGAGGTGGTGTGCCAGCAGCTTGCCGACCACGACCTCGCGGACAGTGAGGACTGCACGGGCTGGCGCCGCGTGGTCATCGAGAAGCCTTTCGGCCACGACCTCGAGTCCGCCCGGGAGCTCAACGCGATCGTGGAGCGGGTGTTCCGCGCCGACAGCGTGTTCCGCATCGACCACTACCTGGGCAAGGAGACGGTGCAGAACATCCTGGCGCTGCGCTTCGCCAACCAGATGTTCGAGCCCCTGTGGAACGCCCGGTACGTGGACCACGTGCAGATCACCATGGCGGAGGAGATCGGCATCGGCTCCCGCGCCGGGTACTACGACGGTGTGGGAGCGGCCCGGGACGTGATCCAGAACCACCTGCTGCAGCTGCTCGCGCTCACGGCCATGGAGGAGCCCGCGTCCTTCTCCGCCCACCACCTGCGCCGGGAGAAGGCCAAGGTGCTGGAGTCCGTGGTGCTGCCCGAGGACCTCGGCGAGCACTCGGCGCTCGGCCAGTACACGTCCGGGCTGCAGGGCGGCGAGTTCGTGAAGGGCTTCCACGAGGAGAGCGACATCCCCGCTGACTCCCGGACGGAGACGTTCGCCGCGTTGCGCGTGGACATCAACAACCGCCGGTGGGCCGGGGTGCCGTTCTACCTGCGCGCCGGCAAACGGCTGGGGCGGCGCGTCACGGAGATCGCCGTGGCGTTCAAGAAGTCCCCCAACCTGCTGTTCCGGGACACGGACCACGGGGAGTTCGGGCAGAACGCGATCGTGATCCGGATCCAGCCGGACGAGGGAGTGACCATCCGCTTCGGCTCCAAGGTTCCCGGCACGCAGTCCGAGATCCGGGACGTCACCATGGACTTCGGCTACGGCCACGCGTTCACGGAGTCCAGCCCGGAGGCCTACGAGCGGCTCATCTTCGACGTGCTGCTCGGCGAGCCCCCGCTGTTCCCGGACCACTCCGAGGTGGAGCAGTCCTGGAAGATCCTGGACCCCTTCGAGCAGTACTGGGCCGAGCACCGGATCGTGCCCGAACCCTACGAACCAGGGTCCTGGGGACCCGCAGCCGCCCACGAGCTCATGGCCCGTGACGGACGTGTCTGGAGGCGACCGTGATAGTCGACATGGAGAACACCACCGCGGCCAGGATCGAGAAGAAGCTCAACCAGCTGCGGGACGAGAACGGCGTGGTGACCCTGGGACGCGTGCTCACGCTCGTGATCCTGGCACGGGCCGGACACTCCGAGATGGCGGTGGAGGCCGCCAACTACGCGAGCCACGAGCACCCGTGCCGGATCATCGTGCACGTGGCGCACTCTGCCACGGACGAGACCCGTCTGGACGCCCAGCTGCGCATGGGCGGGGACGCCGGGGCCTCCGAGGTCATCCTGCTGCACGGCTACGGCGATCTCGCCGAGCCCACGGAGACCCTGGTCTCCGCCCTGCTGCTGCCGGACGCGCCCATCGTGGCGTGGTGGCCGCACGACTTCCCCGAGAACCCCAGCGGCAGCTCCATCGGCCGGATCGCGCACCGTCGCATCACGGACTCGGCCCGCGCCGATGATCCGTTCGCCTCGCTCGCCCAGCTGTCCCGGCAGTACACCCCCGGTGACACGGACCTGGCATGGACGCGGGTCACCAACTGGCGCGTGCAGCTCGCCGCCGTGCTGGACCAGGTGGGCCCGGTGGCCGTCCGCGAGATCGTGCTGGAGGGCGCCGCCGTGGCCCCGTCCATGCTGCTGCTGGGCGTGTGGCTGTCCAGCAAGCTCGACGCCCCCGCAACCATCGTGGGTGACGAGTCCCGCCGCGCCCTGGACCGCGTGGCGCTCGTGACGGACGACGGCGTGGTGGAGCTCGACCGCCCCGGACGCACCGTCGCGGTGCTGACCCAGCCGGGGCAGCCCGAGCAGCAGATCGCCATGCCCGTGCGGGACCTCAACGCCTGCCTCGCGGAGGAGCTGCGGCGCCTGGACGCGGACGAGGTCTACGGCGAGGTGATCACGAACGGTCTCGCCAGCGCACGGATCACCACCCGCTCGGCCGACGGCACGGAGGTCACCACGTCCCTCGACGAGGCCCTGTCCGCGGCCGGGGACCGTGCCCAGGACTCGCCCGCCGTGCCGGACGAGGAGCCGGGCGCCATGCGGCGCGCCCAGCCCGGCTGCGTCGTGGGATCCGGCGCCGGAGAGGACGGCGCGTGAACGGCCGGGAGCGTCCCGAACCCCGTCTCGTGCCCCACGACGGCGCCGAGCGGCTCGCACGCGACACGGCGCGCCGCGTCCTGGAGGTTCTCGAGAGCGCGCAGGACGAGCGCGGTGAGGCCACCCTGCTGCTCACGGGCGGCAGCATGGGCACCAGAGTGGTCGAGGAGCTCGCCCGGCAGCCGGAGGTCCAGGCCGTGGACTGGTCCCGCGTGAACGTGTGGTGGTCCGACGAACGCTTCCTGCCCGGGGCGGACTCCGAGCGCAATGGCGTGCAGGCCGCGGACGCGTGGGACGACTCCCTGGAGCTGGACTGGGACCGCGTGCACCCCGTGGCCGGGTCGGACGAGATCGAGTCGGCTGCGGCGGCCGCCGAGGACTACCGGGAGGAGCTCGCCGCGGCCGCCGAGATGGAGGGCACCCCCGGCGCACTGCCCCGCTTCGACGTGGCCCTGCTGAGCCTCGGGCCGGACACGCACGTGGCGTCCCTCTTCCCGGGACGGCAGGACGTGCTGCGCTCGGACCGGACCGTGTTCGCCGTGGCGGACTCCCCCAAGCCGCCGCCCACGCGCGTGACACTGTCGCTGCCGGCCATCAACTCCGCCGACCGCGTGTGGCTGCTGGTCTCCGGGACCGCCAAGGCGGGGGCCCTCGCCGCGGTGCGGCGTCCCGGTGCGACCCCGGTGGAAGCACCCGGAAGCGCCGTGCGCGGTGTCCACGAGACGTTGTGGCTCGTCACCGAGGACGCCCTGCCCGGGGTGCCCGAGGATCCGACGCCGAACTGAGCACCCCCCCCGTCACGACGACGCCGCCCCCGACCGTTCCCGGTCGGGGGCGGCGTCGTCGTGCCACCGGTCCGGTGCGCTCAGGCCACCGGTGCGCTGAAGCGCAGGAGCAGGGCGTAGCCCACGATGGACAGCGCCCACACGATGGCCAGCACGGTGGTGATCCGCACCACGTTCTTCTGCGCGGCCCCCGAGGTGTTCAGCGACTGGGTCATGCCGCCGCCGAACATGTCGGAGAGACCGCCGCCCTTGCCCTTGTTGAGCAGGACGAACATGATGCACAGGATGCTGGTGACCACGATGAGCACCTGCAGGACGATCTGGAGGATCTCCACGAATTGCCTCGATTCACGGGTTCTCGGAGAAGCTGACGGGGCCGCGGCCCAGCACCGGGACGTGCCCGGGCGGTGCCACGACGGAGGAATCTGCCACCAGTTTACAGCCCGAGCCCGGACGCCCGCGGCAGGCCCCTCGGTGCGTGCTGCCGCGGGGAGACTCCGGGCGGGGACACGGGGCGGCACCCGCCCCGGAGAACACCGCCGTCCCGCGCCGTGGGGAGTGCCACGGGGCGGGGCGGCGGCGCTGTGCTGAAGCGGTCTGGAATCAGCCGGTGACCAGGTGCTGCTCGAACCGGGCGATCTTGGCGAACTCCTCGGCGTCGAGGCTCGCGCCGCCCACCAGGGCGCCGTCCACGTCCGCGCCGGAGAGGATGGAGGCCACGTTGGAGGACTTCACGGAGCCGCCGTAGAGGATGCGGGTGACCCGGGCGAAGTCCTCGCCGTACAGGGAGCCCAGTTCCTCGCGGATGGCGTGGCACATCTCCTGGGCGTCCTCCGGACCGGCCACCTCGCCGGTGCCGATGGCCCAGACGGGCTCGTAGGCCACCACGAGACCCTCGAGCTCCCCCGCGGAGAGCTCGTCGAGGCTTCCCCGCAGCTGCTCAAGGCTGTAGCTCACGTGGTTGCCGGCCTGGCGCTCGTCGAGCCCCTCGCCCACGCACAGCATGGGGGTCAGGCTGTGCCGGACGGCCGCGCGGACCTTGTCCCGGCACAACCGGTCCGACTCCTCGTGGATGCTGCGGCGCTCCGAGTGGCCCACGAGCGCGTAGGTGCACCCGAGCTTGGCGAGGAACTGACCGGAGACGTCCCCGGTGTAGGCACCCGAGTCCTGGTCGGAGAGGTCCTGTGCCCCGTAGCGGATCTGCAGCCCGTCCCCCTCCACGAGGGACTGCACCGAGCGCAGGTCCGTGAACGGCGGGAACACCGCGACCTCCACACGGGAGAAGTCGTGCTTGGCGTCCTTCAGGGTCCACGCGAGCTTCTGCAGCAGCGCGATCCCCTGCGTGTGGTCCATGTTCATCTTCCAGTTGCCCGCGATCAGGGGCGTGCGGTCGAAAGCACCGTTGGTCTGCGTGGTCATGCTCGTCCTCCTCGGTTCGGCGTGTGGTTCAGGTGGCGGACTCAGGCCCCCAGCGCGACGACGCCGGGCAGCTCCTTGCCTTCGATGAACTCGAGCGATGCGCCGCCGCCGGTGGAGATGTGGCCGAACTGTTCGTCGCGGTAGCCCAGGTTGCGCACGGCGGAGGCGGAGTCGCCGCCGCCGATCACGCTCATGGCGTCGGACGTGGCCAAGGCCTCGGCCACGGCCCTGGTGCCCCCGGCGAACGCCGCCATCTCGAACACGCCCACGGGGCCGTTCCAGAACACGGTCTTCGCGCCGGCGATCCTCTCGGCGAAAATCGTGGCGGACTCGGGTCCGATGTCCAGGCCCAGCCCGGATTCGCCGATCTCCCCGCCCTCGATGTCCGCGACGGGGCGCACCTCGTGCTCGGCGTCCTCGGCGAAGCGCGCGGCGTAGACCACGTCCACGGGCAGCACGATCTCCGTGCCCGCGCTCTCGGCGCGGTCCAGGTAGCCCTTCACGGTCTCGATCTGGTCCTGCTCCAGCAGGGAGGAGCCCACGGAGTAGCCCTGGGCGGCGAGGAACGTGAACACCATGCCGCCGCCGATCAGCAGGGAGTCCGCCTTGCCGATCAGGTTGTCGATCACCGCGAGCTTGTCGGAGACCTTGGAGCCCCCCATGACCACCACGAACGGGCGCTCGGGATCGGAGATGACCTTGCTCAGGACGCCCACCTCGGTCTTCACGAGGTCACCCAGGTAGCCGGGCAGCACGCGCGCGACGTCGTAGACGGACGCGTGCTTGCGGTGCACGGCGCCAAAGGCGTCGTCCACGTAGGCGCCGTTCTCACCGGTGAGCGCCGCGAGCTCGCGCGCGAAGGCCTCGCGTTCGGCGTCGTCCTTGGAGGTCTCGCGGGGGTCGTAGCGCACGTTCTCCAGGACCAGGATCTGGCCGTCCTGCAGCGCCTCGGCCTTGGCCTGCGCGTCCTCGCCCACCACGTCGGTGGCGACGACGACCGGCACGTCCGCGAGCTCGGCCAGCCGGTCCGCGGCGGGCTTGATGGAGTACTTGGGGTCCACGGTGCCCTTGGGGCGCCCGAGGTGCGCCATCACGATGACCCGTGCGCCGGCGTGGGCGAGCTTCTCCAGGACCGGCAGGGACGCGCGCACGCGCCCGTCATCGGTCACGGTGGAACCGTCCAGAGGCACGTTGAGGTCCGAGCGCACGAGAACGCGGCGCCCCGCAACCCCCTCGGCAATGAGATCGTCCAGCGACTTGGCCATATCCGTCATCCCTTCCCTGTGGTGAACGCGTACCGACGACAATGGCGCCGGCGCCCTGGGGCACCGGCGCCACTGAACGGTCTGTGTCAGAGCTTATCCGCAACGTAGGAGACGAAGTCCACGAGCCGGATGGTGTAGCCCCACTCGTTGTCGTACCACGCGATGACCTTGACCTGGTTGTCGATCACCTTGGTCAGCGGCGCGTCGAACACGGTGGAGACGTCGTAGCCCTCGATGTCCTTGGAGACCAGGGCCTCCTCGGAGTACTCGATGATGCCCTTGAAGTCACCCTCGGCGGCCTTCTTCACGGCGGCGTTCACGGATTCCACCGTGACGTCCTCGCGCACGTCCACGGTGAGGTCCACGAGCGAGCCGGTGGGAACCGGGACGCGCACGGCGAAGCCGTCCAGCTTGCCCTTGAGCTCGGGGAGCACGAGACCCACGGCAGCGGCGGCACCGGTGGTGGTGGGGATCATGCTCAGGGCGGCGGCACGGGCGCGGCGCAGGTCCTTGTGCGGGGCGTCGTGCAGGCGCTGGTCACCCGTGTAGGCGTGGATGGTGGTCATCAGCCCGCGCTCGATGCCGAACTCGTCGTTGATGACCTTCGCCAGCGGCGCCAGGCAGTTGGTGGTGCAGGAGGCCGCGGAGACCAGGTTCATGGTGGCGGGGTCGTAGGACTCGTGGTTCACGCCGTACACGAAGGTGCCGTCCACCTCCTTGCCCGGTGCGGACAGGACGACCTTCTTGGCGCCGGCATCCAGGTGGGCCTGCATCTTGGGGCCCGTGGTGAACTTGCCGGTGGACTCCACCACGATGTCCACGCCCAGCTCGCCCCAGGGCAGCTTGGAGGGGTCGGCCTCGGCGAAGAACTTCACCTCGTGGCCGTCCACGGACATGACGTCGCCGTCCAGGGAGACGTCCGCGTTCAGACGGCCCATCACGGAGTCGAACTCGAAGAGGTGCTTGAGCGTCTCGGGATCGGTGAGGTCGTTCACGGCGACCAGCTCGATGTCGTGGCCGTGGTTGGTGTACAGCGCCCGCGCGAAGTTGCGGCCGATGCGACCGAATCCGTTGATGGCAACCTTGACTGTCACTGCGATCTCCTCTGCGTGTCGGGGTGCGGTGGACACCCGCCCGCCGGAATGTGGGAACGGAACCAATCGGCAGCAATCCCACACCCGACGTTCGTGGCGGACGGTGGCCCTCCGTCGTCTGTCAGGTCCATTCTAGCGAGAATCGGGGCCCGATGACAGTGCATTCCGAGGTGAATCGCACCTCACACGTTGATCCCACATAAACCAACATTCACCGGTCCGTCACCGCGCCCTGCTACGATCCGCGCCGCTGCTCCTGTCCGGCCTGCGCCGCGAACTCCGAGGTGGTGGCCACTCCCAGCTCCTCGGCCTTGCGGTCCGCCATGGCGAGCAGCCGCCGGATCCGGCCGGCAATTGCGTCCTTGGTGAGCGGCGGGTCCGAGAGCCGCCCGAGCTCGTCCAGGCTCGCCTGCTTGTTCGCCACGCGCAGCCGCCCCGCGGCACGCAGGTGCTCCGGGGCGTCGTCGCCCAGGACGTCCAGGGCGCGCTCCACCTTGGCCCCGGCCGTGACGGCCGCCTGCGCGGAGCGGCGGAGGTTGGCGTCGTCGAAGTTGGCGAGCCGGTTGGCCGTGGCCCGCACCTCCTTGCGCATGCGGCGGTCCTCCCACTGCAGCAGTGCGCGGTGGGCCCCCAGCCGGGTGAGCAGGGCGGCAATCGTGTCCCCGTCCCGCACGACGACGCGGTCCACGCCGCGCACCTGGCGCGCCTTGGCGAGCACGTCCAGACGGCGGGCGGAGCCCACGAGCGCCAGCGCGGCCTCGGGCCCGGGGCACGTGAACTCCATGGCGGCCGCACGGCCCGGCTCCGTGAGCGAGCCGTGGGCCAGGAACGCGCCGCGGATCACTGCAGCGGACTCCTCGGTGCTGCCGTTGACCACCGTGGGCGGCAGACCACGCACCGGGCGCCCGTGGGCGTCAAGCAGCCCCGTGCGCCGCGCGAGGGCCTCGCCGTCACGGGCGACCCGGACCACCCACGAGCGGTCACGCCGCAGACCGCCGCCGCTGATCACGCCGAGCTCGCAGTCGTGGCCGAAGACCTCCCCCACCGTGCGCGCCGCGCGCCGGGCCACGGATTCCGTGTCGAGCTCCGCCTCCACCACGATGCGTCCGCCCACGATGTGCAGTCCTCCCGCGAAGCGCAGCAGCGCGGACAGCTCCGCCGCCCGCACCGCGGACTTGCGCACCTGCAGGTGGGCGAGTTCTTCCTTGACCGAGGCGGTCAATGCCATAGACGTCGATCTCCTTGCCGAGTACGGGCGGTGCGGACGGGACGGACCCGCTCAGCGCTCCGCGTTCATGATCTGCTGGTAGGCCGCGGCCAGTTTGAAAGGGTTGTGCACCGAGCTGCCGTCCTTGTCCCGCAGCGAGTCCCAGTGCACCACGGCACCGAGCTGGGCGGCCGCGGCCTCCACGTCCTTGGGGGACTCCGCCGCGGAGGGGTCTGCGAGCACCACGTCCAGGCGGAGGTCCGGGGCGTAGCGCTGCAGGATCCGCAGCTGGTCCCCCGATCCCATGCTGAGGGTCTCCGAGTCACGGGACAGGTTCAGGGTGACCAGGCGCCTGGCCGGGGACGCGCAGATGGCGTCCCGCAGCTGCGGGAGCAGCAGGTGCGGCAGCACCGAGGTGTGCCACGAGCCGGGGCCGAGCACCACCCAGGAAGCCTCCTCGATCGCGCTCACGGCCTCGGGGCACGCCGGGGCGTCCTGGGGAGACAGCCGCACGTTGCAGACGTCCGCCTCCTTGGCCAGCCGGGACTGGCCCGTGACCGTGCGGGTGACGGACTCGGGCGGGCAGGCCACCGTGGGGCTGCTGCCCGGGGACACGTCCCCCTCGATCACGAGCGGCACGCAGCTCATGGGCAGCACCTGGCCGCGGGCCCCGAGCAGGGCCCCGGCCCAGCGCAGCCCCTCCACGGGGTCGCCGAGCAGCTCCCACAGGGTGACGATCAGCAGGTTGCCCAGGGCGTGGTTGTCCAGGCCCTCGTCCGGGTGCGCCTTGACGCTGAAGCGGTGCTGCATCACGTCGCTCCACGTCCGGCCCCACTGCGAGTCGTCGCACAGGGCGGCCAGGGCCATCCTCAGGTCCCCCGGGGGCAGCACGCCGAGGTCGTCGCGCAGCCGCCCGGACGAGCCGCCGTCGTCCGCGACGGTGACCACCGCCGTGAGCGCGGGGGCCAGTAGCCGCAGGGCGGAGAGGCTCGCGGAGAGACCGTGGCCGCCGCCGAGGGCCACCACGGAGTCGGCGTCCGTGAGGGCGTCCCGGGCGGCGGGGTCCAGGGAGTGGTAGGGGTCCACGTCCCGCCGGCTGCTCAGCGGCAGCCGGGGCAGTGCGCCCGTGGTGGGAAAGGTGCTCATGGTTTCCGTAACGTCTGGGGGTCGGGACTACTCGCGGCCCATGTCCCGGTGCTGGAGGTTGACGGTCACACGCGGGGACTTGCTGAGCCGGCGGGCCACTTCCTCGGTGATCGCCACTGAACGGTGCTTGCCACCCGTGCAGCCGATGGCAATGGTGGCGTAGTGCTTGCTCTCGTTGCGGTATCCCGCGAAAACCGGTTCGAGCATGGCCACGAAACGGTCCACGAAGGTCTGCGCGCCCTCGGTGGCGAACACGTAGTCCCGCACCTCGGGGTCCTTGCCCGTGCGGGGACGCAGGGCGGGCACCCAGTGCGGATTGGGGATGAAGCGGACGTCGGCCACGTAGTTGGCGTCCGCGGGCACCCCGTACTTGAAGCCGAAGCTCATGACCGTGAGGCGCAGCACCACGGGACCGCTCGTGGAGAACATGTCCGCCACGGCCTTGGTGAGGGCGTGGACGTTGAAGGACGTGGTGTCCAGCACGGAGTCCGCGGTCTCCCGCAGGTCCCGCAGCAGCTCCCGCTCGGCTCTGATGCCGTCCAGGATCCGCCCGCCCGCCTGCAGGGGGTGCGGCCGTCGCTGCAGCTCGTAGCGGGAGACGAGCACCTCGTCAGAGGCCTCGAGGAACAGCACGGAGAACTCCACGCCGGAGGTCTCCAGGGCCGCCAGGGTCTCCTTCATGTCGTTGAACAGCGCCTTGCCGCGCACGTCGATCACCACTGCCAGCCTGGGCAGGGTCTGCGGGGTGCGGGAGGCCAGGTCCGCCAGGGTTCCCAGCATCTGCGGGGGCAGGTTGTCCACGACGTACCAGCCCTGGTCCTCCAGGGCGTTCGCGGCAGTGGAGCGCCCGGCACCGGACATCCCCGTGACGATC
>NZ_PHOA01000159.1 GCF_003687455.1 Kocuria tytonicola | reverse complement strand
CCCGGTCCCCCCTCCCGCCACGGAGGCCGGCGCCGCCGTGCCCCCGGTCCCCGTCGCCTCCTCGCCGGGCACCGCCGCGGCCCCGGCCCCGCGCTGCGGCGAGGTGGCTGCGGAAGCCGGCCGTGCGGCGTCGTCGTGCGTGGGGAGGGTGCCCGCGGGAGCCACGCGCCACGCGTCCGAGAGCAGTCCCCGGCGCTCCACGTGCCGCTCGAAGGGGACCGTGGCGAACGGGACCACCGAGAGCACGAGTCCCAGCACACCGGTGCCGGCGGGCCAGCGGCGGTCCGTCCAGACCACCACGGTGGCCACGCAGTAGCTCAGGAACACGAAACCGTGGATCCCGCCGCCCACCCGCACCGGCAGGTCACCGGCGTGGAGGACGTACTTGGCCAGCATCCCCAGGATCAGCAGCGTCCAGGTGACGGCCTCTGCGGTGGCGGCGGTGCGGTACAGCTTCCGGGGGCTCATGCGGCACTCTCCTGATCGGGTTTGCTGGTGGCGTCGCGGACCTCGCCCACGAGCTCCTCCAGGACGTCCTCGAGGGCCACGATGAACACGGACTCGTCCGAGGTGCGGGAATCACGGGCCACCTCGCCCAGGAGGGCGAAGTGCGCACCCCTGGCCTGCATGGTGCGGGTGACCTTGCGCAGCTTGTCCCCCGGGGCCACACGCGCGAAGCGGCGCACGATGGCCGGGGGGACGGGGCGCTCGCGGGCGGTCTCCGGCAGGCCCAGCACGTCCTTGGCGTGGAGGTAGCCCATGAGCCGCTCGTCCTTGTCCCGCACGGGGAACCGCGAGTAGCCGGTCTCCGCGCACAGCAGCTCCACCCCGGAGACCGTGATGTCCGAGGGCACGGTGCGCATCCCGGTCAGCGGCAGGGCCACGTCCGCGGCGGTCTTGTTCTCGAAGTTCAGGGCGCCGGTGAGCAGCCGGATCTCGTCCTTGTCCAGCAGGCCCTCGCGGCCGGACTCGGCCACGAACCCGCGGACGTCGTCCGAGGTGAACGCGGAGGCCACCTCGTCCTTGGGCTCCACCCGGAACAGCCAGCGCACCAGGTGGTTGGCGCTCTCGTTCATGATCCAGATGAACGGGCGGAACACCACCACGAACCCGTGCAGCACGGGGCCCAGCACCTGGGCCACCCGGCTGGGCACGGCGATCGCGATGTTCTTGGGCACCATCTCGCCCAGGATCATGTGCAGGAACGTGACGACCAGCAGGGCGATCACCAGGGCAATGGGGTGCATGAGCGCCTCGGGAACGCCCAGCCAGTGCATGGGCACCTCGATCAGGTGCGCGATCGCGGGCTCACCCACGGCGCCGATCAGCAGGGAGCACGCCGTGATCCCCAGCTGCGTGGCGGCCAGGGACGTGGAGACGTTCTCGATGCCCTTCAGGGCGTACTTCGCGGAGCTCGAGCCCTCAGCGGCCAGCGGCTCCAGCTGGTCCCGGCGGGCCGAGACCACGGCGAACTCGCTCGCCACGAAGAACGCGTTGCCGGCCAGCAGCAGGACCAGCACGATGATGGCGGTGCTCGTGGTCATCGCTGCTCCTCACTCGGGTCTTCCTCGGACACGTCCTCGTCGCGGTGGAAGCCCGGAGCTCCCGTGCGGTCCCCCTGGGACACGCGGAACTCCTCCGCGGTCTCGGGCTCCCGGCCGTCCCCGCCCAGCGGGTCGGGGCGTCCCGGCGGCTGCCAGGAGGTCGACGTCGTGGACCCGCCCCGCTCGTCCGGGTTGCCACCCACGCGGTGCACCAGGATGCGGTCCACCCGGTGCTGGTCCATGCGCATCACGTCCAGGCGGATCTCCGCCTTGGTGGGGAGGTCGTCCTCGTCCCGGTGGTAGTGGTCCACGGCCTCCACGGTGAGGGTGTCCCCCACCTGCGGCAGCCGGTCCAGCTCCTCGGCCATGAGACCGCCGAGGGTGTCGGACTCCTCGCCCTCGGGCATGTCCACGCGCAGCACGTCACCCAGTTCGTCCGGGCGCAGCAGGCCCGAGACCACGAGACCGCCGTCCCGGGTGCGGCGGAAACGCTGCACGCGGGTGTCCTGCTCGTCGTCGATCTCGCCCACGATCTCCTCGATCAGGTCCTCCAGGGTGACGATGCCGGCGGTGCCGCCGTACTCGTCCACCACCACGGCCAGCTGCAGGCCTTTCACGCGCAGCTGGCGCATGAGGGGGTCCAGGGTCATGGACTCGGAGACCACGTCGGCCGGCACGCACACGTCGCTCACGCGCACCACGGCACGCTCGTCGAAGGGCACCGCCAGGGCGTGGGTGTAGTGCACCACGCCCACGATGTCGTCCACGGACTCCCCGGTCACGGGGAAACGGGAGTGCCCGGTCTCGGAGGCCGTGAGCAGCATGTGCTCCACGGTGTCGTCCGCGTCCAGGAAGGTGACCCGGGGGCGAGGCCGCATGACGTCCGCGGCCGTTCGGTCCCCGAACTCGATGGAGCGGGCCACGAGCTCCGCGGTGCTCGCGTCCAGTGTTCCCTCCCGCCCGGAGCGGCTCACCACGGACGCCAGTTCCTCGGCGGTGCGGGCGTTGGCCACGTCCTCGGTGGGGGTGAAGCCCAGCACCCGCAGCACGGCATTGGCGGAGCTGTTGAGCATGGCCACGAGCCACCCGAAGACCACCATGAAGATCTTCTGGGGCAGCACGACCACGTGGGTCACCCGCATCGGGTCCGCAATGGCCCAGTTCTTGGGCACCAGTTCGCCGAAGACCATCTGGGTGAAGGTTGCCACGACGAAGGCGACGGTCGTGGCGATGCCCACCGCGGCGGCGTCGGGAACGCCCGTCCAGCCGAGGCCCTCCGTGAAGAGGGTGCCCAGGCTGGGCCCGGTGAGGAAACCGGTCATCAGGCTCGTGACGGTGATGCCCAGCTGGGCACCGGAGAGGTTCGTGGAGGTCTTGCGGAGACTCTCCTCGATGGTCGCGGCGCGCTTGTCACCGGCTTGTTCGGCCCGCTGGACGGCCTGCCGGTCCACCGTGAGGAACGCGAACTCCACGGCCACGAACAGGGCGTTGGCGAGGACCAGGAAGAGGAACGCGAGGAGCAGGAGCCAGGCTGTCAGCACCAGCTCACCTCGTGGGAGGGCGCGGACGCGCGCGGGGGGAACAGGGACGCGGTG
>NZ_PHOA01000158.1 GCF_003687455.1 Kocuria tytonicola | reverse complement strand
GGTGTGGGGAGGTCAGGGGTGGGCGGCCAGCACGGCGGAGAAGGCGCCGGCCACCCGCTCGTCCAGCTCGGACGGGGTGGCCGCGCGGAGCTGGCCGCTCAGGTGGAGGGACGCGAGCCCGTGCGTCATGGTCCAGCCCGCGGTGGCCAGGTGGTGGGCGTCCACGCCGGGGAAGTGCTGCGTGGCGGCGCGCTGCAGCAGGTCGAAGACCTCGGCGGACGCGGGGAGGCGGGCGTCGTCGGCCCCGCAGTACCGGGAGAACATGAGGGTGTAGAGGGCGGGATTCTCCGCGGCGAAGCGCACGGTGGCCACCGCCAGGCCCGTGAGGACGGAGGCGGCGGGCTCGGGGTGTGCCAGCACGCCCTCGAGCCGCCGCCGCAGCCGCACGAAACCGGTGGTGGCCATGGCGGCCTCCAGGTGGGACCTGTCGGGGAAGTGTCGATAGGGGGCGGTCTGGGACACGCCCACCTGGCGCGCCACGGCCCGCAGCGAGAAGGCGTCCCCGGCCTCCAGCAAGGCGATTCCGGCCTCCACCAGGGCTTCCCGCAGGTTGCCGTGGTGGTGGGACTGCTTGTGCGTGGTCGTTGACACCGGTGCTCCCCCGCCTAAAGTTGACGGTGAACACTTTAGGGTCGGCCGACGGTTCGCGCCACCGCACGCGGGCGTGGATGCGGACGGATCCGTCGAGCCGCGGCACCACCACCGAGAGGACACGCACATGACCGAGGTGCTTTTCGTCGTCACCGCCGCCACCGGCTGGACGCTCAAGGACGGCTCGGTGCACCCCACCGGCTACTGGGCCGAGGAACTGGCGGAACCGCACCGGCTGTTCACCGAGGCGGGGTGGAACATCACCGTGGCCACGCCCGGGGGAGTCGCTCCCACGCTAGACGAGCTGAGCCTGGGGGTCGCGGGCGGTCTGCCGAAGCGGCGCAAGGAGGTCCGTGCGTACCTCGACTCCATCCAGGGGCAGCTGGAGCACCCCGTTGCCCTGGGCCAGGTGGAGGAATCCGAGTACGACCTCGTGTTCTACCCCGGCGGCCACGGGCCCATGGAGGATCTCGCCTTCGACTCCGTCTCGGGGAAGCTGCTGCGGGACCGGCTGGCCTCCGGCAAGCCGCTCGCACTGCTGTGCCACGCACCCGTCGCCGTGCTGGCCGCGGCGGACGAAAACGGCGGCAACCCCTTCGCGGGACGGCGGATGACGGGGCTGTCCAACGCGGAGGAGCGGCTGAACCCCTTCGGGTGGAAGGCGAAGTGGTACCTGCAGGACGCGCTCACCGAGGCCGGGATCGACTACCGCAAGGGGCTGCTGCCGCTGCGCCCCTTCGTGGAGGTGGACGGCGCGCTCTACACGGGCCAGAACCCGCAGTCCGCGCACGCGCTCGCGGAGCGGATCCTCGCGGACCTCGCCTGACGCACGACGCCGCGGGCCCCCTCAGCCCAGCGCCTCCCGCAGCGCGGACTCCCGGAGCTGGTCCGCGAGCCACGGGCTGAACGCGTAGGGCGCGCTGGTCACGGCGGCCGTGAGGTCCCGCGGGGCCGTCCAGGCGTACTCCGCCACCTCCGTCTCCGCGGGGCGCGGCTCCGCGTCCGTGGCGGCCACGTACACCGGGCAGAACTCGTTCTCCACCACGCCGGTGGCGTCCGTGGCACGGTACTGGAACTCGGGCAGCACCAGGGTGAGGTCCCGGATCTCCAGCCCGAGCTCCTGGCGGGCGCGGCGTGCAATGGCGTCCTCGAAGGACTCGTCCGGCCCGGGGTGGCCGCAGAAGCTGTTGGACCACACGCCGGGCCACGTGCGCTTGCTCAGCGCGCGCCGGGTCACGAGCACCTGGCCCCGCGCGTCGAGCACATGGCAGGAGAACGCCAGATGCAGGGGGGTGTCCTCGGTGTGCACCTCGGACTTCAGGGCCGTTCCGGCCGGCCGGTGCTTGCCGTCCAGGAGAATCACGCGCTCCGGGGTGCTGTGCTGGTCCACCTGGCCGCCTCACGGTCGTGTGTTAGGTTCCCGCCCATGGTAGCGACAGGCGAGGACACCCCGTGAGGCGCCGCGTGAGCCCGCCGCTGCCCACGGTGCGCGGCGTGGGCCCCACCCGGGTGCGGATGCCGGGCCCTGGCGCCCCGGACCCCGTGCTGGAGGCGCGGCCCGGTCTTCCCGCCACCGCGGTGGAGTACGTGCAGCGCCGCTTCCCGGACGACGCCGCCTGGTTCCGCGAGCAGGTCGCGGCCGGTCAGGTGCTGGGGGACGGCGGCGTCGTCGTGACCCCGCAGACCCCGTACGAGGCGGGGGTCTCCGTGTGGTTCCACCGCCCGGTCCCGGACGAGGACGCCGCCCCCGTGACCCTGGACGTGCTCCACGAGGACGAGTGGATCCTGGCCGTGGACAAGCCGCACGGTCTGTGCAGCACCCCCAAGGGCGAGAACGTGCGGCGCTCGGTGGTGGTGGCGGCGCGGTGCCAGTTCGGCAACGACGAGATCTCCGCCCTGCACCGCCTGGACCGCTCCACCGGAGGGGTGCTGCTGCTGTGCAAGCACGCCGAGGACCGCGGGGCGTTCCACCGGATGTTCCAGGAGCGCACCGTGCGCAAGACGTACTGGGCGGTGGCCGGGGTGAACGGGCGCGTGGGGGAGGAGCCCGTGCGCGTGGAGTCCCGGATCCGCAAGATCCAGGGCGTGGTGCAGGCTTTCGAGGAGCCCGGTGAGGTCAACGCCGTCACGGACGTGCGGCGCGCGGAGACGTTCACGGATGCGCAGGGGCAGTGGGGACTGTACGAGATCGCGCCGCTGACCGGACGCACCCACCAGATCCGGGTGCACATGACCTCGCTGGGTCTGCCGCTGCGCGGGGACAAGCTCTACCCCGCACCGCGCGAGGACTTCGACGTGGAGGACCCGGAGAACCCCCTGCAGCTGATCGCGCGCTCCCTCGAGTTCATCCACCCCAGGACGGGACAGCCCGTGCGGATCGACTCCCGCCTGACGCCGAGCAGCCACACGGCGGCCACGAGCGGCGACAACGTAACGATTGCGTAACATGTGACGCGCCGCACCGCCCCATGCCCCGCCGGGGTACCGTGGCCGCGGGTCTTTCCTCCCCTTCTGGGCCCACGCCGCGCACGCCGACACCCGGTGTGCGCCGCACCGGTCGGTGCCTGCCGACGTGAGCTGTCCCCGCACCGTGCAC
>NZ_PHOA01000157.1 GCF_003687455.1 Kocuria tytonicola | reverse complement strand
CACCCCACCAACCCCGCAGGAGCACCGCGATGCCCGAGTCCCCCGCCCACCGCGCCGCCACGGCCGCCCGCTCCGTGGACCGCCTGTTCGGCTCCCGCGCCTTCCGGGTTCCGGGCACGTACCTGGGCGCCGTCGCGTTCCCGCACCCCCGCCGGGGCCCGTGGCACTACTGGTGGCAGGCGCACCTGATGGAGGCGTTCGTGGACGCCGCCGCCCGCGAGCGCCTGGCCGGTCACCACGACGACGCCGCGCGCGCCCGGTCCCGCGCGCACCAGCTGCTGCGGGGCATTGCCGTGCACAGCGGCGGCCGGGTGACCAACAACGTGTTCTTCGACGACATGGCGTGGCTCGCCCTGGCCCTGGGCCGGCTGCGCCACGAGGACGTCACCGCCACGGGGGCCACCACGCGCGCGGTGCAGGACGACGGCGTGGCGCTGGCCAGGCGGCTGGACGCGGGGTGCGACGGCAACCTGGGCGGCGGTGCGTGGTGGAACATGACCCGCGACTACAAGAACACCGCCTCCACTGCGCCGGTGGCGCTCACCTTCCTGCGGATGCACCGCGTGGCGCAGGCCCGGGAGCTTCTGACGTGGCTCTTCGACACCCTCTTCGACGCCGAGCGCGGCGTGTTCCTGGACGGCATCCGCATGGTCGCCGCGGGCTCGGGCTCGGAGATCACGGCGGTGGACCCGCACGTGTACACCTACAACAGCGGCCCGGTGCTCGGTGCGGCCCTGGAGCTCGCGGAGGCCGTCACGGACCCGGACGAGAAGCAGCTGTGGCTCTCCCGCGCCGCGGCCCTCGTGCACGGCGCCGCCCGTGAGTTCACGGTCCCCGGACCCCACGACCGCCCGGTGCTGAAAGGCCAGGGCGGCGGGGACGCCGGACTGTTCACGGGGATCCTGGCGCGCTACCTGGGCGACGCGGCGGCGTCGTCCGCGCTGGACGCCGAGGCACGCGGGACCGCACGGGCCCTGGTGGCCGACACCGCGGACGCCCTGTGGGACGGACGCCGCGAGTTCGACCCGGACGAGGACTTCTCCCGGCCGGGCGCCACGGGAGGTGAGACCGTGGCGGTGTTCTCCCCGGAGCCGTCCCAGCACGCGAACCAGGCGCAGCGCACGGGCGCACCCGTGGAGCTGAGCACCCAGGTGCAGGCGTGGACCGTCCTGGAGGCGGCCGCGCGTTCGGCTGACCGCTGAACCAGCGGCGTCAGGGGCGTGATCCCTGGCACGCAGGGGTGTGGCGGGGTAGAAACGAACCATGAGTTCAGTACGCACACCGGACCCGAACCCTGGCTGGCTCAGCGAGGAGGACCTCAAGCGCGCTCGGGCGTCCCTGCCCATCGTGTACGTCCAGGCCATTCCCGTACGACTGGACCCGCTGGGCTGCCTGTCCGAGATCGGGCTGCTGCTCACCGCCACCGACGAGGGCCGCATGGTCCGCACGTTCGTCTCCGGGCGCGTGATGTACCGCGAGACCGTGCGCGCGGCCCTGCTGCGCCACCTGGAGAAGGACCTGGGACCGCTGGCCATGCCGCAGATGCCCTCCACCACCGTGCCGTTCGCGGTCTCCGAGTTCTTCCCCTCCCCCTCGGAGACGGGACTCACCGACGACCGCCAGCACGCCGTGGCGCTGAGCTACATCATCCCCGTGCGCGGCGAGTGCGAGCCCCGCCAGGACGCCCTGCAGCTGTCCTGGATGACCCCGGACGAGGCCCTGTCCCTGGACGTCCAGGAGGAGTTCGAGGGCGGGCGCGAGGACCTCATCCGCCAGGCCATCGCCCACGCCGGGTGGGGCCGCTAGCAAACCCGGCACAATGGTGGGGTGCCCACCACAGAACCCACACCCCCGTTCAGCTTCGAGCTCCACACGAGGTTGCGTGACAGCCCATCCGTCCCGCCGGAGCGGGTGGCGGAGAACGGCGGGCAGTTCCAGGCCAGGACGGGTACGATCACCACGCCGCACGGGCAGATCCGGACCCCGGCGTTCATCCCCGTGGCCACCCAGGCCGCCGTGAAGGCGGTGCTCCCGGAGTCCATGGCCGCGGAGGGTGCGCAGGCGATGCTCGCCAACGCCTACCACCTGTTCCTCGAGCCCGGGGACGACGTCCTGGACGAGGCCGGCGGACTGAGCACCTTCATGAACTGGCCCGGACCCACGTTCACGGACTCCGGCGGGTTCCAGGTGATGTCTCTGGGCTCCGGGCTGGGCAAGGTGATCGACATGTCCACCGTGGCCAGTCCCCTGGGGGACTCCCAGATGGCACCGGGCCAGAAGCGCATGGCCCGCGTGGACGACGACGGCGTGTGGTTCCGCTCCTACCTCAACGGGGACCTGCACCGGTTCACCCCGGAGGTCTCCATGCGGGTGCAGCACAACATCGGCGCGGACATCATGTTCGCGTTCGACGAGCTCACCACCCTCCACAACACCCGCGAGTACCAGGAGATCGCCCTGGAGCGCACCCGCCAGTGGGCCCTGCGCTGCGTGGCGGAGCACCGGCGGCTCACGGAGGAGCGCGCCACCAAGCCGTACCAGGCGCTGTTCGGCGTGATCCAGGGCGCCCAGTACGAGGACCTCCGGCGGAAGGCGTGCCGCGACCTCTCGGAGATGGGCTTCGACGGCTTCGGCATCGGCGGCGCGCTGGAGAAGTCGCAGCTGGGCACGATCGTGCGCTGGTGCACCGAGGAGCTGCCGGAGAACACTCCCAAGCACCTGCTGGGCATCTCCGAGCCGGACGACATCTTCACCGCGATCGACAACGGCGTGGACACCTTCGACTGCGTCTCCCCCACCCGCGTGGCCCGCTCCTCCGCCGTCTACACCCCCACGGGCCGGTTCAACCTCACGAACATCCGCTTCAAGCGGGATTTCACGCCCATCTCTGACACGTGCCCCTGCTACACGTGCACGCACTACACCCGCGCGTACCTGCGGCACCTGTTCAAGTCCAAGGAGCGCAACGCCGCCACGCTGGCGTCCATCCACAACGAGCGCTTCGTCCTGGCCCTCGTGGCCGGCGCCCGCACCGCCATCGAGGCGGGCGACTACTTCGAGTACCGGGACGCGTTCCTGGGCACCTACTACGGCACCACCGAACCGGGCGCCTGAGCACGACGACGCCGCAGGGCCGGCTCCACGGCGTCGTCACCCGATCCCCGGACCGCCCGAGGGGCAGCAACACACCCGGGGCGGGAGGCCGGCTTGGCCGGGCCGTGAAACAATTCCGCGGTGGCCCCGTTC
>NZ_PHOA01000156.1 GCF_003687455.1 Kocuria tytonicola | reverse complement strand
GGGCCGGGTCGTGACCCCCGGCCATGGTACGCAGGCGGGCTCGGAACACATCAACCGAACGGTTGATCCCGGGATCAACCCCGTGCGCGGTGGTCTTCAACCGCGCTGGTGATCCGCCCAAGCCCTCGGCCCAGCAGACTGGATGCTGTCCTTGAAACCTCTGTCGTCACGGGAGACTCCCCATGTTCTTGTCCCTGCGGGACATCACCTTCGCCAAGGGGCGGTTCGCGCTCCTGGCCACGGTCGTGGCTCTCATCACCCTGCTGCTGGTGCTGCTCACGGGCCTGACCAACGGTCTGGGCCACCAGAACACGTCCGCCCTGGAGAAGCTGGAGGCCCAGCGCATCGTGCTGACCGCGCCCCCCGGCGACTCCGGCACGCCGTCCTTCACCACCTCCTCGATCGACCAGAAGCAGGTGGACACCTGGAAGGACGCCGTGGGCGAGGACAAGGTGGAGCGCCTCGGGATCACCCAGACCAGCATCCGCAGCGGTGCGGAGTCCTCGGACGACGCCGCGGCCAAGCGCTCGGACGCCACCGCCGCCGCTGCCATGGCCCTGGAGCCGGGCACGGACCTGGCCTCCGGGGTGACCGCCACCTCCGGCGCCAACCACCCCGGTGAGGGTGAGGCCGTGCTGAGCGAGACGCTCGCGGAGGACATGAAGGTCTCCGTGGGGGACACCGTGTCCATGGGCGGCAAGGCCCTGAAGGTGGCTGGCGTGGCCGAGAACGAGTACTACAGCCACGTTCCCGTGGCGTGGATGAGCATGGCCGACTTCCCCGCGGTGGCGCACACCGCCCCGGACGAGCAGGCCACCGCCCTGGCACTGACCACGCAGGACGTCCCCGAGGCCACCCCCGGTGACACCGACACCGTGGCCCTGTCCACCAAGGACTCCCTCGCGGCGCTGCCCGCCTACCAGTCCGAGCGCGGGTCCCTGCTCATGATGCAGGGCTTCCTCTACGGGATCAGCGCCCTGGTGGTGATCTCGTTCCT
Source organism: Kocuria tytonicola (assembly GCF_003687455.1). GTDB lineage: Bacteria > Actinomycetota > Actinomycetes > Actinomycetales > Micrococcaceae > Kocuria > Kocuria tytonicola. Next base: position 2,260 of record NZ_PHOA01000156.1, on the reverse strand, counting down.
GACCGTGTGGACCATCCAGCGCACGCGTGACATCGCGGTGCTGCGCGCGCTCGGCGCGAGCCGCGGCTACGTGGTGCGGGACTCGCTCGTCCAGGCCGCCGTGGTGCTCACCCTGGGTGTGCTCGTGGGCGGTGCCCTGGGACTGCTCGGCGGAATGCTCGCGGGCTCCGCCGTGCCGTTCGAGCTCAGTGCTGCGAGCGTGGCCCTGCCCATGGTGGGCGTGCTCGTGCTCGGCCTGCTGGGTTCCCTGCTCGCCGTGCGCCGTGTCTCCACCGTGGATCCGATGATTGCCCTGGGAGGTAACTGATCATGCATGCTTCTGACGCCGAACCCCGCCACCGCGCGGACCGTCACGAGGGCCACCGCCACGCGGAGCACCACGAGCCCCGCCACGAGGCCGGGAGCGAGCCCGCGCCCCGCACCGGCGGCCTCGCGGTCGACGACGCCGCCGCGCCGGCTCTGAGCGCACGGGACGTGTCCCTGGAATACCCGGACGGCACCGACGCCCAGGGCAGGCCGCGCACCGTGCGAGCCCTGGACCGGGTCTGCCTGGACCTGCACCGCGGGGACATGACCGCCCTGATCGGGCCCTCCGGCTCCGGGAAGTCCTCGTTGCTCGCCGTGGCGGCCGCGCTCATCAAGCCCACCTCGGGCACCGTCTCCGTGGCCGGTCAGGAGCTCACCGAGCTGCCCGAGAAGGAGCTCGCGAAGATCCGCCGGGGTCACACCGGCATGGTCTTCCAGCAGCCCAACCTGCTGGCGGCCCTGACCTCCCGGGAGCAGCTGGTGCTGGCCGCCCACGTGGCCGGTGCCCGGGGCAAGGACCTGCGTGCCGCCCGCTCCCGGGCGGACGAGCTGCTTGAGCAGGTGGGACTCGTGGACTGCGGGGACCGCCGCCCGCACCAGCTCTCCGGTGGTCAGCGGCAGCGGGTGAACATCGCCCGCGCACTCATGAACGACCCCCAGCTGCTGCTCGTGGACGAGCCCACCGCGGCCCTGGACCAGGAGCGCTCCCGCAGCATCATGGAGCTGCTGGCGAACCTCACCCACCAGTTCTCCCTGGCGTCGCTCGTGGTCACCCACGACACCGAGTTCGTGCCGCTCGCGGACCGGTGCGTGCGCATGGAGGACGGCCGGCTGCAGTGATGTCGCGGGGCCCCGTGCGGCGCGCACAGTGGCCTGTCGATAGGCGAGCGAATGGTATTTTGAGAGCAGATCGACCGTTAATCACCACCACGTACTCATCGGAGGCGGCATGAGCCATGCAGTGGGCCCCACCAGCGGCCAAACACCCAGGGCAGGAACTCGCACCACCACGAAGCCGGGTCCGGCATCCATCGTGGATGTCGTGAAGGTCTTCCTGCGCCTGCTCCCCAAGCAGCTCAAGGACGAGGCCCAGCTGGCCGTCCTGGAGCTGAAGGAGAAGGGCATCAAGGTGGGCGTGGGCGCCGCGTTCGCCGTGGTGGGCCTGGTCTTCCTGCTCCTCGCCACCATCGCGCTCATCGGCGCGGCGATCGCCGGTCTCTCGCACGTGATGCCCGCGTGGCTCGCGGCCCTGCTGCTGGCCGTGGTGTTCCTGGTGGTTCTGGCCGTCCTCGCGCTGATCGGCGTCTCCAGGATCAAGAGCGCCATGCCGCTCGTGCCGGAGAAGACCATCTTCGGTCTGCGCTACGACCTCGGCGTGGTCAAGGAGGGCTCCGCCTACACCGAGGGCCGCGTGCAGCGCGACATCAACGAGGCCGAGCAGAAGAAGCAGCGCGAGAAGGAGGAGGCCGCCAACGACCCCAACCAGGTCAAGCCGGTCAAGCCCACCGAGGAGCAGCTGCGCAACCGCCTGAAGCTGCGCCGCGAGCACCTCAAGAGCCTGCGCGACGACGCCCAGAACCGGGCCGACTCCGTGCAGTCCGCCACCCAGGGCTTCGTGAACCGCACCTCCCGCACGTTCACCAGCACGCAGGAGTCGGTCAAGAACACGTTCGCCACCAGGGGCGGGTCCCAGGGCGTGCGCCCGGCGGATTCCACCTCCGCGGCGGACCAGCTGAGCGAGCGCTGGCAGCCGCTGGCCGTGGCCGTGGCCGCGGGCGCCGCGTTCCTCGTGTTCCTGCGGAAGCTGCTCAAGAAGTAGCGCCGCGCGGCCGGCACCGAGAGGTGCCGCCCGAACGCACCGCCTCCGGGCGGAACCTCCGTGCAGAACGGGCCGGGTCTCCAGGACTCGGCCCGTTCTGCGTCCGCGCCCCGGCACGACGCCAGACCCCTCACC
>NZ_PHOA01000155.1 GCF_003687455.1 Kocuria tytonicola | reverse complement strand
GGCATGGGGCGGGGTGGCGTGGGAAGACACGGGTGTCCTTCGGGTCGTCACGTGCGGTGAGGGGACGTCGCCTGCCACCCGACGTCGCGCCCCAGTGTAGTGGGAGCCCCGGGCCACAACTCGCGCCGGCGGCGGCGGGCGGCGCACAATACTGTGCATGAGCGAAACCACACGCAACCAGCCGCCCGTCGCCATGACCGTCGCGGGCTCCGAGGCCACCGGCGGCGCCGGCGCGCTCGCGGACATCAAGACCTTCACCTCTCTGGGGGTCTTCGGCTCCCTGGCGCTCACGTGCATCGTGGCGTTCGACCCCGAGAACGACTGGGGCCACCGCGTGACCCCCGTGGACCAGCAGACCCTGGCGAACCAGCTGCAGACCATCACCGCGGCCTACGACCTGGACGCCGTGAAGATCGGCATGCTCGGCCACCCGGACACCATCCGCACCGTGGCTGAGGCCATGAAGAAGCTGCAGCCCCAGCACCTGGTCCTGGACCCCGTGCTGATCTGCAAGGGCCAGGAGCCGGGTGCCGCGCTGGACACGGACCAGGCGCTGAAGGCCGAGGTGCTGCCGCTGGCCACGTTCGTGACCCCCAACCACTTCGAGTCCCTGTCCCTGTCCGGGATGGAGTCCATCGACTCGGTGGCGGACCTCAAGGAGGCGGCGCAGCGCATCCACGACTCCTCCGGTGCCACCGTGCTCGCGAAGGGTGGGGTGCGCCTGGCCGGGGCGGAGGCCGTGGACGTGTTCTACGACGGCTCCACCCTGGAGGTGCTCTCCGAGCCCAAGGTGGGCGAGGTTCCCGTCTCCGGCGCGGGCTGCTCGCTGGCCGCCGCCGTCACCGCGGAGCTCGCCAAGGGAGCCTCCCCGCTCGACGCCGCCCGCACCGCCAAGAGCTTCGTCTCCGCAGGCATCCGGCACCGGCTGGGATCCCACCTGCCGTTCGACTCCCTGTGGCAGGGCGGGTACGCCGCTGAGGCGTGACCGCACAGCGCCACCAAGGTTCCTGGGAGCCTTCGGGGAATGCCCTGTTCCGCAGGGCATTCCCCGTTTCCATGGGGTGGAATGGACACCGAACCCGCACGAGATGTCGGCAAGGCGCGGTTTTTGCTGACAGAACAGGATATGGTGTCGTCATGCCCCGCATCACAGCCCCCAGCAACGCAGCCCAGAGAGAGCGCACCCAGCGTGCGATCCTGGACGCGTTCGGGGAGCTGCTGTACAGCAACGGGCTCACGGACCTCACCATGACCCGCGTGGCCAAGACCGCCGGGGTGGGCCGCACCGCGGTCTACAACTACTTCGCGGACATGGGCGAGCTGCTCGTGGCCTACGCCCTGGACAAGACCGAGCGCTTCGTGGCGGACCTCAACCGCGAGCTCGCGGAGACCGAGAACCCCGTGGACCAGCTGGGCGTCTACATCCAGCACCAGATCGAGGACCTCAGCCGCCGCCACCTGCCCCCAGGCCAGGCCATGCGCACCGTGCTCTCCCCCGAGGACTTCGCCAAGCTCGGGGAGCACGTGCAGAAGCTGCAGGGCGTGCTCGCGGGCATCCTCCGCCGGGCCATGGACGAGGGCTACCTCCCCGAGGGCGACACCCACGAGCTCTCCCAGCTGGTCCACGGCTCCCTGACCTCCACCGCGGACCGCAGCACCTGCCTGGAGAACTCCCGGACGCAGCAGGAGCGCACCCTGGCCACCGTCCGGTTCATCCAGCGCGGTCTGGGTGCCCAGTTCGACGCCCAGATGCGCCCCGTGCGCCTGCCCCAGCAGCCCCCGCGGCTCAGCGCGGTGTCCTGAGCGGTCACCGACCACAGCGAGCTCCGCCGCCTGCGGGCACCGGAACTTCACATCCGGGCCATGATCTGGCCCCCTGGCCCTCGTACACTCGGGCGCACCAGTTCCGAGTCCGGGGGTTCCCATGAAGATCTCGTCAACCGCTCTGTCGGCATCCTGTCTCGTCGTCACGCTCGTGGGCACCACCCCCGCGCTCGCCGCGCCAGTGGTTCCCGCCGCGGCGGCAGTGTCGCCCGATGCGGCTCCGTCCGCGTCCCACGGCGGGCACGACCAGGGGAACCACGGCCCCGGCCACAGCGGTGCCCGGCTGCGGGTGGCCACGTACAACGCGTCTCTCAACCGGGGCACGCAGGGGCAGCTGCTCAAGGACCTCAGCACACGGGACAACCAGCAGGCCCGGAACATCGCGGAGGTCATTCAGACCAACGCTCCGGACGTGGTGCTCGTCAACGAGTTCGACTACGTCCCCGGAGGAGGCGCCGCCCGCGCGTTCCGGGACAACTACCTCGGGCTCAGCCAGCGGGGCGAGGCCGCCCAGAAGTACCCCTACTACTACACCGCGCCTGTGAACACCGGGGTGCCCTCGGGCTTGGACCTGGACCAGAACGGCACCGTGGGAGGCGCGGGTGACGCATGGGGCTTCGGCCAGTTCCCGGGACAGTACGGCATGGTGATCTTCTCCAAGTACCCCATTGCCCAGGACCAGGTGCGGACCTTCCAGAACTTCCGCTGGCAGGACATGCCCGGCAACCAGATGCCCACCTCCTTCTACACGCCGGAGCAGCAGCGGAAGCTCCGGCTGTCCTCCAAATCCCACTGGGACGTTCCGGTGCGCGTGGGGAAGCAGACGGTCCACGTCCTCGCGGCGCACCCCACTCCCCCGAGCTTCGACGGCCCGGAGGACCGCAACGGGCGGCGCAACCACGACGAGATCCGCTTCTGGGCCGACTACGTCAGTTCCCCACCCCGGGCACGGTACATCTACGACGACGCCGGCTCCCGCGGCGGCCTCACCCCCGGTGAGCGCTTCGTGATCCTGGGCGACTACAACTCCGACCCCCACGACGGAGACTCGTTCCAGGAGGGGATCAACCAGCTCCTGGACAGCCCCCGCGTGCGGGATCCGCGCCCCGCGTCGACGGGCGCGGTCGAGGCCGCCGCACTGCAGGGAGGCGCGAATCGGACCCACCGCTCCGATCCGAAGTACGACACGGGCGACTTCAGCGACAACCCCGCTCCCGGGAACCTGCGGACGGACTACGTCCTGCCCTCCAAGAACCTGCAGGCGTGCCGCAGCGCAGTCCACTGGCCCAGGCTCGGCGAGCCCGGCTCCGAGCTGACGGGAACGGATCCCTTCCCCACCTCGGACCACCGCCTCGTCTGGCTGGATGTGCGGGTTCCGGGCGGGCAGTGACCCCGGATCGGGCAGAGGCACCCGCTCCTCGCCAAACTGGCGGAGCCAGGCGTGATGCGGCTCACGTCCCGTTCACATTCCGGTCACGACCTGGCCTTTTGCTCTCCTTAGACTCGCGGTGACCAGCACTGCCCAGGCAGTGCGCCGAGGCTTCTTCCCCCAGCTCCCGGGCACCCGCCC
>NZ_PHOA01000154.1 GCF_003687455.1 Kocuria tytonicola | reverse complement strand
CTCCCGGGGCGCCGGCTCAGCTCTCGTAGCTCTTGGGAGCCTGCTGCGCGCGCTGCTGGAGCTCGCGGGTGGACTTGTCCTCGTAGCCGCGGTACTTGGGGCCGGTGTGGCCGTTCTTGCGCTTCTTGCCCTGGTTCTCGCCCTTGCCCGGCTGGTCGCTCACGTTGCCCGGGAACTGGGGCTTGTTGTTCCGGTTCTTGCGGAACACCTGGACCACGGAGGGGCGGGGCATGGAGAACTCGCCCGGCTCCAGGCGGGTGGGCAGCGCGTAGTCCGGGAAGTAGGAGCGGGGCTGCTCGAAGGAGCCTTCCTCGCCCGGGTGCTGCACCGAGATGTAGACCATGCCCTCGGTGTCGTGGACCACCGGGCCGCAGGTCTCCGCGTCCTGGGGGACGGAGAGGAACTGCTGCACGCGGCCGCGCTCGGAGCCGTTGAGGGTCACCTTGAACAGGCCGTCGTTGTAGCCGATCTTGGACGGCGCACCGTCCGTGGAGATCCAGAGGTTGCCGGAGGTGTCGAAGGCCACGTTGTCCGGGCAGGAGATGGGAGAGACCTTCTCCTTGGGGAAGCCGCCGAAGTACGTGCCGGAGTCCTTGGTGGGGTCACCGCACACGAGCAGCAGGTTCCAGTCGAAGCGGGTGGCCTGCGGAAGGTTGTGGCGCTCGGTGAGCTCCAGGATGTAGCCGTCCCGGTTGCCGGTCTTCGGGTTGGCCTCGTCCACGCCGGCCTTGCCCTCCTTGCCGCGGTCCGAGTTGTTGGTCAGCGCCGCGTACACCTTGCCGGTGTGGGGATTGGGTTCCACGTCCTCGGGGCGGTCCATCTTGGTGGCACCGGCCCTGTCCGCGGCCAGGCGGGTGTAGACCAGCACCTGCTCCACGGACATGCCCTTGATCATGGACTTGCCGCCCTTGACCAGGGGAAGCCACTCGCCGGAGCCGTCGAACTCGCCGTCCCTGGGCAGGGTGCCCGTGCCGGTGATCTGACGCTGCGGGGAGTTGCCCTTGAGCTTGGCCACGTAGAGGTCGCCCTCGGAGAGCAGGGTCATGTTGTGCTTCTTGTCGCCCTGCTTGTACTTCCTGGCGGAGACGAACTTGTAGATGTACTCGAACTTCTCGTCGTCACCGGAGTACGCCACCACGGTGCCGTCGTCCCCCACGCGCACGTTCGCGCCCTCGTGCTTGAAGCGGCCCATGGCGGTGTGCTTGAGCGGGGCGGAGTTGGGGTTCTGGGGGTCGATCTCCACCACCCAGCCGAAGCGGTTCGGTTCGTTCTTGTACCCGGGGATGCGGGCGTCGAAACGCTTCTCCACCTCGGGCCAGCGGCGCGAGGGCATGGTGGTGGGAAAGCCGTAGCGCTTCTCCTCCGGGGTGCCGGAGGTGATGAAGTACTGGTGCACGTTCTCCTCGCCGGAGAGCACGGTGCCCCACGGGGTGACACCGCCCGAGCAGTTGTTCTGGGTGCCCAGCACGCGCTTGCCCGTGGGGTCGTCCTGCGTCTTGAGCAGGTCCGATCCCGCCGCGGGGCCGTCCAGCACGAACGGGGTGGTCAGGGTGATGCGCCGGTTGCGGGCGCCACCGCGCACGTAGGTCCAGGGCTCCCCCACCTTGGCGCGAGTGATCTCCACGACCGACATGCCGTGCGCCTGGATGGCGGTCTTGACCATGTTCGTGAGGTTGGTCTTGTCGTAGCCCGTGGGGAACATGGTGTTCTCGTTGGTGTACTCGTGGTTGTTCACCAGCACGCCCGTGAGCCCGTTCGGGTCCGGGATGACGTCCAGGTAGTCCGAGTTGAAGCCGAACTGCCTGGACTGGGACTCCGGGGTCTGGTTCTTGGGATCGAACTCCGGGGAGTCGTAGAACAGGGGGTCGCCCCAGCGGATGATGGGCGACCAGTCATAGCCCTGGGGGACGTTGAGGTCGTCCACGGTCATGCCCACGGGCTTGATGGGCGTGAAGTCCAGGCGTGCCCTGCCCTGGCCCCAGTAGCCGTACGTGGCCTGCGCGGGCTCGGCGGTCGCGGCCACCAGGCCCACCGTCACGGCACCGGCGGCACCCAGGCCCAGCGCGGCGCGGCGGCTCACGGCGGCGGAGATGATGTTGTGGGCGTACTCGTTGGACGAGGTGTTCGCGTCCGGGGTCATGCACTGGCTGCCGCACTTGAGTTCGCACGTGAGCGGGCTGCGCTTGCCGTTGACGTGGCCCAGCATGGGCAGCAGACGGCGGCGTTCGGGTGCTTGGGTCATGGGGTGGCTCCCTGGGTGGGACACGCGTCAGTGCATGTCAGCGAGTGTTTCCGTGTGCCACCTCACCACCCCGGTGTGATCGCCGGGCGACCGCTGGGCGAACTGGAGGTTAACCGCGCCGGGCAACCGTCCGGCGTCGGGCCACGCGGCGGCGAGTTCCGCACCCCAGGCCGCGGGCGGCGTCGTCGCCCCCCCCCTTGGTCTACTGCGCGGCGAGCAGCGCGTGGGTGCGGCGCAGCCGGTCCAGCCACCAGTCCCGGCGCTCGCCCGTGTCGGCGTGCTCGGCGAGCAGGGCCTCGTCCACGGCCGCGTCCCGCACGGGCAGGAAGCCGTCCACCGGCCGCAGCGGCTCGGCGCTCACGTCCGCCGTCATCAGCGAGAGCGTGCCGAGTCCGCACGCGTACGGCAGCTCGGGCAGGGCCGCGGCCAGGGCGACGCCCGCGCGGATGCCCACGGAGGAGTCGATGGCGGAGCTCACGACGGCGGGCAGCCCCGCCTGCGCCACGATGTCCAGGGCGCGGCGCACTCCTCCGAGCGGCGCCACCTTCACGACGATCAGGTCCGCGGCCCCCGCGCGCGCCACGGCCAGTGGGTCCTCCGCCTTGCGCACGGACTCGTCCGCCGCGATCAGCGTTCCCACGCCCGCATCCCGCAGCCGACGCCGCACGCTCGCCAGGCCCTCGATGCTCGCCACGGGCTGCTCGGCGTAGGCGAGACGGAACTCGCTCAGGGCACTCAGCGCGGCCACGGCGGCGTCCTCGTCCCAGCCCGCGTTGGCGTCCACGCGCAGCTCGGCCTCGGGGAGGAGGTGGCGGACGGCGGCGACGCGGGCGACGTCGTCCGCGAGGCCCTGGCCGCGCTCGGCCACCTTGATCTTCACGGCGTGGACCTGCCCCGAGTAGCCACGCAGGATGTCCGGGACGCGCTCGGCGGGGACCGCGGGGACGGTCGCGTTCACGGGGACCCGGTCCCGGACGGGCTCCGGGAAGCCCTGCCAGGCGGCCTCGATCCCGGCGCGCAGCCACGCGGCGGCCTCGGGGTCCCCGTACTCGGGGAACGGGCCGAACTCGCCCCAGCCGGCGGGGCCGCGGAAGACGACGGTCTCGCGCTCGGTGACACCGCGGAAGGTCACGCGCATGGGGAGGGAGACCACGTGGGCGG
>NZ_PHOA01000153.1 GCF_003687455.1 Kocuria tytonicola | reverse complement strand
CCAGTGGCCGCACCTGCCGCCACTGAGGCACCCGCGGCGCCCTCCCCCACCCAGGAACCAGCCGCAGCCGCACCCGCCGACCTGGTTAGCTCGGAAGGGATGCAAAGCGACGACTACATCATCTACATGAACCACGATGTGCCGGCCGGAGAGGCACAAGCCGCCGCTTCCGATCTACTCGCGGCTAAACTCGCGGAGCTCAGGGGAACACCACAGGCGGAGGGAATTGACCTTGTCGCAGTGTATGGACCGAAGAACGAGCTACTCGCGATGGAGCAAGTGACCCCGCACCCCCAATGCGCTGGCTGCACAACTCCCCCGAGCACACCAGCCCCATGAAGAAGTGGCCCTCAGCATCACATTGAGGGTCTCCTCCCCCCGACTGCCCCTTAGGAACGGAACCTATGTCACACCAGTACCCGCCAATGAACGGGCTTCCCGAACCGAAAAAGAAACCCCCCAAATGGAAGTGGGGGTGTCTGGGGTGCTTAGGACTCATAGTCCTGGGGTTTATCTTCCTCGTCATCATCGGGATAATCGGAGCTCTGGTAGCCCCGCCTAGCTCCAGTCCCTCTGCCAGTACGTCCCCCTCTGCTACGGCCTCGCCTAGTACCCCGTCGGCCACCCCGTCAGAAATAAAGACCGCATCGCCTGCCCCCACCTCGTCGCCCTCGGAGACCAGATCCCCTTCTCCTACTGAATCGGAGACAGGGGAGACCACGCAAACGGCTGCCCCGATCGGGGGCAGTGACGCCCCGGAAGCCAGTGCCGCGCTGGAGACACTGGAAACACTTGATGTGAAGGGTCGAGCTCCGAAGACGGGGTATGACCGCGACAAGTTTGGGGCCCCGTGGGAAGACGTGGACCACAACGGGTGCAGCACTCGAAACGACGTTTTGGCTCGGGATCTCACGCAGGTGCAGAAAGCCCCTGACGGTTGCAAGGTGAAAACCGGCACGCTGGCCGACCCCTACACCGGTCAGAACATCGACTTTGTAGCGGGTAGGAGCACCTCGGACGCCGTTCAGATCGACCACGTTGTAGCTCTTTCGGACGCTTGGCAGAAGGGTGCCCAGCAACTCAGCGCCGGAGACCGGCTCACCTTCGCCAATGACCCGTTGAATCTGCTCGCTGTTGACGGCCCTACGAATCAGGCTAAGGGGGACGGAGATGCCGCTACCTGGTTGCCGCCTAACCGGTCCTACTGGTGCCCGTACACGGCACGCCAGGTCGAAGTGAAGTCGAAGTATCACCTGTGGGTTACCCAGGCTGAGCATGACAAGATCAAGGAAATCCTCAGTGATTGCCCTGACGCGTCAGCGGACAAGCCTGCGGAGAACGAACCCCAGGACGAGAAGCCGAAGGCGCCTGATACCCCAGCGAAGGCCGATCCCGCTCTTCCCGCCCCGATACACGAGCCCGTGGCGCCGGCTGAGCCCAAGCCTGTTGCACCTCAGCCGGCGGCACCGAATGAAGGTGCGGGCAGCTTCGCGAACTGCGCCGCGGCGCGGGCCGCAAACGCCGCGCCTCTGTATGCCGGATCCCCGGGCTACTCCCTCAAACTGGACCGGGATGGGGACGGGGTCGCTTGCGAATGACCTCGGACCGCCTAGAGGATGATTCCCCCACATTTGCGGTGTGATCCTCTTTCCAAACCATAAAGAAGCGGCCCTCAGCGTGATGCTGAGGGCCGCTCCCCTATCCCCTGGTGTCACCTGTGGCTTGGCTACTCACCGGACCAGTAGCCGGCCTGCTCCGGGTGGTCCTCGAGCAGACGGTCGAGCTCCTCGCCGAGGCGCTGATGGAACGCCCGCAGGTGCGCCACCGAGTGCCCGGGGCCGTCCGTGGGCCGGTCCTCGACCCTGACGGCGAGTTGCACCCCGTGCTCGGGGGAGCACACGCGGGTGAGGATGAACTCGGACTCGTGGCGCTTCCCGTCCAGACCATCCACGTCGGTGTCCAGCTCCTGCTCGAAGTGCCCGAAGGCATCCCCGATCTCACTGGCGGCCCCGGGGCGCATCCCGGCGTCCGGTCCTCCGAGGGGGCATTCGCGGGCGGTGGCCAGGACATAGACTCCGGGCCGGCCGTCCACGGGGAGCCAATCCCTCTCGGCGAGGATCTGCTTCGGGGTCACCTTCTTCCCGACGCCAAGCCACATCTTGCGGTAGACCTCGAGAGTCTGGCTTACAGAGGACCGTTCCAGATCCGTGGCGTCCTTCATCGAATATGCCGAGAGGTGAATGCCCAGCAAGCATCACATTGGTTGCCCGCGAAGTACTTGAAATTAAACCATTAACAGGCCCGCGTAAACCCGTCACCAGAATCACGAACGTAAAGCTGGATACCCAAAGTAGTAAGTAACTGCTTCAGGTCTGAAGATGGTTCCGCAGGCAACAGAATTGCGGGCTCCACATCTGGAGTCGAAGCCCCCAGCCAAGTATTCATAGATTGCTGATAGTCCAAAACCTGGCCGATTGCCATTCGGACATTTTCCCTAGTGGGCGACTTCTTGGCTTCAACTACAATATTTAAGGACCGGCAATAGAGATCTGGAGCCAACCCTCCGCGCAAAGAAGGGATGTCCACATTCTCCACCGCATAGCCTTGACCCGTTAACCATTCACCAAATTCACTCTGCAGCTGAAATTCAATTCTCTGTGCCATCCGCGGTGTGATCGATTTGGACTGAACCATGTAGGTACTCGAATTTGGGCCAGCCCAAGGCTTAAAAACGAGGCGGCCCGGTAGGGGTGCGCCTTGCTGCCCCCTTAGTGCGGATGCCCCAGCTTTGCCATTCATATTGATAGGAATCGGCGCGCTACGGATATTTGCAGACAATTTCAGGGATTGAGCCGCGTATTGATCTACGATGGAATCCGAGTCCTCGCTCGAGTCAATAAGTTCAAAATCAATTCGATTCGGATATTTTACGGACCCCTCGTCGAACTCATCATGCCAAATTGGGTTCTGGCCAACGTAGTAATTCTGGGTTACCTGCAACATGTAGGACCGACCGACATCACTGGGTGACCAACTATTCGAAGTGCGCGGCGAACTACCGTCCGTCCCCATGATAATGATGTCATTGACATCGATGCCTTTGACCAATTCCCCGAAAGTTGCTCCCTCCGACAGGACGTTCAGTGACATCGAGGTGTCAGCCCATCCCCAGGACCCACTGTCAAGCGACTCCTCTAGACTTCGAGATTGACTTCTTGGTACATAGATAGCATATCTCCGCATTGCGCTACTCCGTCAGTTATTTCAATAGAAAATTAGATCCCCCGCTTTTCAGCGAGGATCATACTGCTGATACTAGCACTGGCGACCCCGCCCGGGAAGGGCTAGAGTTTCATTACTCCTAGCTAGGGGCTCTGTGTCATAAAACGCGAATTTTCTCATGTTCATAGCAAAAAATGGGGCCTCTCTCCCATAATCTCCCGACATTGGAAAGACGCGATGGACACCCCCAGCCTTACC
>NZ_PHOA01000152.1 GCF_003687455.1 Kocuria tytonicola | reverse complement strand
GGGGAGAACTTGGTGATCGCGAGCCCGGCGAGCACCACCAGACCCACGGCCACCTGCAGCCACCCGGCGGGCACCACCCGCACCACGAAGGCACCCGCCACGATGCCCGGCACCGCGGCGGCCACGAGGACGGCGGCGTGGCGCCACTCCACGAGCCTCCGCACGGACAGGGTGATGAGGAGGCCCGAGCACGTGGTGGCCGCGTTGGTGGCGAGGACCCCCGCGCCGGGGCCCATGAGGAGGGACAGCACCGGCGCCACCACCAGGCCCACGCCTGTGCCGGACACCCGTTGCAGCACGGTGCCCACGAGGACCGCGGTCAGCGCCAGCAGCAGGACGGTCACGGGTGCTCCTCGTGGATGCGCAGTGGGAAATGTGGTGCGGGTGTCTTGTACCCGCCCACCAGGGCCTTACCCTCGGCGCCGGGCGCACCGGTGCCTGCGGGACGGACGAGGATGGGGCTGCGTTCATGGTGCCAGATCCCGGGCCCCGTAGCCTGGGGGCATGGTGGAGCAGAGCAAGTGGATGGCCCAGGTGGAGCGCAATCCCGGGCACTCGCAGTGGTACATCGACAGGTTCAGGACCATGGCGGAACGGGGCGAGGACGTGGTGGGCGAGGCCCGCCTGGTGGACGCCATGGTGCCGCGCGGCGCCCGGATCCTGGACGCCGGGTGCGGTGCCGGGCGGCTCTCCGGGTACCTGCACACCGCCGGGCACCGCGTGGTGGGCGTGGACGTGGACCCCGCGCTCGTTCGGGCCGCCCGCGAGGACCATCCCGGCCCCGACTACCGCACCGCCGACCTGGCCACCCTGCCGGAGCTCGAGCTGGGCGCGCCGTTCGACGTGATCCTCTGCGCCGGGAACGTGGTCACGTTCCTCGCGGAGAGCACCCGCCGGGACGTGCTGTGCGGGTTCCGCGAGCACCTCGTCCCGGGCGGCCGCGCGGTGGTGGGCTTCGGCGCGGGCCGCGGCTACGCCGTCGGGGACTTCCTCGCCGACGCCGCCGCGGCGGGTCTCACGCCCCAGCTCACCCTGGCGGGCTGGGACCTGCGGCCGTGGCACGAGGGCAGTGACTTCCTGGTGGCGGTGCTGGGGACGGCCTGAGCCCGTAATCTTGTGCGTGCTGATCCCTCGGGCCGACCACGGGGAGAGCTGACCACCGGGAAAGAGGTACTCGCATGTCCGCTGGACTTGCCGCACTGCTGGACGACATCGCCGCGCTGGCCAAGCTCACGGCCGCGAGCGTGGACGACGTCGCTGGGGCCGCCGGGCGCGCGAGCGCCAAGGCTGCGGGCGTGGTGGTGGACGACGCCGCCGTCGCCCCCCGGTTCGTGGAGGGGGTCACGCCCAACCGCGAGCTGCCGATCATCAAGAAGATCACCATCGGGTCGCTGATCAACAAGATCGTCATCATCCTGCCGGTGGCTCTGCTGCTGAGCCAGTTCGCACCCTGGGCCCTCACCCCCCTGCTCATGCTGGGCGGCACCTACCTGTGCTTCGAGGGGGCGGAGAAGATCATCGAGCACTTCTCGCCAGGGGAGCACGGGGAGGACAAGCCTGCTCCGGACCGCGGCCCGGAGGCGGAGAAGAAGATCGTCTCGGGTGCCGTGCGCACGGACCTCATCCTGAGCGCGGAGATCATGGTGATCTCGCTCAACGAGGTGTCCCACGAGCCGTTGCTGGCCCGCACGGTCATCCTCATCGCGGTGGCCATCCTCATCACCATCGGCGTGTACGGCGTGGTGGGTCTCATCGTGAAGATGGACGACATCGGGGTGGCCATGGCCCGCAAGGACTCCGCGGGCGCCCAGAAGTTCGGCCTGGGGCTGGTGAAGGCCATGCCCAAGGTGCTCGCCGTGATCTCCGTGGTGGGGGTCATCGCCATGCTCTGGGTGGGTGGGCACATCATCCTCACCGGCATGGCGAACCTGGGCTTCGGCCTGCCCTACGAGTGGGTGCACCACCTCAGCGAGGGCGTCCACCACGTTCCGGCCGTGGGCGCCGCTCTGGCCTGGCTCGTGGAGACGTTCTTCTCGTTCGTGCTGGGTCTCGCGTGGGGCGCAGTGGTCGTGGGCATCGTCCACGTGCTGCCCTTCGGGAAGAAGCACGAGGGCGAGGCAGCCGAGGGCGGGAGCGGCGTCGAGCCCGGGCGCAAGACCGCGCCCGCTGGGGCCGAGAGCACCGTGCCGACGGCAGGTGCGACACCGAACGCCGAACACCACGCAGAAGGTGGCGGATCCACCGCAGCGACGAGCCCGGACAAGGGCTGATCTGCGAGGCGGGCGTCGAAACCCGCAGACGAAGGAGGATGCCGTGAACGACAACCAGCGCAGTGGATCGCGCGGATGGCTGCTCGCCTCCTGCGCGTCGATCCCGCTGGTCGTGCTGCTGACCTTCGCGCTGCTCGACTGGGACGGCACAGGGACACCGCGGCCGTTCGTGATGTTCTTCCTTCCTGCCCTCGTGGGAGTGCTCGGAGGACTGGCCGGTGCCAAGGCCGGGCACCCGGCCCTGGCGGTGTGCGTGGGGCTGCTCGGGATCGTTGCGGTGCCGACGGCCCTGCAGATGGTGTTGCTGGTCGAGGGGCCGTGACGTCGGGGGAGGCGCGCGCACGGAGCGCGGCGAACGGCCAGTGGACTGTCTGGAGAACACCGTGAACGGCAGCGACGCATCGGAATGGCGGATTGCGGACATCGACGTCCCCGCCTACCTCGCCGCCCTGGGCATCGAGGCGGAGGCACCAAGCCTCGACCTGCTGGAACGTCTGCACCGCGCGCACGTTCTCACGTTCCCCTTCAGCAACGTGGAGGTGCTGCTCGGCCACCACCCGGGGGTGGCTCCGGCCACGGTCTTCGACCAGCTCGTGACGCGCCGTCGCGGTGGGTACTGCTTCGAGCACGCGCAGCTCTTCGCCGCCGCACTGGAGGCACTGGGCTCCACGGTGCGTCGCGCCCTGGGCCGTGTGCGGTCCCTGCAGAGCGCGCGAAGCCACATGACCGTCCTGGTGGACCTCGCGGGCGTGCGGTACCTGTGCGATCCCGGCTTCGGGTTCAGCATCACCGGGCCCGTCCCGCTGCACGACGGCGCTCGCCGCGTGGACACGGGCCAGGCCTTCACCGTGGGCCGGGTCCTGGACGAGGGCTGGCCGCTGTGGTCCCTGTCCCGCAACGGCTCGCTGGAGCACGTCCTGGACGAGTCCACGGTGCACCCGGCGGACGTGCGGATGGGCCACCTCATGACCTCCACGGCGGAGGACTCCGTGTTCCGTCACCACCTCATGGTCATGCGCCACACACCCGAGGGGCACGTGACGGTCACGGAGCGCGGCGTGACGGAACGGGCGGCCGGGCAGCGCACCAGTCAGCAGGACCTCACCGCCTCCGAGGTGGTGGGCCGGGTCCGCGACCTGGGGGTGTCGCTCTCGGAGGGCGAGGCGGAGCGGCTCACCTCGGTGGGGCGGGGTCTGCGGAACCAGTGAGATGATCGTGGCGAGGCCGGTCCCCTTCCCCCCCCGGGGTGCCCGGCTTTCGCCGTGTCCGGAACGGAGC
>NZ_PHOA01000151.1 GCF_003687455.1 Kocuria tytonicola | reverse complement strand
GTTCCTACACTGGGGCTGCGCGTTGCTGGTCATGGCCCCAGTGTAGGAACAGCCGCCCGGTGGCGTGCCACTAGGCTGTGGGCATGCGACGCGCCATCTGCCCGGGTTCCTTCGACCCCCTGCACCTCGGTCACTGCGCGGTCATCCACCGCGCCGCACGACTGTTCGACGAGGTGGTCGTCGCCGTGTCCACGAACCCGAACAAGACCCACCGCTTCAGCGAGCAGACGCGCATCGAGCTGGTGCGGGAGGTGTTCGCGGACGAGCCCGCGGTGGTCGTGGAGCCGCTCGAGTCCGGGCTGATCGCGGACTACGCCGAGCGCCGGGACGCGGTGGCCCTGGTCAAGGGGCTGCGCAACGGCGCGGACTACGACTACGAGCTGCCCATGGCCACCATGAACCGCTCACTCACCGGTGTGGAGACCGTGTTCCTGCCGGGGGAGCCCTCCCTGCTGCACGTCTCCTCGTCGCTCGTGATGGAGGTGGCGGCTCTGGGCGGGGACATCACCTCGTTCGTGCCGCAGCCGGTGCTGCGGGCGGTGCTCGCGCGCTGAGCGGCTCGCGCCGGGATGAACCGGGGCGCGCCCGCGTGCTAGGGTGTTCTGTCGGCCAGTGTCGTTAGCCAGGAGTTCCGTGAATCACCGCAACAGTTCAGCCCTCGCGTTCAACGTCAGGGAGCTGGAGCACCGCCCGGGGACCATGGACACCCTGGATGTCGAGGCGCCCGCACCGAAGGACTTCGGTACGGCGCTCATCGGTTCGCCCGAGGGCGCGCCCATGGAGCTGCAGCTGCGGCTGGAATCCGTCCACGACGGTATTCTGGTCTCCGGAACCGTGATCGTCAGTGTTCACGGGGAGTGCAGCAGATGCCTCGACCCCATTGACTACGAACTACCGGTCGACGTGCAAGAGCTTTTCGTCTTCGAACCGTCCCCGAAGGGTGACGAGAACGTCGAGGACGAGCAAGTGTATGAGGTGCGGGACGAGGAGATCGACCTCGAACCGATGCTTCGGGACGCAGTGATCACTCAGCTGCCGTTCCAACCGGTGTGCCGGGCCGACTGCCCGGGCCTGTGCGCCCAGTGCGGCGCACGGCTCGAGAACGATCCGGAGCACCACCACGACGTGAAGGACCCCCGCTGGTCCGCCCTCGCAGGGCTGATGACCGAGACGGATCAGGGCCCGGACACGTCGGAGCCGACAACCGACACGAGAGAAGAGAGATAGCCGTGGCTGTTCCCAAGCGGAAGATGTCCCGTGCGAATACCCGCATGCGCCGGTCCCAGTGGAAGGCTCAGGCCCCCAAACTGGTGAAGACCGTGGAGAACGGCAAGGTCAGCTACAGCCTGCCGCACCAGGCCAAGCTGGTCTCCGATTCCGCCGGCACCCCCTTGTTCTACGAGTACAAGGGACGCAAGGTCGCTGACGCGTAACGTGACTGCTGAGCCGGATCCCGGTGAGCTGCTGAAGCGTCTCGGTGTCGATCTCGACACCGGGACGCTTCGCATTGCGCTGACGCACCGCTCGTACGCGTACGAGCACCCGGGGGAGACCCACAACGAGCGGCTCGAGTTCCTGGGGGACGCCGTGCTGCAGCTCGCCGTGACGGACGAGATCTACCACCGGTACCCGGAATGGGACGAGGGTCGCCTCGCCAAGCTGCGGGCGTCCGTCGTCTCCGCCCGGGCACTCGCGGGTGTGGCCCGCTCCCTGGGCCTGGGCCCCCACATCCGTCTGGGCAAGGGTGAAGTGCGCACGCAGGGCAGCGACAAGGCCTCCATCCTCGCGGACACCACCGAGGCCGTGATCGGCGCCGTCTACGAGTCCCTGGGCCCCGTGCCGGCCCGGGACCTCGTGCTGCGCATGATGGTCCCGCTGCTGGAGGACACCAAGGTCCTGCACGAGGGGCGGGACTGGAAGACCCAGATCGTGGAGCTCGTGGCCCAGCACGGTCTGGGCACCGTGCGCTACACCGTGGAGGGCACCGGCCCGGACCACGCGCGCCACTTCACCGCGGACGCCGTGGTGGACGGGCGGGTGCTCGGCCACGGGGAGGGCACCTCCAAGAAGGCCGCCGAGCGCGCCGCCGCGGCCGCCGCGTGCGAGGCCGTCGAGGCCCGCTTCCCGTCCGGGGGCTGAGCCCGTGCCCGAGCTGCCCGAGGTGGAAGTGGTGCGCCGCGGCGTCGAACGCTGGGTCGTCGGGCGCACGGTCGAGTCCGTGCAGGTCTTCGACGCCCGCTCCCTGCGCCGCCACACCGCGGGCGTCCTGGACTTCCAGGAGCGCCTGGCCGGGCTGACCGTGGACTCTGCACAGCGGCGCGGCAAGTTCCTCTGGCTCCCGCTGGTCGAGCGTCCCGGGACGGAGCCGTCCAGTGCGCTGCTCGTGCACCTGGGCATGAGTGGCCAGCTCCTGGTGGCCTTCGCAGGCCAGCCGCAGCCGCGCCACGAGCGCATCCGCCTGGCGCTTTCTCCCGCCTACGACGACGCCGGTGCCGCCCTCCCGGGGCAGGCCCGGTTCGTGGACCAGCGAATCTTCGGCGGCATGCTCCTGGACCCCCTCGTGCCCAGCGCCGACGGCCACGGCACCGTGCCCGAGCACGCCGCGCACATCGCGCGCGACCCCCTGGACCCGCTCTTCGACGTCGACGCCTTCCACGCCGCCCTGCGACGACGCCGCACGGGTCTGAAGCGTGCCCTGCTGGACCAGGGGCTGATCTCGGGGATCGGCAACATCTACGCGGACGAGGCGCTGTGGGCCGCCCGGCTGCACTGGGCGGCACCGACAGAGACGATGACCGCGCCCCGCACGCGCGAGCTGGTGGCGGCGTGCCAGGAGGTCATGCGCCGCGCGCTGGACGCGGGCGGCACCAGCTTCGACTCGCTGTACGTCAACGTGAACGGGGGGTCCGGGTACTTCGCCCGGTCCCTGAACGCCTACGGGCGGGCCGGGCAGCCGTGTCCGCGTTGCGAGGCCGCGGGACTGGACGGCGTCATCGTGCGCGAGAAGTTCGCGAACCGTTCCTCGTACCGGTGCTCGCGGTGCCAGAGGCGGCCGCGGCGGTTCAGGGCGTAGAAACTGGTTCACCAGACAGTTCCCCTGGTTGGTTATGCCACAGAAAATACAGACATCCTCAGAGCGCGCCATCGGGGAGTGGGGACTGCTGCACGATCCGGTGACAGTGGTTAGGGCGTGTCTGACAAAGGTTAGTCGCGGGGTCTGAAACGATCAGGACGTGTCACGTTTTCAGGTTCTCTCGGATGCCCAGTGGTCACTGATCAAGGAGTTGCTGCCGCGCCCGACGGGCAAGCCGGGCCGCAAGTTCTCCGACGCGCGCACGATGGTTGAGGGCATCGTGTACCGCTACCGCGCAGGCATCGCCTGGCGCGATCTACCCACGGTGTACGGGCCGTGGCAAACGGTATGGACCTGGCACCGGCGCCTGGCCGATGACGGAACCTGGGACCGCATCCACGCCGAACTGACGACTGCTGCTGACGCGGCAGGTCTGATCGACTGGTCGTTGTCGGTCGACTCGACGATCGCGCGCGCCCACCAGCACGCAACGAACACCACCCGCCTCACAGGGGGCTGGATCGAACTACAAGAATCCG
>NZ_PHOA01000150.1 GCF_003687455.1 Kocuria tytonicola | reverse complement strand
CCGCCCGCCCCCCGGCCGCCGCCGCTCTCCACTCGAGCCGCTGGCCGCAGCTGGGCTCTGCCCGAGCCACTGGCTGCCGCCGGGCTCTCTCCGAGTAGCCGGTTACCGGGGACGGTCTCCCGGGGAGGTGTCCGGGCGAGGGGCGCGGCGTGGCTAGCATGAGAGGCATGAAACCCTTCGTGCTCCTGGCCACACGTGATGATGACGTCCTTGCGGACGAGGAGTACGAGGCCGTTGCGCGCTTCGGGGGGCTCAATGAGTCCGAGCTGCACCGCATCCGGCTCGAGTCCGGGGACTGGCCCGCGCTGGAGCTGGACGACTACAGCGGCATCATCGTGGGCGGCTCGCCCTTCAACTCGTCCGACCCGCCCGAGGAGAAGTCGCGGGCGCAGCGCCGCGCGGAGACCTGGATCAGCTCGCTGCTGGACGAGGTGGTGGCCCGCGACTTCCCGTTCCTGGGTGCGTGCTACGGGGTGGGGACGCTCGGGATCCACCAGGGTGCCGTGGTGGACCGCACCCGCCACGAGGAGGTGGGCCCCATCACGGTGACGCTCACCGAGGAGGGTGAGCGTGACCCCCTGCTCGCGGACATGCCCCGGGAGTTCAGCGCCTACGTGGGGCACAAGGAGGGCACCCGGGTGCTGCCGCCCAACGCCGTGCTGCTCGCCGAGGGCTCCGTGTGCCAGGTGCAGATGTACCGCATCAAGAACAACCTCTACGCCACGCAGTTCCACCCGGAGCTGGACGTGGACGGCCTGGTGAACCGCATCCGCGTGTACAAGGACCTGGGCTACTTCCGCCCGGACGAGCTGGAAACCGTGGTGGACCGCGTGACCAACGGCCCCGCCGTGGACCAGGCGCCCCGGGTGCTCAGCGCGTTCGTGGAGCGCTACCGCCGCTGACGCCGCACGGGAGCCCCGCCCACGGCGGGCGCCCTCCCCAATCCGGCGCGCCGGGTCCGTGGCCGATACCGTGGGGAGCATGAGTCACTCCAGCGCCCCGTGGACCAGCCCCGCACCCCTCACCCTGGCGGGGCCCACGCATCCGCGCGGGAGCATGGTGGCGCACCCGGAAGCTCCTGGTGCACCCCGCACCCGCACCTACTTCTACCACCGGCTCGCGCTTGCGGACCGCAACCACCGCTGGTGGATGCCGCTGGTGGAGGGCACGCTGCTCATCGCGGTCTACCTGCTGCTGAGCATCGTGTTCGTGGTCGTGCTGGCGTTCGCCCTGCCGGACGCCGTCGCCGCGGACCTCCTGGACGCGGACCAGCTGGACCCGGCCGTGTTCTTCCTGATGTTCGGCTCGGTGGCGCTGCTGTTGCCCAGTGCGCTGGTCGCGCGGCTGACGCTCGGTCCCCGGCCGCTGGGGCTGATCTTCTCCGTGACGGGCCGGATCCGCTGGCGCTGGCTGCTCACGTGCTTCGGGGTGGCCGCCGTGGTGTACGCGGTGGTCAACCTGGGAGGCATCGGTCTGGACCTGCTCGGCGGCGGGACGCCCACACCCGTCCGGCCCGTGCCCGGTTTCTGGTGGCTGCTGGCCTCGGTCCTCCTCGTGGTGCCGCTGCAGTGCGCCGCGGAGGAAGTGGTGTTCCGCGGCTACCTGGCGCAGATGGTGGGCCGCTGGCTCAAGCACCCCGCGTGGGCCATCCTGCTCCCCGTCCCGCTGTTCATGCTGGGCCACGCGTACGACATCTGGGGTCAGCTCTCCGTGGGCATCATGGCGGTGGCGATGGGCCTGGTCACCTGGCGCACCGGCGGGCTGGAGGCGGGCATCGCCCTGCACGCCGTGAACAACATGAGCATCTCCCTGCTGGCCATGGCGGGGCTCGTGGACATGAACGAGACCTCCGGCGCCCCCGCGGACCTGATCCCCGAGCTGCTCCTCAACGCGGCCTACGTGGCGCTCGTGTTCTGGCTCGTGCGGCGCCGCCCCGCCGTGGCCGTGACCCGCACCGTGGTGCTGCCGCCGCCACCGGCCCCGCCCATGCTGCCTGCCGCCGTGCAGCGTCCCGCCGCGATCGCCGCGGACCGCTCTGGCCTGGCCGCCTACGTGGTGGACCCGGCCACGCAGGCCTACATGGTGCTCCCGCCGCAGTACGGGCCCTACTCGGTGCGGGACGGCCAGGGCCGGTACGTGGGTCTGCTGGACACACGCCCCGCGGTGGAACCCGCCCCCACCTACACTGAGCCCCATGACGGACAGCACTGACACCACGGTCCCCGGCGACGCCTCCACGGCGGCCGGCACGCGCTCGGCCACCACGCCTTCGGCAGCAACGACGCCGCCCGGCGCCTCCGCGCCAGACGTCCCCGCCCACGCCGCGTTCGCCCGGCAGCTGGGCGAGTTCGTCACGGCGTCCCCCAGCTCGTACCACGCGGTGGCCGCGGCGGCCCGTGAGCTGGACGCCGCCGGGTTCACCGCGCTGTCCGAGACCGCCCCGTGGGACGAGCTGGCACCGGGCCGCTGGTACACGGTGCGCGACGGCGCCCTGATCGCCTGGGTGACCCCGTCCGGTGCCGCTCCGGGCACCGGGTACCGGATCCTGGGCGCCCACACGGACTCCCCGGGCTTCAAGCTCAAGCCCCGCCCCACCACCGTGACCCACCGCTGGTACCAGGCCGGTGTGGAGGTCTACGGCGGCGCCCTGCTGAACTCGTGGCTGGACCGGGACCTGCGCTTCGCGGGCCGGCTGGTGGTGCGCGACGGGAACGGCGGCACCCGGGAGCTGCTCACGGCCACCGGGCCCGTGGCACGCATCCCGCAGCTGGCCATCCACCTGGACCGCTCCGTGAACGAGGCCCTCACCCTGGACCGGCAGCGCCACGTGCAGCCCGTGTGGGGAGTGGGGGACGCCCAGGACGCCGATGTGCTGGCGGTCCTCGCGGAGGCCACCCTGGCACCGGTCGCAGGGTCCGGGAGCGCGAACCCCACCCGCGAAACGCCCAGCACGTGGGAGACCGCCGCGTCGGGGAAGAACTCCACGGCTCAGGACGTCGGCACCACCGGAGCGAACCCCGTGTCGGGTTCCCTCGACCCAGCGGACATCCTGGGCTACGACATCACCGTGGCGGACACCCAGGCCCCGGAGCTGATCGGCGCCCAGCAGAACCTGCTGGCCAGCGGCCGCCTCGACAACCTCACCTCGGTCTTCGCCGGGCTGCGGGCCATGGTGGAGCACGCGGAGGAGCTGGAGTCCGCGCGGCAGATCAGCGTGCTCGCCGCGTTCGACCACGAAGAGGTGGGCTCCGCCACCCGCTCCGGCGCGGGCGGGCCGTTCCTGGAGGACGTGCTCGTGCGCATCGGGGCCGCCCTGGGCGAGTCCCGGGACGACCAGCTGCGCGCTCTGGCGAACTCCGTGTGCCTGTCCTCGGACGCCGGGCACCTGGTGCACCCCAACTACCAGGGCCACCACG
Source organism: Kocuria tytonicola (assembly GCF_003687455.1). Lineage (GTDB taxonomy): Bacteria > Actinomycetota > Actinomycetes > Actinomycetales > Micrococcaceae > Kocuria > Kocuria tytonicola. The sequence goes on along the minus strand of NZ_PHOA01000150.1, from coordinate 388 downwards.
ACCCCGTGAACACCCCCGAGCCCGGCCGCGGGCCGCTGCTGAAGATCAACGCCCAGCAGCGCTACACCACGGACTCCGTGGGCGCCGCGCTCTGGGCACAGGCGTGCGAGCGGGCCGGCGTGCCCTACCAGGAGTTCGTCTCCAACAACACCGTGCCGTGCGGCTCCACCATCGGCCCCATCACGGCCACCCGCCTGGGCATCCGCACCCTGGACGTGGGTGTGGGCCTGCTCTCCATGCACTCGGCCCGCGAGCTCGTGCACACCGCGGACCTGCACGCCCTGCGCGGGGCCATCGGCGGTTTCTGGCGCGCCTGAGCGCTGTCCCCGGGGGTGTTAACCCGCTGGGGCGCGCAGCGCGTCCGGGCCGGTCAGGTCCAGTTCCCGCC
>NZ_PHOA01000014.1 GCF_003687455.1 Kocuria tytonicola | reverse complement strand
CCGCCCCACGATCCGACGCCCGGCGCCCCGCGCTCCGGGAAGCCCTCCCACCCCCGCGGCGGGAACGACACCGCCCGGGTCCGGTTCGCCGCCGTGGCCGCCGCTCTCGCGGTCCTTGCCTCCGCCCTCGTGAACAGGGACGTGCTCGCCACGTGGCTGGGCGTCGCCCTGGCCGTGGCCGGGGTGGTCATGGGCATCGTGGCCCTCGTCCGCGCCCGCGGGGCCACGTCACGGGGCCTCGTCATCGCCCTCGGGGTGATCGCCGTCCTGTGGGGCACCCTCAACACCCTGGGCGGGGCAAGCCGTCTGCTCGTGTGGCCCGCCACGCAGGCCTACCAGGAGTGCACCGACGGCGCACTGACCCTCGCATCCCAGCAGCACTGCCAGCAGCAGCTCAACGACAACGTCTTCAACCAGGTGGGCGGGCGGCCCCTGGAGACCGGCGGCCCCTCCGCGGACCCCACGGCCGCGGAGTCCTCGAGTGCCTCCCCCGGTGCCTCCGGCAGCGAGAGCCCGTCCGGAACCGGCAGTGCAAGCCCCTCCCGAGCAGCCTCCACGGGGGCGTCCGCTCCCGCCTCGGCATCCCCCAGCGGGAGCACCACGCCCTCGCGCTGAACTGGCCGGGCGACGCCACCCGCCCCGGGCCGCCGTCGCTCAGCGCTCGTTCTCGCGGTCCAGCGCCGCCAGCCGCGCCGCCTTGCGCTTCGCGGAGCGCCGCTCCGCACGACGTCGCCTGGCCTCCTCCCGCCGGGAGAGCCCGTGCCCCGTGCCCGGCTCTTCGGCGGCGGGACGCGTCAACCGCGTGGAGCCGGAACCCCGCGGGCCAACGGAGAGGGGCCTGACCCCTCCGGTCCTGGCGGACCCGGAGGTCTCGGCGCCACGGCTCGCGCGGGTCGGCTCCGGTGCGGAGAGCTCTCCTGCGGCGGCACCCGCCCCGGGCGAGCGCGACGGCTCCACGCGGACGGCAGCGGGCGCCGTCTCCTCCCGGGACGTGCGCCCACCGGCGGCGTGCGCGGCCACGGGCGGCGCGGCGTCGTCGTCGGAGTCCTGCCACGTGTGGGAGCGGTAGCCCTCGCGCTCGAGCCACGGCCCCACGAGGTAGCCCACCGCCGCACCCACGGCGAGTTCGGCGCCCAGCCACAGGAACACCTCCCCGGCGTGGGGACCGATGTCCGTGAGCCGGCCGATGCCGAGCGAGCCGTGGGACAGCCACGTCAGCACCGCGACGATGCCGGAGCCGACCGCGGCGATGAACACCACGGTGAGAAGGGTGGAGAGCAGGAACGTGAACCAGCGCAGGGGCAGGCGGATGGCCATCCAGTCGTCCAGGTGGTTCTCCCCCTCGCGGCAGAACCACCAGCCCGCGAGCAGCCCGGCGAGCACGGGCAGCGCGAGAACGGCGGGCGCGAAGGTCCACGGGTCACCGGCGGGCAGAGCCGCGAGGGCGGGGAACTGCGGCAGCGGGCCCATTGTGGTCTGGAACGGCGACGTGAGGGTCCCGGACCCCACCGCGAAGCCGGCGCCGGAGGCCCACGCGAGGGCCCAGAGCACCATGTTGGGGAGGAAGCCGAACTGCAGGGCGGTGAGCGCGGTGTCCCCCGCGGTCCCCGTGCCGAGATCCTGGTACACGGTCACGATGCCGCCCCAGCTCCCCGCGAGCGCCACGACGAGCAGCAGCGCACCTCCCGCCACGGCCGCGGCGGCCGCGAGGGATCCCGCGCGGATCACGGCCCACACGTAGGAGCCCGCCCAGCGCGAGTACTGGCTCGTGCGCTGCAGCCAGGAGGCGGCATCCGTCCCGAGGACCGCTGCCAGCGAGCGCGAGACGCTCCAGCCGCCCACGAGTGCCCCCAGGCCCACGGGCAGCAGGGAGCACAGTGCCGCGGAGAGCAGGTCCACGGACACCTGGTCCGTGCGGGAGACCAGTGCCACCACCGCGGCGAGGAGCGCGTACGCCACCATGCCCGCGCAGAACGGCACGAGGAACTGCCCGCGCCAGCAGGCCCGCGCGATCCGCCGCCCGGCGACCACGGCGAGCGCGAACGGGATCAGCGTGAGACCGAGCGGCACCAGGGTGACGGTGCCACCGCCGTCCAGGGGCAGCCCCTCGGCGGCCCGCACGTCCAGGGGCGTGCCGTGCGCGAGCAGCCAGCCGAGCCCGGCCAGCCGGAGGCTGCCGCCGGCGCCGAGCGTCGCGAAGCCCCCGGCCACCCAGACCGCGCCCAGCAGCAGAGCGCCGAGCAGCAGGCCCACCAGACCCACCGCGAGCATCTCGACGACGCCCTGCAGGGCCAGGGGCATGGGCAGCCCGGCGTCGTCGCGCTGCACCGCGGGGGGCTTCGCGGCGGGAGACGTCGCGGTGGCGGGCTGCGTGACGGAGCGTCGCGCCCCGGCGCCCCGTGCGCCGTCGTCCCCCCTGCCGAAATCCCCCGTATTGGAGCCTGGTGCGCCGCCCGGGGGGAGCCGTCCGGGTTCCCGCCGGTCGTCTGGGGCGGAACCGTCCGCGGCGGAGGAGCCGCGCGCTCGCCATCGGTCGCGTACGCCCGTGATCGCACCGGGCACTGAGGGAAGTTTCATCACGCTCATCTTTCCACGTCCGGGCGGCCGCGGCCCGCAGCGCTGTTCGTCCGGACTTCACCCGCAGGACACCGGCGCGTGACGCCGCGGTGGGGCACGGGCGCCAGGGTGGAGGCGTGAGAATCGCACTGGTTGCCGAACAGTTCCTCCCCCACGTCAACGGCGTCACCCACTCCGTGATCCGCGTCCTGGAACACCTGCGCGACCACGGCCACGAGGCCATGGTGATCGCTCCTTCCTACGAGAAGACCCTCTTCCTGGGCTCCGTGGACCACGTGGACGGCGTGCGTGTGGAGCGCATTCCCTCCCTCCCGCTCGCCGGGTACCCGGAGGTGCGCGTCGCAAGCTGCACCGTGAACCGGATGCAGCGCATCCTGGCGCGCTTCGCGCCGGACGTGGTCCACGTGGCCTCCCCCTTCATCCTGGGCTGGCAGGCCATCCAGGCCGCCAAGGGCCTGGGTCTGCCGTGCGTGGCCGTCTACCAGACGGACGTCCCCGGCTACGCCGCGCGCTACGGCGCCGCGCTCCTGGAGAAGAGCATGTGGTCCCACGTGCGCACCATGCACAACAGCGCCACCCTCACCCTGGCCCCCTCCACGGCGTCCATCGCCTCCCTGCACGAGCACGGGGTGCAGCGGGTCCACACGTGGCGCCGCGGCGTGGACACCGTCCGCTTCAGCCCGGACCGGCGCGACGACGCGTGGCGCGATCGGGTGGGCGGCGGCCGGCGGATCGTCGGGTACGTGGGGCGGCTCGCTCCGGAGAAGCAGGTGGCGGACCTCGTGGTCCTGGACTCCCTGCCGGACACCCAGCTCGTGGTGGTGGGCTCCGGCCCCCAGAAGGAGTCGCTGCGTGCGCTGCTCCCCCACGCCCACTTCGAGGGGTTCCTCTCCGGCACCGAGCTGGCCACGGTCATGGCCTCCCTGGACGTGTTCGTCCACCCCGGCGAGCACGAGACGTTCTGCCAGACCATCCAGGAGGCCATGGCCTGCGCGGTCCCCGTGGTGGCCGTGGGCCGCGGCGGCCCGCTGGACCTCGTGGACTCCTCCCGCAACGGCTGGCTCTACCGCCCCGGGGACACCGAGGCCCTGCGGGATCGGGTGCGGGACCTCGTGGGCGACGACGCCAAGCGTCTCGCGTTCGCGCGCACGGCCCACCGGACGGTGCAGACCCGCACGTGGGACGCCGTGTGCGACCAGCTCGTGGAGCACTACGGGCGAGCGGCCCGCGTGAACTCCCGCACGAACGGGGCACGGCGGACGGGGCTGGGCGCCCGCTGACCGGACGGCCCGGGCCACCAGGCTCCGTTGGTTAAGTTTTGATGACATTCCCGGCCGGTCCCTGGCTCGCACCGGGCAGCGCTGACTAGGCTCGAACCACCTTCACGAGATGCGCCTGCGCGCGGGCCACCGGCCCGCGCGTTCACCCGAGCTCCAACTCGGCGCACGCCAACCCTCGGTTCAGGGGTGGTTTGGATGACGAAGTGGCCGATTCACGCGCGTGATTCCGGCAAGCGACCAGAAGAAGTCAGAGGCCACGGAAGATGAACAGCACAGCACAGCGACCCCCGTCCACCCAGCGGACGAGCCCCGACTCCCGAGAGCAGTGGGTGGACGTGACCGTCCACGCGGACACCGCGCACCACCTCGTGTCCCTCACGGAGCCCGACGGCCAGCAGCACCAGTACGCCACGGACGACGTCCGTGCGGTCGCCGCGGCCGCGCGGCACACCCGCGGGCGGGGCCAGTGGTGCGCCAAGTACCGCAGGCTCCTGGTCCCCGGGGCCTCCGGCGTCACCGGCGGGATGTCCTTCTACAAGCTGGAGCCGCTCTCCGCCTGAGCGCCTCGGCGCTCCCCGGCACCGGGGCAGACCGGTCCGGAGCACGACGACGCCCGGCACCTCACGGTGCCGGGCGTCGTCGTGCCTGGGCCGAGGGCTACTGCTGCCCGGCCCCGTGGTCCGCCGCGATCAGCTCCGCGGCCCGCTCACCGATCATGTAGACGGTGATGTTGGGGTTCACGGTCACGAGCTCCGGCATGACGGAGGCATCCGCCACGCGCAGCCCGCTCACACCCTTGACCCGCAGCTGCGGGTCCAGGGGCGAGTCCGCGTCCTCCACCGGACCCATGCGGCACGAGCCCGCCGGGTGGTACACGGTGTTGTGGGTGCGGCGGATGTAGTCCGCGATCTCCTCGTCGCTCTGCACGTCCTCCCCGGGGAACAGCTCCCTGCCGGCCCACTCGGACATGCCCTGCTGCGCCACGATCTCCCGCGCGCGGCGGATGCCCGCCGTCATGATGCGCATGTCGTAGCCCTCGGGATCCGTGAAGTAGCGGGGATCCACACGGGGCTTGTCCCGGAAGTCACGCGTGCGCAGCCGCACGGTGCCGCGGGAGCGGGCGTGGGTCACGTTCGGGGTCAGGCAGAACGCGTTGTCCGCCGTGGGATAGCCCTGGCGGTAGGTGTGCATGTCGAAGTTCACGCTGCCGTAGTGCATCATCAGATCCGGGCGGTCCAGGCCCTCGTCCACCTGGTCGAACACGCCGATCTCCCACCACTGGGTGGTGTCCTCCACCATGGGCTTCTTCGCCTCCCACTGGATCACCGCCTCCGGGTGGTCCTGCAGGTGCGAGCCCACGCCCGGGGAGTCCACCAGGACGTCCACGCCCACCTCGCAGAGGTGCTCGGCGGGGCCGATGCCGGAGAGCATGAGCAGCTTGGGGGTGTCGACCGCCCCGGCGGAGACGACCACCTCGCGGCGCGCGGAGATCACGTGGGCCTTGCCGAACGCGTTGTCCGTGACCTCCACACCGGTGGCGCGGAGGTCCTCGTCGAAGAGCACCCGCTTGACCTGGGTGCCCGTGAGGATCGAGAGGTTCTCACGGTCCTGCGCGGGGTGCAGGTAGCTCACGGATGAGGAGGAGCGCGTGCCGTCCTCTCGGGCGCTGATCTGGAAGAAGCTCGCGCCCTGTGTCACGGTCTTGCCCGTGTTGAAGTCCGCGCGCGGGATCCCGGCCTGCTCGGCCGCCTCCAGCAGGGCGACGCCGCTCGGGTCCGCCGGCGGCACGTTGCGCAGCCGCACGGGGCCGTCGTGGCCGTGGTGGGCGCCCGGGTCCTCGTTGTTCTCCAGCTTCTGGTACAGCCGGAACGCCAGCTCGGAGTTCCAGCCCTGCGCCCCGTGCTTGGACTCCCACTCGTCCAGGTCCTCGCTCGGCGCCCAGAACGCGATGCAGGAGTTGTGGGACGAGCAGCCGCCCAGCACCTTGGCACGGGCCATGCGCATGAAGGAGTTGCCGTTCTCCTGCTCCTCCAGCGGGTAGTCCCAGTCGTGGCCGGACTCCAGCAGCTCCATCCAGCGGTTGAGCTGCAGCACCTCGGGGTACCCGGCGTCGTGGTCGCCGGCCTCCAGCAGGGCCACGGACACGCTCGGATCCTCGCTCAGGCGCGCGGCGACCACGGCGCCGGCGGAGCCAGCCCCCACCACCACGTAGTCGTACTCGGCCAGGGTGTTCTTCTCGCTCATGTCTTCTCCCTTCGTCGGGGTGTGCGACGCCGCCCGCGCCCGTCCGTGTGCTACGAACGGGACGGGCGCGGCGTCGTCGGCCGGTGCGCCGGGGCGGGCCCGGCGCGGTGGTGCGCCGCGCTCAGTGCTGCGCGAACCACCCGGTGACGGCCGGTCGGACGTTCTGGTAGACGTGCTTGGTCTCCTGGTACTCCCCCAGCCCGTCGTGGCCCAGCTCGCGGCCCACGCCGGACTGCTTCATGCCGCCCCACTCCGCCTGCGGCAGGTAGGGGTGGAAGTCGTTGATCCACACGGTGCCGTGGCGCAGCTTCCCGGCCACCCGCTGGGACTTGCCCGAGTCCTGGCTCCACACGGCGCCGGCCAGGCCGTAGTACGTGTCGTTGGCGATCGCCACGGCCTCCTCCTCGGTGCGGAAGGTCTCCACGGTCACGGTGGGGCCGAAGGCCTCGTCGTGCACGCAGTCCATGTCCGGGGTGCACTCGTCGATCACCGTGGGCAGGTAGAAGCAGCCGTTCTCGAGCTGCAGCGTTCCGTCCGCGGAGGGCCCCTCGGCGAAGCGGCCGCCGCAGCGGATGCGCGCACCCTGCTCGCGGGCACGCTCCACGTAGGCGTGCACCTTGTCCCGGTGCGCCTCGGAGATCAGCGCGCCGGTCTCGGCCTTCTCGTCGAACGGGCCGCCCAGCAGGATGGCCTCCGCGCGCGCCGCGAGATCGCTCACGAACTTCTCCGCGATGGACTCCTCCACCACCAGCCGCGCTCCGGCGGAGCAGACCTGCCCCGAGTGCACGAACGCGGCGTTCAGGGCGTTGTCCAGCGCGGCGTCGTAGTCCGCGTCCGCGAAGACGACGTTGGGGTTCTTGCCGCCCAGCTCGAGGGCCACCTTCTTGACGGTGGCCGCGGCCTCGCGGGCGACCACACGGCCGGTCACGAGCCCGCCGGTGAAGGACACGAGGTCCACGCGGGGGTCGGAGGACAGCGGCGCGCCGGCCTCCGCCCCGGCACCCAGCACGAGGTTGGCCACACCCGCGGGCAGCCCCAGCTCCTCGAGCACCTGCATCATGAGGATGGCCGTGTGGGGCGTGAGCTCGGCCGGCTTGAGCACGAACGTGTTGCCCGCCGCGAGCGCGGGTGCGATCTTCCACGCGGCCTGCAGCAGCGGGTAGTTCCACGGGGTGATGAGACCGCACACACCCACGGGCTCGTGGACCACGCGGCTGACCACGTCCGGGTTCCCGGCGTCCACCACGCGGCCCGCGTCCTGCGCGGCGATCCTGCCGAAGTGCTCGAAGCAGTCCGCGATGTCCGAGATGTCCTGGCGGGACTCGTCCATGCGCTTGCCGGTGTCCAGGGACTCGGCGCGGGCGAACTCCTCGGCGCGCTCGCGCAGCAGGGCGGCCACGCGCAGCAGGAAGCCGCCGCGCTCCCCCGCGGGGACGTCCGACCAGCGGCCGTCGTCGAAGGCCACGCGGGCCGCGCCGATCGCGCGCTCGGTGTCCTCGCGGGTGGCCTCGGCGACGACGGCCACCTCGGTGCCGTCCGCGGGGCAGGTGATGGTGCGGGTGCCGCCCTGCAGGGCGGGGACCCACTGGCCGTCGATGTACAGCGTGCTGCTCACGGTGTGTCCTCCTTGTTCGGTGCGGTCTCGGCCCACATCCCCGTCTCGGTCGTGGGAAGGCCGATCTGGGTGCTGCCGGGGTGCTCGTGGTTGAGCCGGATGAATTCCAGGTGGCGCTCGTAGCAGTCGAGCGCGTCGTTGATGAGCTGCTCGGACGTGTACCCCAGCACGTCGTAGCCCAGTGAGCCGGTGGCCGTGAAGACCTCCAGCCGGAAGTACCGGTCCGAGTCCGGGTTGGTGCGGAAGCCTCCGAACCCCGGGGTGGGGAACGCCACGGGGTGCACCCGGTACAGGAAGTCCCGCTCGGGGGCGAGGTCCACGTGCAGGCTGGTCTGCTGCAGCCCGGGGTCCTCCTCCACCGGCGTGGTCGCCACGGTGACCGCGACCCCGGAACCGCGGATCTCCGCCGCGAGCGTCTCGAGTGCCGGCGCCGCCACGTCCTTCACGTAGCGCTGCGCGGCGCGGGGACCCGGGTACGAGCCCAGGCGGGAGAGCCGCGAGCGCCAGTGCGTGTCCCGGCCGGTGCGCCCTGCCACGGCGGAGCGGCTGGCCACGGCGCCGGAGGCCGCGGTGCTGACCTCCACCTGCAGGGCCCGCCACAGTCCCACCATGATGAGGTACATGACCACCGAGAACGGCAGTCCCATGACGAGCGTGGCGTTCTGCAGCGTGGTCACACCGCCCACCAGCAGCATGGCCAGCGTCAGCACGCCCGTGCTCACGGCCCAGAGCACGCGCAGCCACTTGGGGCCGTCCTGGTTGGGGTCGTCGATCTTGGAGGTGAAGTTGCTCATCACGAGCGCGCCGGAGTCCGCGGACGTCACGTAGAACAGCAGACCGGTGAACGTGGCGATCGAGGCGGCCACCGTGGCGCCGGGGTACTGCTCCAGCAGGGAGTAGAAGGCCCGCTCGGGGGTGTTCATGGCCACGTCGCCGAACTCCGTGTTGCCGCCCACCACGATGTCCAGGGCGGAGTTCCCGAAGATCGAGATCCACAGCAGGATGAACGCGAACGGGACCGTCATGGTGCCCACCACGAACTGGCGCAGCGTGCGGCCGCGGGAGATGCGCGCCAGGAAGAGCCCCACGAAGGGCGCCCACGCGATCCACCAGGCCCAGAAGAACAGGGTCCACGTGCTCATCCACTCCTGGGGCGCCTCGAACGCGAACGTGTTCAGGGTCATCCCCGGGAAGCGGGCGACGAAGTCCCCGATGTTCATCACGATCGAGTCCAGCAGGAACGCCGTGCGCCCCGCCACCAGCACGTAGAGCATGAGGCCGATGGCCAGGACGATGTTCAGCTCGGACAACCGCCGGATGCCCTTGTCCACCCCGGAGACGCACGAGACCACGGCCATGCCCACGCCCACGGCGATCAGCGCGGACTGCACCGCAAGGTTCTCGGGCACACCGAACAGGGTCTTGAGCCCGTAGTTCAACTGCACCACACCGATGCCCAGGGAGGTGGCCACCCCGAACACGGTGCCGAGCAGCGCTGCGGTGTCCACGGCGTCGCCCGCGGCCCCGTGGATACGCTTGCCGAGCAGGGGGTACAGCGCGGAGCGGATGCTCAGGGGCATCCCGAAGCGGTACGCGAAGTACCCGAAGGCCATGCCCATGAGGGCGTACATGGCCCACCCGGTGATGCCGTAGTGGAACAGGGTCCACACCACGGCCTGGCGGGCGGCCTCCAGGTTCTGACCGTCCCCGGAGGGCGGGGCGAAGTACTGGCTCACCGGTTCGGAGACCGAGAAGAACATGAGGTCCACGCCGATGCCGGCCGCGAAGAGCATGGCCGTCCACGTGAACATGTTGAACTGCGGGCGGGCGTGGTCCGGTCCCATCCGCACGGAGCCACCGCGGCTCACCGCCACCGCGATCACGAACACGAACACGATCACCAGGGTGGCGGTGAGGACGTAGAACCAGCCCAGCTGGGAGGCGACCCACGCCACCACACCGCCGATCACGGCGTCGGCCTGTTCCGGGGCCGCGATGGCCCACGCGGAGAGCCCCACGATGACCGTGGCGGCCGCGATCAGCACGCGCCAGTTCACCGGCAGCTTGACCGTCGTGCTCGGGGAGGCGGAACCGTCCAGGGCTGCCGAGGCGTCGGCGGCCCCCGGGGATCCGGGTGCCGCGGTGGAGGTGGCGTCGGTCGCTGCTCGGGGCGAGGACCCTGCACGCTCGGGCGGTGTGGACGGGGACTGGCTCATGGGAGCTTCGCTTCGCTGGGCCGGACGAGGGCGACCCGGGGTCGAGACGTCGTATTACCACTCGGTAGTCCTTGGCGGCCCTCCCACTGTAGGGAGGACGGCGGCGGGGTCGCAACGCCGGCCCCGCCGCCGTCCTCTCAGCCCAGGAGCTTGGCCACGAGGGCCGCGGCGAACTCCTCGGACACGTCCCCGTAGTTGAGAGAGAAGTCCTCGTCCACGAGCGTGGGCAGCAGCCCCGAGCACAGCACCGCGGCCCGCGCGTACAGGCCCGGCAGGGCCGCACCGATCGGCACGGACAGCAGCCGCAGCTCGGGATCGTAGCTCACCAGCGGGGTGCCGGTGTCCCGGGCCACCAGGTGCTTGCCCAGACCGGAGGACACGGGACGGCAGTGCCCCGAGACCACGTTCTCCTCCGTGCGGTACGCGTAGCGCGTCTTGTGGTGGTGGTTGATCCGGTACAGCCCTGGCTGGTTGCGGTCCTCGGTGGCCTCCCAGGTGGCGTCCGCCGGCACGAAGCGCTCGGCCACCCCGTTGTACTGCATCTCGCGCAGGGGCAGACCCGCCACCACGGAGGACAGCGGCGGGAGGGTGTCCAGCATCTCGGGCCCGGCGTCGTAGACCACGTCGCACATGCCCTCGGGCAGGGACCTGCTCAGGGCGTCGAGGTCCACGTCCTGGAGCATGGTGGTCGCGTGGTCCTCGGGCGAGAGCACCACGGCCTCCCCGCCCTGTGCCGCGGTGGCGCGGGTGACCGCGTCCTCCTGCTCGGCCTTCCACCCGCCCGTGAGCAGCACGGAGCCGTCCACCAGCTGGGTGAGCGCGGGAGAGCACACCTGCCAGCGGCGCACGGTCCAGTTCTCGTCCCGGATGACCTCCAGGAAGCCGAGGGCCTGCAGGTGGCCCACGAACCACTCCTCGAAGCGCTCGGAGTCCTCCAGCTGCCGGGCCACGATCGAGAGGGTGGAGCGCTTGCCCCCGCCCAGGAACGTGAGCATGTCCTTGAACGGCGCCCAGGAGCCGGGGTACTCCCCCTCGTCCGGGCCGATGAACTGCAGGGCTTCCACCGAGCCGGTCTGGCCCACCGCGGAGAGCTTGGTGAGGCGGCCGGGATAGCGCTTGGTGAGGCCGCAGAACTTGCACCGGCCGAACACCCACGGCGCTTTGGCCTTGGGGTCCATGGGCGGCAGGACCACCTTGTGCTTGCCCGTGACCATGCAGGAGACGTCCGGGGCCTCGGGCAGCTCGTTGCTGCGCTCGGGGAACATCTGGCCCTCGGCGGACTCCCAGCCCGCGACCTCGGGGACCTCCGCGTCCGGCAACTCGCCCTCGTGCGGGTCCATGTTGTCGAACGAGCCCTGGACGTACTGCTCGGGGAGCTCGTCCCGCGTGACGGCGGTGACGGGCCAGAGGCTCTCCTCCGCCACGTGCACCATCTCGCCCTCGTAGCCGAGGGAGCGCTGGGTGATGTAGTACGACGCGTCCCGCACCCGGAACTCGAGGCGCTGCTTGACCGTGCGTCCCGCGCGCAGCACCAGCGTGTAGTCGTTGGGCTTGAGGTGCCCGTCCGCCAGCGCCAGCTCCGTGCGGCCCAGGCTCACCTGGAACGGTGGCACCCGCGACGGGGTGAGCTTGGTGCTCATGAGCTTGAACGAGTGCGGGTTGCGCCACTCGCACTCCACGAACAGGGGGTCGTCGCTGTCCGAGGTCACGGTCAGCTGCGGCGGGCGCAGTGCGGAGAAGCGCTCCACGTCCCCGGGGATCCGCAGCCCCCCGGACAGCGTCAGCGTGGGCACGAGCCGGGGCACGAGGGCCGAGAAGTTGTCGTTCACGGTCAGGGCGGGATCCCCGGCACGCAGCACCTGGACGTCGTCGAAGAGCACCCAGCCCTCGGCCACGCCGTTCTCGCCGGGGGCCACCTCGCGGTAGTCCGGGGAGGCGGAGTCGTCCAGGATGGCCCGGACCTGCTCCACCCACTCCGGCTCGTCCCGCACCATGATCCGGCAGGGCCACGCGGTGGGCACGTGGTCCACGGAGAGGAACGTGTCCGAGTAGGCGTCCTTCGCGAACACCACCACGGGCCGGGGGTTGCGGGTGAGCGTCAGCTCCCCCGCGGTGACCGTGAGCTGGCCGGAGAGCAGGGTGTCGTTGGTCATGCGCGCGCTGTACGCGGAGATCCCCAGGTAGGCGTCCCCGATGTAGTTCAGGAACATGGTGCGTGGGCCGGCCGTGGTGGCCAGGTCCACCTCACGGCCCGGGACCAGTCGCTTGGGCACCACGAAGCCCAGCTCGTACACGGGGTTGCCCACGAAGTCCGTGCCGTCCGTGAGGCACAGCCCGGGGCTGCGGGGGCCCAGGTGCCGGGAGCCGCGGGGGGCGCCCGCGGCGTCGTCGTCCGGGGCGGACTCCCACGCGGCCAGCTGCGCGAGCGCCACCTGCAGGGCGGGGTCACGGGTGAGCGGGTTGGACCAGATGCTGCGCATGGACTTGGAGACGTCCGTGTCCGCGATGTCCAGCCAGAAGTCGATGTAGATTCCCAGCTCCTGCGCGCTCATCCCCTGCGCGGTGGTCAGCTCGAGGTCCTCGAACATCTGGTGCAGCTGCCGCAGCTCGGAGGGGCCGAACAGGGTCTGGGAGAGCGCCAGGCCCACGGGCCGGTGGTTCACGGCGTAGGCCGAGGGCAGGCCCAGCTGGCCGTCGAAGGCCTCGAGCCAGTAGCGCAGCGCGTCCCAGTAGGTCTCGGTGTCCTTGCGCACGGCGCTCTCGAGCGCCTTGACGTTCTCCTGCCCGGCCTGCAGCAGCACGGCCAGCGGGAGGTAGAACGTGGAGACGGACTTTTTGCCGGTGCGCGCCGCGAGCGCGGACATGTGGCGTCCGGCCAGGGACAGCAGTGCGAGCAGCGCCACGATGGGCGGGGGACCGATCTTGGTGAGGTCCTCCAGCTGGCGCCGGGACATCCGGTACCAGACCTCGGTGAGCTTGTTGAACGCGTCGAAGAGCGAGCGGCGGGAGCCGTCTGTCACGAGCAGCGGGGTCACCGAGTCCGCGAGCGCCCGCAGGGTGGACGGACCGTCCAGGCCGAACTCCGAGCCGATCTGCTCGAGCATCCTCTCGTCCAGGTCCAGGTGGACCAGTTCCCCCGCCACGCGGGGCCCGAAGAAGGCCCGCGCCACGGCGTCGTTCCAACGCAGGTACTCGACTTCCTGGGGTCCGGATGCAATCGCGTGGTCTCCTGTGTGGAAACCGGCAGCGTCAGCCACAAATCCTCCGTCTGCGCCGAGGGGCGCTCTTGGTCGTCTCAGTCCCTCCCGAGTATAAGTTCCCGCGGCGTGCCCGTCCCACGGCCCCCGTGTCCCCCGTGTGCCGGACGAGCCCGTGCGCGCCGGGCCTGCCCGCCGACGACGACGCGTCCGCCGCCACCGGGTTCTCCTCCGGCGCCGGGTCCGACAGTGCCGCTCCTGGGGCAACGTGTCCGACGCCGCCGCTGCGCCGGGCCTTTGCCGGCAGCACCTGCCCGTGTCCGGGCCGAACGGTACGGTAGACGCCATGGATGGTGCTGCGCAGTTCCCGGACGCCCGTGTGCCGGGCGAGGGCCCGGACTGGCGCAGCGAACTCTCCCGGATCGTGCCGGGCTCCGGTGCCGAGCGGGTGGTGGCGGACCCCGATTCCGGACCGGCCGTGGCACTCGAGATGGACCTCGCCCGGGTGCAGAACCGCTCCCCCAGGGCGTGGCGGACATCACCCGAGGAGACCCCGCTGACGCTCACCGCGCGCCCGGTGCTGCGTGGGCGGCGTGGCTGGGTCCACACCGGGATCGACTGGGGCAACCTCGCCACCCACGCCCGCAGCGGTGCGCTGGACCCGGAGCAGCTCGACTGGTTCGAGGAGCTTCGGGCCCTGTCCGAGTCGCACCGCGGCAGCTACGCCGCCGACCGGCACCAGCTGCACGTGGAGCGCTACACCTCCCCGCTGCTGTGGCCTATTCTCTCCCGTGCGGCGACACTGGGGATTCCCCTGGTCTCCCGCGGCACCGGGGCCCCCGTGGTCCTGGACCGGGACGGACGCTTCGAGGTCCGTGTGGAGGCCGGGGAGCACGGGGCGCTCTGCCTGCGTCCCCAGCTGATCGTGGGCGAGGAGGAGATCCCCCTGCGCTGGGCCCGGATCATCGGTCAGCCCGGGCACGGGCTCTTCCACCCCGAGGCCACCCCGGAGGCGCTGGAGTCCGCGGAGGACCTCAACAGGTTCCCGCTGCACCTCGTGGTGCTGGGAACCCGTCTGAACCAGCAGCAGCGCTCGTTCCTGGACCGGGCGGAGTCCCTCACCGTACCCCGGGACGGCGTGGAGGAGTTCTTCGAGACCTACTTCCCGCGGCTGCACCAGAGCATGCACGTGACGGCAGAAGAGGACTCCCTGGTCCTGCCGCAGGTCGCGGACCCGGAGTTCGTGCTGACCGTGCACCACGACGACCTCACCGAGCGCGTGGAGTGGGAGTGGGAGTACCAGAAGGGCCGGGAGCGGGTGCGCCTGCCGTTCCGTCCGCTGGACCCGCTGGGGGACGAACCCGTGGCGAGGGAGTCCCGGTGGGAGTCCTCCATGGTCCAGGCCGTCCAGCGCCGGGTTCCGGAGCTGGACTTCAAGCGCAGCTCCTACGCCGCGGAGGACGCGCTCGTGCTGCTGCGCACGTGGTTGCCGCAGCTGCGACGGATCCCGGATCTGCGCATCGAGGAGACGGGCGGTTCCCCCGCCTACCGGGAGGTCGCGGACCCCACCGAGATCACGGTGTCCACGGCCCCCACCGAGCACCACGACTGGTTCGGCCTGGGGGTGACCGTGAAGGTCGGGGAGCACTACGTCCCGTTCTCCGAGATCTTCCAGGCCCTGGACCGCGGCCAGGACGTGATGCTGCTGCGGGACGGCTCCTACTTCTCCCTGGACCGCCCCGAGTTCGTGCGGCTGCGCACCCTGATCGCGGAGGCGCGGACGCTGCAGGAGGACAGGCACGCCCCGCTCGCGCTGAACCGGTACCAGACGAGCCTCTGGGAGCAGTTCGAGGAGCTGGCCACCGACACCCAGCAGGCCGAGCGCTGGCGGGAGGGTGTCCGGGCCCTCGCGCACCTGGAGGAGGTCCCCTCCCCACCCGTGCCCGCCGAGCTGCAGGCCACGCTGCGCCCGTACCAGTACGAGGGCTACCGGTGGCTCACCTTCCTGTGGGAGCACGAGCTCGGCGGGGTGCTCGCGGACGACATGGGCCTGGGCAAGACCGTGCAGACCATTGCCGCGATGCTGCGGGCCACGGCACGGGACCCGCAGCTTCCGCCCTACCTGGTGATCGCCCCCACCTCCGTGGTGGCCAACTGGTCCGCCGAGCTGCGCCGCTTCGCACCCTCCCTGGACGTGACGGTGCTGGACTCCACCAAGGACTCCGCGGCGGGCGCCGCACGCTCCTCCCACGTGGTGCTGACCTCCTACGCCCTGCTGCGCCTTGATGCGGAGGCCTACCAGTCCGTGGAGTGGGCCGGCGTGGTCATGGACGAGGCGCAGTTCGTGAAGAACCCCCGCACCAAGGCGTACCGCGCCGTGAAGAACCTGCGTGCCCGCACCTCCCTGGCCATCACGGGCACCCCCATGGAGAACAGCCTCTCGGAGCTGTGGTCCCTGCTCTCCCTCACCGCCCCCGGCCTGTTCCCGTCCCGGAAGCGCTTCACCGAGCACTACCAGCGCCCCATCGAGCGCGCCATGGACTCGGACGCGCTGGCACGGCTGCGCGCCCGGATGAAGCCGTTCATGCTGCGGCGCACCAAGGCGGACGTGGACCTGCAGCTGCCGCCCAAGCTCGAGCACGTGCTGCCCGTGGGTCTCAACCCGGAGCACCGCAGCGCCTACGACCGCCGGCTGCAGCGCGAGCGCGCCAAGATCCTGGGGCTGCTGCGGGACTTCGACAAGAACCGCTTCACCATCTTCCAGTCCCTCACCACGCTGCGGATGCTGGCCCTGGACCCCGCCCTGGTGGACCCCGGGTCCACGGCGTCCTCCTCCAAGCTGGACGTCCTCTTCGACCAGCTGCCCCAGCTGATCCAGGAGGGCCACCGCCCGCTCGTGTTCAGCCAGTTCACGAGCTTCCTCAAGCTCGTGGCCCGCCGTCTGGACGAGGCCGGGATCGCGTACAGCTACCTGGACGGAAGCACCAGGGACCGCGCGGGCGCCCTCGAGAAGTTTCGCAGCGGGCAGGCCCCCGTGTTCCTCGTGAGCCTCAAGGCGGGCGGCTTCGGCATCAACCTCACGGAGGCGGACTACTGCTTCCTGCTGGACCCCTGGTGGAACCCTGCCGCGGAGAACCAGGCCGTGGACCGCACGCACCGGATCGGGCAGACCCAGAAGGTCATGGTCTACCGCATGGTCGCCGAGCACACGATCGAGGAGAAGGTCATGGAGCTGAAGACCCGCAAGGCGGACCTCTTCACCGCGGTGCTCGACGACGACCGCGTGTTCTCCGCGAGCCTGGACGCCGAGGACATCCGCTCCCTGCTGGCGGTCTGAGGCTCACCCCGTTCCCATCCCCGGGGTCCTCGCCGTCACCGCGGGTCTCACCGCGTTCGGACCGGCCTGCGCCCGAGCTTTCGGCGTCCCGAATTCACCGGCGACGGCGCGTGCGTAAGATCGCGAGCCATGCCCGCACCCCGCACCGCGTCCTCCGTCATGCCCGAGAACCCCGAACCGACCCCCGCCCAGATCCGCCGCTGGCGCCACTACCTCGCGGACGAGCTGGCCGAGGCCGCCACCTACGAGCACCTGGCCCGCAACAGCACCGGGCGCCACGCCGAGATCCTGCACAGCGTGGCCGAGGGCGAGGGCCGCCACGCCGAGCACTGGCGCCGCCTGCTGGGCCCCCACGCGCGGCGTACGGTCCGCCCGGCGCTGCAGGCCAGGATCCTCATGTTCCTGGCCAAGCACGTGAGCTCGGTGTTCGTGCTGGCCCTGCTGCAGCGCGCCGAGTCCCGCTCGCCCTACCGCGAGGACCCGGACGCCACCGACGCCATGGCGGCGGACGAGGCCGTGCACGAGGAGATCATCCGCGCGCTGGCCACGGACGGCCGAACCCGGCTCTCGGGCAACTTCCGCGCGGCGGTCTTCGGCGCCAACGACGGCCTCGTCTCCAACCTCGCGCTCGTGATGGGCGTGGGCGCCACCGGCACGGCCAGCTCCATGGTGCTGTTCTCCGGCATTGCGGGGCTGCTCGCGGGAGCCCTGTCCATGGGCGCAGGCGAGTTCGTGTCCGTGCGCTCCCAGCGCGAGCTGCTGGACGCCTCCCGGCCCACCCAGGTGACCCTGCAGGTGGCCCCCTCACTGGACCTCGACGCGAACGAGCTGACCCTCATCTACCGTGCCCGCGGCATGAGCGAGGAAGCCGCCGAGCACCGGGCGGCCGAGCGGCTCGGCCACTTCGACTGCGACTGCGACCCCTCCCTGTCCTACCGGGACGAGAAGGCGCTGGCCGCCCTGGACGACGACGCCGAGGCTCCCTCCCCCGCCGACGGCCACCAGGCGCTCGGCACGGACCTCGGCGCCGCGGCGTCGAGCTTCTGCTTCTTCGCCTCCGGTGCCGTGATCCCCATCCTCCCGTACCTGTTCGGTCTCGGCGGCGGCGCGGCGCTCGTGGTCGCGATGGCGCTGGTGGGTGCTGCGCTGCTGGTCACCGGCGGCTTCGTGGGGCTGCTGTCCGGCGCATCCCCCCTCATGCGCGGTCTGCGGCAGCTGGGGATCGGCTACGGGGCGGCGATCGCCACGTACCTGCTGGGGCTGGCCTTCAACACCGGGGTCGCCTGAGCCGGCGCCGGACCGGGTGCTCACGGAGGACCCGGCCGTCCCGAGTTGGGGAACTGCAGTTTGTCCCCTCTAGTGCCCACAACAACATGAGCTATCTAGCACATTTCTCAGAATTCACAGGAGTGAACGGTGAGGAATCTGCTCCACCCCAACGTTCCCCCTAGTCAGATGGGGTTTGTGGGATAAATCTCATTCGTGGCGCCGAATGCCCGGTGGGCCGGCGGGCGATTACCGCCCGAACAAGATTCCACCCGCTCCAAGTCAGCCGAGAAATTCCGATATTCTGTGAGCGTGGTTCTCCGAACCACCGCAACGGGAGACTTCGCACAGGAAAACCGCTGCTCCTGCACTGGGGGGTGCACTGCAGCCGGTGCTGTGTGTCGGTAGCCGCTCAGCCCACGGCTTGATCCCGTTGAGGCGTTATCGCCTGCCGGTGGCCGCTGGTTCTCTCACAGAGGCGCACCTCTCCCCGCGCCGGACGGGCTCCTACCGTCCGCTCTCGCGGCCACCGGTCGATAACGCACCACGGTCTCCGGGACGATAAAATGACCCGTGGCCCGCGGCAACTCCACGATCCTGCATGACGCGGGCCGTCGATCCGTCCCGTCACCCCAGGAGCACCCCCACATGTCGGCCCACCAGCCCACGCCCGACGCGCACGTCCTCACCGCCCACTGCCCCGAGGCCTACGGTCTCGTGAGCGCGGTGGCCTCCAACCTCACCGGCCAGGGCTGCGACATCTTCGATGTGAAGCACTTCTCGGACCGCCACGACAACGAGTTCTTCATCCGGTGCCACACCATGAGCGAGCCGGGAACCGTGACCACGGAGTCCCTCGTGGCGGGCTTCCGACCCGTTGCCGAGAAGCACGGCATGCGGTTCCGGCTCGTGGACGCCCGCAGGAAGACCCGCGTGCTCGTGATGGTCTCCAAGATCTCCCATTGCCTGGCGGACCTGCTGCACCGGGCCCACGTGGGATCGCTGCCCGTGGAGATCGTGGCCGTGGTGTCCAACCACACGGACCTGCGCCCGCTCGTGGACTTCTACGGCATCCCGTTCCACCACGTGCCCGTCAGCAAGGACACCAAGAGGGAGGCAGAGGCGCAGCTGCAGGAGCTCGTGGCCGCGTACGACACCGAGCTCGTGGTCCTGGCCCGCTACATGCAGATCCTCTCCGATGAGCTCACCCGCGAGCTCGCCGGTCGGTGCATCAACATCCACCACTCATTCCTGCCCTCGTTCAAGGGCGCGAAGCCCTACCACCAGGCCTACGAGCGCGGTGTGAAGATGGTGGGTGCCACCGCCCACTACGTGACCGCGGACCTGGACGAGGGCCCGATCATCGCCCAGAGCGTGATCCCCGTGGATCACGCCCACACCCCCGCGGATCTCGTGGCCGTGGGCTCGGACGCCGAGACCCAGGCGCTGTCACGGGCCGTGAAGTGGCACGCCGAGGGCCGCGTGGTGATCTCCGGCAACCGCACCATCGTGCTGGCCTGAGGCACGCACCCCGGGCACGCGCGCAGCGACCGGGCACGGAACGACGACGCCGCTGACCCACCGAGGTGGGGCAGCGGCGTCGTCGTTGTGGCGCTCCCGGCGGACCGGGAACCCGTTACTTGCCGGAGAAGATGTCCCGCATGAGCTGCGCGGTCTCCGAGGGGGTCTTGCCGACCTTCACCCCGGCGGCCTCGAGGGCCTCCTTCTTGGCCTGGGCCGTTCCGGAGGAGCCGGAGACGATGGCGCCGGCGTGGCCCATGGTCTTGCCCTCGGGAGCGGTGAACCCGGCCACGTAGCCCACCACGGGCTTGGTGACGTTGGCCTTGATGAACTCCGCGGCGCGCTCCTCGGCGTCGCCGCCGATCTCACCGATCATCACGATGGCCTCGGTCTCGGGATCCGCCTCGAACGCCTCGAGGGCGTCGATGTGGGTGGTGCCGATGACGGGGTCTCCGCCGATGCCGATGGCCGTGGTGAAGCCCAGGTCACGCAGCTCGTACATCATCTGGTAGGTCAGCGTGCCGGACTTGGAGACCAGGCCCAGCTTGCCCTTGCCCGTGATGTTCGCGGGCGTGATGCCCAGCAGCGACTCCTCGGGGGAGATGATTCCCGGGCAGTTGGGGCCGATGATGCGGGTCTTGGGCTTGCCGTCCGCACCGGTGTTCGCCTGGGAGTGGGCCCAGAACTCGGCGGAGTCCTGCACGGGGATGCCCTCGGTGATCACGACCACCAGCGGGATCTCGGCGTCGATGGCCTCGATCACGGCGTCCTTGCAGAAGGCCGGCGGCACGAAGACGATCGACGCGTTCGCGCCGGTCTCCTTCATGGCCTCGGCCACGCCGCCGAACACGGGCAGCTCGACGGCGTTGCCGTCCTGGTCCTTGTGGCTCACCGTGGTCCCGGCCTTGCGGGCGTTGACGCCGCCCACCACCTGGGTGCCGGCCGCGAGCATGCGTGCGGTGTGCTTGGTGCCCTCGCCGCCGGTGATGCCCTGAACGATGACCTTGGAGTCCTTGTTCAAAAAGATCGACATGTCTTCTTCCTGGTAGCTCTGTTCGTGGGCGATTACTTGGCGGAGTGGGCGAGCTCGGCGGCCTTGTCGGCGCCGGCGTCCATGGTGTCCGCGGTGGTGATCAGCGGGTGGTTGGCCTCGCGGAGGATCGCGCGACCCTCGTCCACGTTGTTGCCGTCCAGCCGCACCACGATGGGCTTGGTGGCGGAGTCGCCGAGGATCTCGAGCGCCTTGACGATGCCGTTGGCCACGGCGTCGCACGCCGTGATGCCGCCGAAGACGTTCACGAACACGGACTTGACCTGGGGATCGCCCAGGATGACGTCCAGCCCGGCCGCCATGACCTCGGCCGAGGCGCCACCACCGATGTCCAGGAAGTTGGCGGGCTTCACGTCGCCGTGCTTCTCGCCGGCGTAGGCCACGACGTCCAAGGTGGACATCACGAGACCGGCACCGTTGCCGATGATCCCGACCTCGCCATCCAGCTTGACGTAGTTGAGGTCGTTCTCCTTGGCCTTCTCCTCCAGGGGATCGGCCGTGGTCCTGTCCGCGAGCTCGGCGTGCTCGGGGTGGCGGAACTCGGCGTTGTCGTCCAGGGAGACCTTGCCGTCCAGGGCGAGGATCTCGCCGTCGCCGGTCTTTACCAGCGGGTTGACCTCCACCAGGGTGGCGTCCTCGTTGGCGTAGACCTCACCGAGCTTGACGAGCACGGGGACGACCTTGGCTGCGGTCTCGGCATCGAACCCGGCCTGCTCCACGATCTCGCGGGCCTTGGCCTCGGTGATGCCCTCCGCCGGGTTCACGTCCACGCGGGCCAGGGCTTCGGGGCGCTCCACGGCGAGCTGCTCGATCTCCATGCCGCCCTCCACCGAGCACATGGCCAGGTAGGAGCGGTTGGCGCGGTCCAGCAGCACCGAGAAGTAGTACTCCTCGGCGATGTCCGCGCCCTGCGCGATCATGACGCGGTGGACGGTGTGGCCCTTGATGTCCATCCCGAGGATCTGCTGGGCGTACTCGTAGGCTTCCTCGGGCGTCTTCGCGACCTTGACGCCGCCGGCCTTGCCGCGACCGCCCACCTTGACCTGGGCCTTGACGACGGTCACGCCGCCGATCTTCTCGGCTGCTGCCTTGGCTTCTTCTGGGGTAGTGGCGACGATGCCGGCCAGCACGGGGACACCGTGCTTCTCGAACAGGTCGCGTGCCTGGTACTCAAACAGGTCCACGGATAAGTGTCCTTCTGCGTCGAGGTGTGTCGTCCCGCGCCGGGAACCCCCGGCTGGATCGACCTGGTGTGGGGGGATGTGGCGCAGCGCTGCGCTCACAGTGCCCTCACGGCGATTTTAGTCCATGGGACCCGGATTCGCCGTACTGCGTGCGGGCGCACGGGCTCCGCCCGCGGGCACACGTCCCGGTTCTCCCCCGCGGCCCGGCCCTGGTTGACTGGCCCCATGCAACGCATCGGACTGCCGGAGACCTGGGGCGCCCGCGAGGCGGACCCGGGGTTCATGGCCTCGCTCGCCACGTTCTCGTTCGTGGCCCTGGGCCTGGAGCTCGTGGTGGACGGGACCGTGCTCACCTACACGGGCTCCGCCCCCGCGCTCTACCCGCTGGGCTGGCAGTGCCTGGTGTGGGTGGGGCTGGGGCTCGCGTGGCTGCTCGTGGCGCGCGGGCTCGTGGCCTGGAGCCGCCGCCGCGGGCTCGACCCCCTGCCCGCCGATCCGGACTCACGCGCTGCGGGGAACACCCCCGACGACGCCGCTCTCGTCCACCGCGCCTGGCGCTCGGTGCTGCTGTGCTTCGCCGCCGTGGTCGTGGCGATCACGCTGCCCGCCCTCGTGGGTGTGCCGTGGGGACTGGTGTCCGCGGACCGCTACCGCGAGCTGTACGCCAGCTACGGCGGGTCCGCGTGGCTCGCGGTGTGCGCGTGGGTGGTCTACCACGTGGGTCGCTGCGTGGTCGTCGCAGGCTTCCTGGCCTACGCACACCGCGCCGTGCGAGGTGTGGCCACGTTCCGGGGATCGCACGCGGTGCCGTGGGGCGGACTCGTGGCGGGCGTGGCGATGGGGGCGGTGGCCCTGCTCTCCCGCGGACCCGTGATCGCACTGACCATCGTGGTGGTCC
Source organism: Kocuria tytonicola (assembly GCF_003687455.1). Taxonomy (GTDB): domain Bacteria; phylum Actinomycetota; class Actinomycetes; order Actinomycetales; family Micrococcaceae; genus Kocuria; species Kocuria tytonicola. The sequence goes on along the minus strand of NZ_PHOA01000014.1, from coordinate 10,323 downwards.
ACGTGCTGATCGGTCTGATCCATGTGCGCTCCGGCGAGTCCCTGCGCGTGACCGCGCTGTTCACCGTGCTCGTGCTCGCCCTCCTCTGATCCCGGCGGCGGGTGCCGCAGCTCAGTCCACCTTGCTCATGGGTGCGTAGCGCAGCAGCAGCCGCTTCTCCTCCGCGCCGAACCGCACCTTCGCCACGGTCTTGTCGCCGCTGCCCTCCACGGCGAGCACGGAGCCGCGCCCGAAGGCCTTGTGCTCCACGGCGTCCCCCACGCTCAGCGAGGGGATCTCCTTGTGGGGCTGCACCCGCCCGGTGGTGGCCGGGGACAGCCTGCGGAACGTGGCCCCCGAGCCGGCGGCGGCACCCCACGAGGAGCCCCGCAGCGGATCCCGGGACTCGAACCCGGAGTGAACGGGAGAACCCCAGCCGCCCGCGGCGGGCGCACCCTCGCGCTTCCAGTCGATGAGGTGGGCGGGGATCTCGTCCAGGAAGGGGCTGGCCGGGTTGAACTGGGACTGTCCCCACATGGACCGGGACTCCGCCCGGGTGATGTAGAGCCGCTGCCGGGCACGGGTGATCCCCACGTAGGCGAGCCGCCGCTCCTCCTCCATGCTCGACGGGTTCGCGAAGCTGCGCTGATGGGGGAAGATCCCGTGCTCCATGCCGGTGAGGAACACCACGGGGAACTCGAGCCCCTTGGCCGTGTGCAGGGTCATGAGTGTGACCACCCCGTGGGAGCGCGCCTGCGCCACCTCGTCGGCGATCTGCTGGGCGCTCGCACCCCCCTCGCCGGACGGTTCCGGCTGCGAGGGGATCTGGTCCGCGTCCGCCACCAGTGCCACGTGCTCCAGGAACTCCCCCAGGCCGGCGTCCGGGTGGTCCTTCTCGAACTCGCGGACCACGGCCACGAGCTCCGCGAGGTTCTCCACACGGGACTCGTCCTGCGGGTCGGTGGAGGTGCGCAGGGCCTCAAGGTAGCCGGACTGCTCGAGGACCGCCTCGAGAACGGACGACACGGAGGAACCCTCCGACAGCTCCCGGAGGTCGTCCATGAGCTGCGTGAACGCCCGGACGGCGTTCGCGGAGCGGGTGGCCAGTGCGGGTGCCTCGTCCAGTCGGTGCATGGCGTCCGAGAAGGAGATGCCCTCCCGTTCGGCGAGCGCCGCGATCGAGCCCTGGGCCCGGTCCCCGATCCCCCGCTTGGGCTCGTTGATGATGCGGCGCACCGTGATGTCGTCCGCGGGGTTCGCGATCGCGCGCAGGTAGGACATGGCGTCCTTGATCTCCTTGCGCTCGTAGAACCGGGTTCCACCCACCACCTTGTACGGCAGGCCCACGCGCATGAGGATCTCCTCGAGGGAGCGCGACTGGGCGTTGGTGCGGTAGAACACCGCCACGTCCCCCGGGCGGACGCCGTGCTCGTCCTGCAGCCGGTCGATCTCCTCCGCGATGAACCGGGCCTCCTCGTGCTCGTTCTCCGCGGCGTAGCCCACGATCGGAGCACCGTCCCCCTCCGCGGTCCACAGCTTCTTGTCCCGGCGGTCCGCGTTCTGCGAGATCACGGCGTTCGCGGCGGTCAGGATGTTCTGTGTGGAGCGGTAGTTCTGCTCCAGCAGGATGGTGCGCGCCGAGGGGTAGTCGCGCTCGAAGTCGGTGATGTTGCGGATGTCCGCGCCGCGGAACGCGTAGATGGACTGGTCCGAGTCCCCCACCACGGTCAGCTCCGCGGGCGGCAGACCCGACGGATCCGTCCCCTGCGGGGAGTCCCCGCCCACGAGTTCCCGCACCAGGGCGTACTGGGCGTGGTTGGTGTCCTGGTACTCGTCCACCAGCACGTGGCGGAAGCGGCGACGGTAGTACTCCAGCACCTGGGGGAACGCGCGGAACATGTGGACGGTCTCGCCGATGAGGTCGTCGAAGTCCATCGCGTTGGCCGCGCGCAGCCGCTGCGTGTACCCCCGGTAGACCTGCGCCACGGCCGTCTCGAACGGATCGGTGGAGCTGGCCCGCGCCAGGTAGGTCTCGTCGTCCACGAGCTCGTTCTTGAGCGCGGAGATCTTGTGCTGGATGGCTTTGGGAGCACAGCGCTTGGGATCCAGCTCGTGCTGCTTGGCCACCTGCGTGATGAGTCGCAGCGAGTCCGCGGAGTCGTAGATGGAGAAGTTCGTGGACAGCCCCAGGGTGGCGGCCTCGCGCCGCAGGATCCGCACGCACAGCGAGTGGAACGTGGAGATCCACATGGACCGCGCGGAGTCCCCCACCAGCTCCACGATCCGCTCCCGCATCTCCGCGGCGGCCTTGTTGGTGAAGGTGATGGCCAGGATCTCCCCCCGGCGGGCGCGACCGGTGGCCAGCAGGTGTGCGATCCGGTGGGTGAGCACCCGCGTCTTCCCGGACCCCGCTCCGGCCACGATCAGCAGCGGTGATCCGGAGTGCTCCACCGCCGCGCGCTGCGGCTCGTTGAGTCCCGCCACGAGCTCGGCCGGGGAGGCGACGTCGTCGCAGGCGGCTCCGGCGGCGTCGGCCGAGGCGCGCACCGAGGACGCGGAGAGCAGAGGGTTGTCAGAGAGGTAGTCCATGGTGCGCCCAGTGTATCCAGGGGCCCGGACGCGCAGAGTGCCCGCGCGGACTCACACGTAGCGCGGTTCCACCAGGTGGCGGCCGTTGCGGTCCACGACCCACAGGTGCGAGTCCGCGACCGTCACGCGGGTGGGCGCGTCCAGCACCACGTCCTCGTCCCCGAGTTCGTCCGCCCGCTGCTCGGGACCGCCGTAGATGGTGGTGACCTCCCGGTCCGTGCGGTCCACGTGCCGCAGGGCGTGGTTGCCGGTGTCCGCCACCACCACGGAGCCGTCGTAGAGGATCTGGAGGTCCTCGGGGTGGTCGAACTTGGCGTCCGCGGCCGGCCCGTCCAGGTACCCGGCCCCGTGCCGCCCCACGACCGTGACCACGTGGGGATCGCCGTCGGGCCGGTCCGTGTCGACCACGAGGCAGCGCAGCGAGGACGTGTCCCGGTCCACGAACCACAGGGTGCCGTCCCCCGCCTCGGTGATCGAGACCGTGGCCGCGAACTTCGCCTGGGCCACCTTGCCGTCCCGGCGTCCGGGCTCTCCCGTGCCGCCCCACTCCTGCAGGGAGTCGGTGTGGGCGTCCCAGCGGAACAGCTGGTGCCGCTGCGGGACCGCGGCCACCACGGCGGAGAGCTTGTGGGACCACACGATGTCGGAGATCCGAGCGCCGTCCAGGACCGAGCAGTCGATGCGGCGCCGCACGGTGGTGTGGTCCGCCTCGTACAGGGTCAGTTCCGTGCCGTCGCCGGCACTCATGAGCAGTCCGTCCGGCAGGCCGATGGAGAGTTCCACGACCCTCACCACCTTTCGCGGTGCCCCGGGGCACCTGTCCCCCCACGCCGTCGTCGATCGTGGGCACCCTTCCAGAGTCACACTACGCCCCGGGCGATAATGGAGCCATGGGAATGACCAGAGCGCAGAAGGCCAGGAAGTACGGGGTGGCCGCGGGTTCAGCGCCCACCGGGTCCACGGGCACCCGCGGGGCCACGGCCCGTCCCCCGAGCGTGCACGAGATGCGCGCCGGTGAACTCGCGGCGGAGCCCACCAAGAACTCCTCCGCCGGGATCCTGGTGGGGGTGGCGTTCTTCGTGGGCGTGGCACTGTGGCTCTACTACCACCTGCTCGTCCTGCAGGGCGTCACGGGGAACCTGGCCCACGGGGTCACCGCCCCCGAGCTGCTCGTGGGCGGGTTCGCCCCCGAGCACGTGGCGCAGGTGGCGGGCGCGCTCGGGCCGGACGGCCGCACCGAGTACTCCGGCGTCCACGCCACCACGGGACTGTTCACCCCGCTGCTCACGGGCCTGGGCTGGTTGCTCTTCACCGGCCTCAACACCCCGCAGCGGGCCCGGAGGTGGGTGTACTGGGTGGTGGTCCTCGCCCACGCGGTGGTGTTCCTGGCGGGCAACGCCGCGCTCGACGCCGCCGTGGCCCACCCGGCCGACCAGGGCGCGGCAGCACTTGCCTCGGGCCTCGTGGTGGCGCGCTGGCTGCTGCTCGCCGGACTGCTCCTGATCGCGGTGCTCGTGTCCGTGTCCGTGGTCCGCCGCAAGGTCGACGACTTCGCGCGGGGCAGGCTGCCCGGGCAGCGCCCGCGGGACTGAGCCGGCGCACGGCCCGGCCGCCGCACGACGAGAGCCCCGCCGACCGGGCGGGGCTCTGCTCGTGCCCTCGATTGGATTCGAACCAACGACACCGGCTTTAGGAGAGCCGTGCTCTATCCCCTGAGCTACGAGGGCAACAGTGCCCTACTGTATCCATGCCGCCGCCCACCCGCGAGTCGGCGCACAATGGGGAGATGACCGTCTACATCGATCCACCCCGGTGGCCCGCGCACGGAACCGTGTTCTCGCACCTCGTCTCGGACGCGTCCCTGGAAGAGCTGCACGGTTTCGCCCGTTCCCTGGGAGTCTCGGAGCGGGCCTTCGACCAGGACCACTACGATGTCCCCGCCCACCGCCACGAGGACGCCGTCACCCTGGGTGCGCGGGCCGTGGACGGCAAGCAGCTCGCACGGATCCTGATCGCCAGCGGCCTCCGGATCCCCGCCCGACGCCGCCCGGCCAAGCTCGCGGCCGCACTCACCGCCCGCTGGCGGCACCACTTCCCGGCGCACCCGGACCTCGGACGGGAGCTGCTCGGGCGGTGGGGAGAAACCCACCGGGTCTACCACGGGCCCGAGCACCTCCTGCACGTGCTGGAGTCCCTGGACCGTCTCACGGACCTCCACACCCGCTCCGAGCTGCTGCTCGCCGCGTGGTTCCACGACGCCGTGCACGAGGGCCGGGCCGGGCAGGACGAGCGGGACTCCGCGGACCTGGCCCGCCGGCTGCTGACCGCGAACGGCTGGGCATCCGCCCCTGCGGAGCGCGTGGCCACCCTGGTGCTCGTGACCGCGGAGCACGATCCCGACCCGCAGGACGAGGACGCCTGCCTGCTGGTGGATGCGGACCTCGCGGTGCTGGGAGGGGACCCCGACGACTACGACCGGTACCGCACGGCAGTGCGACGGGAGTACGCGCACGTGCCGGAGGAGCAGTTCCGGGCCGCGCGCGCCGAGGTGCTCACGGCGCTGCGCGGGCTGCCGCAGCTCTTCCACCACCCCGCGGCCGTCGACCTGTGGGAGGAACGGGCGCGGCAGAACCTGGAGCGGGAGATCGCGGAGCTCACCGGTCGCTGACGGGCGGGTCGGTCTCCGTCACCGCCGGGCCCGCGGCACGACGGGTGGCCGAGCGGCGTCGGCGGAAGAGCATGGCGGCCACCACGAGACCCACGACGATCCCGAGACCGCCGAACACGGACAGCCACATGGCCACGTGCCCGGCGAACGCGGCCACGAGGAAACCCACGACGATTCCGGGGATCGCACCGGCAACCATCCCCACGGCGTAGTACGTGAACTCCTGGTCCTGGGGCGTGCGGGCGGCGGTGGAGAAGTCGGTGGACATGCTCCCGATTCTACGGCCCGCTCCTGGACAGACCCCGGAGCGGCCCGTCCCCTCGTGTGAACCGGAACGCCCCGTGACCCGGGGACGGGTGGAGCCTGCGGCCCCGCCGCGGGAGCAGCGCGAGCACGGGTCCCGGCGCACGCCGCGACGGGGTGGAAGGCTATGGGGCCCTGGGTGCCGCGGCCCGGGCCCCGGGCTCCTCGGGCGCGCGCCGGGGTACGGAAAAGACGTACGGACCCTGTGGTCAACAGGGTCCGCACGTCTGCTATCTCGTCCTCATCGGAAGCGGGTACACAACCGGTCCCGACTCGTCACGAGGTGCGGCACCGCGTGGATCACCGCGGCACCGGATCTGCGGGGGCTCAGCCCACGCGGATGAACTCGGGGCCGGAGCCCACGTAGGCGGAAGTCTTCACGGTCCGGTTGCCGTTCCAGCCGCCGTGGATGGCCTCGCCGTTGCCGGCGTAGATGGCCACGTGGGCCATGCCCGAACCTCCGTTGGCGTAGTAGGCGATGTCACCGGCCTGGGCCTCAGCGGCGGAGACCGAGCGGCCGAGGGACTTGTAGTCGGCCGGCCAGCCGTGGAAGTTGATGCCCACGGCAGCCAGGGAGTCGGAGACCAGCTGGGTGCAGTCCTGGTACTCGCCGACCTGGCCCTGGGCGGCACTCAGGATGGCGCCGCCCTTGCCCGAGGCGGACACGTGGGACGTGGTCTTGGGCGCGGTGTTCTCGACCGTGGTGGACTGGGTGGTCACGTTGCTCGCGGTGGCCATCTGGCCGCCCTGCGAGGTGGTCCGCTGGGTGGTCTGCTGCGTGCCCTGGTAGCCGGTGCCCTGGGTGTAGCCGGTGTTCTGGGTGTAGTCGGCGTGCTGGGAGAAGACCTGGGCGTCCTGGCGTGCGGTGTTCTCCGCGTCGACGGTCTGCTGCGTGGGCTGCGCGGCGTGGCGGCCCTGGGCGGGAGCCTGCTCGGCCACCGGGGTCACGTTCTGAGCTGCGGGGACCACCTGGGTGGCGGCGGGGGCCTCGAACGGGGTCACGTTCGCCACGGGAGCGGCCTCGACCACGGAGGACTGGACCGGAGCTGCGGCCTTCGGAGCGGGCTGGGCCTTCTCGGCCTTCTTCTCCTGGGCCTTGTCAGCCTTGGCGGCGGGCTCGGCGGAGACGGTGTTCTCGGAGGCGGGCGCCTCGGACACGGCGGCCGCGGGAGCCTGCTCGTCGGCGTTCTGCGTGGCCTGCACGGAGACGGTGGTGGCGAGCGCCAGGCCGGAGAAGGCGGCGACGGCGGCCACGGTGCGGGCCTTGCCCGCGAAGAGGTTCTTGGACGTGGTGTCGTTCGACATGCGTGTGGTTTCCTAACACGTTCGTGTCCACCCAGGGCACGGAGGTGTGCGGTGACCGCGACGTCTGCGAGCGCAGCATCGGTTCACCGGTGTGGGCGGTGTGATGTTTTCTTGCTGGTGCGGGAGATGGGCCGCGCGGCGGCGTCCGGCTGCTGGAGCCGGACGCGCTGACCGCTGCGACGAACTCGGTCGACGAACCCGCGGGCCTCACGATCCGCGGACGTCACCGATCAGTGGAAGGTGTAGAAGCCGTCCAGCTGCATGGCGTTCACGGAGTGAACCTGAGTGCCCTGCGAAGGGTTGAGGGCGGAGATCATCTGGCCGTTGCCGATGTAGATCCCCACGTGCGAGCCGCCGTTCTGGGACACGAGGTCCCCGGGCTGCGGGTTGGCGGTGGGGGTGCCTGCGGCGAACTGCGCCCACGTGGTGCGGGGCAGGTTGATGCCGTTCTGGGCGTACACCCACTGGGTGAAGCCGGAGCAGTCCCAGGCCTTGAAGCCGGTGCCGCCCCAGACGTACGCGCCACCGATGCCCTGGTAGGCGGTGCCGGCCATGCCCCCGGTGGAGTGGGTGGACTGCGTGCTCAGGCCGGAGCCGTAGGCCAGCGTGTCCGACGCCTGCGTGGTGTAGTTGGCCACGGAGGAGCTGTAGGACGAGGACGAGCTGAGGTTCACGACCTCCCCGGCCGCCTGGGCGGGCATGGTGACGCCGGCCACTGCGGCGCCGGCCGCGACGGCGGCGACGGTGGTGTTGCGCACTGCGTGGGACGAGGTCTCAGCGCGGTGACGGGCAGAGTTCTGCTTCATGAAAGACATGGTTGTTCCTCCCTGCGCCTGCGGGGTGAGCTGTCGGGTTCGGATGGGAGACATCCGGCCGCACGAACTGGTGAGTCGTGCCGGCTTGACCCCAAGGATTCGTGGGGCTGTCACGAATCCGGAAGTGGTTCCCCCGCTTCTGCCATGCGGATTGTGTGTGTACGGGTCCCGGGTGCGCATGGCAGAACTCGGCGAGCGCTCGGGAGTGCCGGATCCGACCAGTGATCGGCACGTCGACGACTGTACAGCAGAGATAACGGCAATGTCACGTTTTGATTACAACGGATCACAGATCGGCCACTTCGAGCGGGAAATCGTGGCTACTGATAACTTTTTCAGGATCAATCCGGGACTGGGGAGAACGCCGGGCGGAGCTCTCCATGACGGTTCTGACCAGGGACGATGCCCTCGCCCCGTCCCCCGCGGGTCCACTTCTGGCTCCGGGGTGGCTGTGGCCCTCCACACGCCCGAAAGGTCACGTGCAGAGCGCCTCACGCGTGCTCAGTCGCCCGCTGCGAGGACCCGGACGGCGCGTGCGGTGGCGGCATCGAGGTCCAGCGAGACCCCCGTGGCGACGTTCGTGACCAGCACGCGCTGCTCGTCCCCGGGATTCGCCTCCGCCGTCACGCGGGCTCCGGTGAGGATCCCTGCCGAACTGAGCATCTCGATGAGCTCCGGGTCGGCCTGCACGACCTCGGGCAGCAGCCGCACCTCGTACTCCCCCGGCTGCGGGAAGGAGGCCACGTCCTGGAGGGTGAGTCCCCCGAAGACCTGGGGGGTGCCGTCCCCGTCGTCCCGCCCGGGGATCGGCGTGCCGTAGGGGGACTCCTCGGGATTGCCGAGCAGCTCCACGAGACGCTGCTCCACGCGCTCGCTCATCACGTGCTCCCAGCGGCAGGCCTCCTCGTGCACGTGCGCCATGTCCAGTCCCACCACGTCCGAGAGCAGCCGTTCCGCGAGCCGGTGCTTGCGCATCACGGACACCGCGGTGGCGCGGCCTGCCGGGGTGAGCTGCAGTGCGCGGTCCGGGGCCACGGAGAGCAGGCCGTCGCGCTCCATCCGGGACACCGTCTGCGACACCGTGGGGCCGGAGTGGTGCAGCCGCTCCACGATCCGCGCCCGCATGGGCGTGATGCCCTCCTCCTCGAGCTCGAGCACCGTGCGCAGGTACATCTCGGTGGTGTCGATCAGGTCGCCGCTCATGGTCCGTCCTCGGGTTTCTGCGCACCGCAGCGCGCGGGTCCGCCGTCCCCGGTCGGGGTACTGCTGCTCAGCCAGGTGTGAATGATTCAGAACAAGTGTACCGAGTGGCCCGGTCAGGGACCCGGGGCTCGCGCGTCCCTGGGGCAGGCCCCGCCCGGCAGCATGGCAGCGGGCCGGCGGCGCCGCGCACCGCGTGCACCACCGACCGGGCACAATGGGAGGCAGCATCCCGCCCCGTCCGTGGAGGAGTTCCCGTGACCGACATGCCCGTGATCCCGCCCTCGCTGCTCCCCGCGGACGGCCGTTTCGGCGCCGGCCCCTCCCGGGTCCGGGCGGAGCAGGTCGCCGCACTGTCGCGCGGGGGCACACGCCTCCTGGGCACCTCGCACCGGCAGGCCCCCGTGAAGGACCTCGTGGCCCGCGTGCAGCTGCGCATGGCGGAGTTCTTCCGGATGCCGGAGGGGTACGAGATCGTCCTGGGCATGGGCGGGGCCAGCACCTTCTGGGACAGCGCGGCCTTCAGCCTGGTGGAGAACCGCGCCGAGCACCTCGTGTTCGGGGAGTTCGGCGCCAAGTTCGCGAGCGTCACGGACAGGGCCCCGTTCCTGGAGCCCTCCCTGGTGGTCGAGGCCCCCGCGGGGTCCCGGCCCGCGGGCCCCCGCCCGGGCGCCGGTGTGGACGTCTACGCCTGGCCCCAGAACGAGACCTCCACGGGGGTGGTGATGCCGGTGCGCCGCGTTGCCGCGCCGGGGGCTCTGACCGTGGTGGACGCCACCTCGGCGGCGGGCGGCATGGCCGTGGACCTCACGGAGACCGACGTCTACTACTTCTCCCCCCAGAAGAACTTCGGCAGCGACGGCGGCCTGTGGTTCGCCGCGTTCTCCCCCGCGGCACTCGCGCGCGTGGAGCGGGTGGCCGCCTCGGGGCGCTGGATCCCCGACGTCCTCTCCCTGGCCACGGCGGTCTCCAACTCGCGTCAGCACCAGACCTACAACACCCCTGCGCTCGCGAGCCTGCTGATGCTGGACGAGCAGCTCGGTTGGCTCCTCGAGCAGGGCGGCATGGACTGGGCCTCCCGCCGCACGGCGGAGACCTCGGGTCTCGTCTACGACTGGGCGGAGCACAGCGACGTCGCCCGGCCGTTCGTCGCGGACCCCGCCCACCGCTCCCCCGTGGTGTGCACCGTGGACTTCGACGACGCCGTGGACGCCTCCCGGATCGCTGCGGTGCTGCGCGCCAACGGCGTGGTGGACGTGGAACCGTACCGCAAGCTCGGCCGCAACCAGCTCCGCATCGCCACGTTCGTGTCGGTGCCCCCGCAGGACGTGCGCGCGCTGCTGGAGTGCCTCGACTGGGTCGTGGCCGCGCTCGCCTGAGTCACCGCCCGGGGCCCAGCCGTGCCACCGCGCGGTGCGAGCAACACGGGGGCACCGACACGAACGTGGCGATGCGGAGCTGGTT
>NZ_PHOA01000149.1 GCF_003687455.1 Kocuria tytonicola | reverse complement strand
ACCGAGATCTACACCGTCTAATTCGTCGGCAGCGTCAGAGGTGTATAAGAAACACGCCCTCCCCCGCCGAGGAGGACGTGTGGCGCAGCTTCCTGCGCCTGACCCGCGGGATGGAGCGGGCCGTCGACCGGCAGCTGCAACGGGACAGCGAGCTCTCCGGCTCGGAGTACGAGATCCTGGTGCCGCTGTCCGAGTCCACCACGGGCGAGCTGCCGTCCCGGGAGCTGCTGCGGGGCCTGCGGTGGGAGCGCTCCCGGCTGTCCCACATGCTCTCCCGCATGGAGCGGCGCGGCATGATCCGCCGCTCCCCCAGCCCCACGGACGCGCGCGGACTGGTGGTGGGCATCACCGAGCACGGGCGCGAGGCGATCGGCCGCGCGGCCCCGGCGCACCTGGCGATGGTGCGGGAGGCGTTCATGGACCAGCTCAGCGAGGAGGAGAGGACCGCGCTGCTCAGCATCACCCGCAAGGTGATGCCACGGCTGGAGCGCATGGACCTCGTCTGAGAACCCGGCAGGGAGCACCCCGCCCCGGGGCGCCGTGCCGAGCTGGGCCGCAGGTCCCGTACCGGGGTGCCGGACGGCCCGTGCCCGCCCGGCGGATCTCACCCTCTGTTCCTCTGACGCAAGGAGGAAAGGCCTTTAACAGGGGACGGGTCCTGCCACTTGGGGGATCGGCAGGACCCGTCGGACATCCCGAATCTGGGGGAGATCGGGACGCCGGCCGACCGGGGGATCATCCAGGCGCTGTTTGGGGGGATGCGCCCGGGCCACTTCGGCCGACACCAACACTTTATGTGGCAACTCCATCGAGACGCAAGTAACCCGTCAGACGATTCTGGAAATATCAGCTGACGTGCGGAAATAGTCACGCCTGTGATCCGGTTCACGACTTTTTTCGTCAGAAACCTGCGTTTTCCCGCCACCTCCTTGTCCCCGGAGTGAGCCACACGTATTGTCCTCCCGGCCTGTGGGTCATTCGGACCGCAGGATTTCCTCGACCACCACCAGCGCGCTGCGCACCACGGGCGAGCGCTCCTCCCGGCGCCACACGACGGCAAGATCCACCGTGGCCGGGGCCGTCAGCTCCTCGTACACCACGCCCGGAAGCCTCAGAGCTGCCACGGAGGCGGGCACCACGGCGGCGCCCACGCCCGCGGCCACGTGGGCCAGCAGCTCCGCGGTCTCGTGCGCCATCTGCGTGATCCGCCAGGGCACCCCGGCGTCCCGGAACAGTTCGCCCACCGTCCGGTGGAGCACGGAGTCCGGCGGGTGGGCCACGAACTCGTGTCCCGCGAGCTCGGCCACTTCGAGCGGCCGGCCGGTGGCCAGTGGCGCACCCGCCGGCACGGCCACCACCAGCGCCTCACGGCACAGGGTCCGGGACTCCAGCCCCGGGGAGACCACGGGCGCGTGCAGGAGCGCGAGGTCGAGGGCCCCCTCACGCACAGCGGTCTCCGCAGCCGGGCCGGACATCTCGCCACGGAGCCGCACCGTGACCCCGGGGAGCCGCGCCGCCAGACCCCGGGCGACCCGAGGCATGGTCCCGTACGTGGCCGCGCCGCAGGACCCCGCACGCAGAACACCCGCTGTCGCGCGGCCCAGCCGGGAGACCTCCGCCGCGAGCGCCGCGGTCTCCTGCACGATCCGCCGCCCGCGCTCCAGCAGCTCCTGGCCCGCCGGTGTGAGGTCCACGCGGCGCGTGGTCCGCTCGAGCAGCCGGGCGTCGAGCTGTTCCTCCAACCGGCGGATCTGCTCGGAGAGCTGGGGCTGGGCCATGTGCAGTCGCGCGGCGGCACGCCCGAAGTGCCGCTCCTCGGCCACCGCGATGAAACAGTTCAGCTGGCGCAGCTCCACGGCCTCACTCCTCTCGTGGCGGCACCCGCCGCCGCCCGGCGGCCTGGGACCGGTGCCCGTGCGGGTGCCGACGGGTGTCCCCCAGGGGGGTGATGCCGGGCCCGGCCCTGTCCTCAGGAGTCCAGGAGGTTCTTCTCCAGGATCTCCTCCTTGACCGCCCGGCGCAGGGTCTTGCCCAGCATGGTGCGCGGGAGGTCCTCCATGACGATGATCCGGCGCGGCACCTTGTAGCGGGTGACCTTGTCGTAGCAGTGCTGGCGAAGCGCAGCCTCGTCCAGCGCCACACCGGGCTCCAGGACCACGGCGGCCACCACGGTCTCGTTGCCGTCCTCGTTGGGGATGCCCACCACGGCGGCGTCCGACACGGCGTCGTGCAGCTTCAGCGCGGTCTCCACCTCGGTGGGAGCCACGTTGAAACCGCCGGTGATGATGACCTCCTTGATGCGGTCCACCACGCGCAGGAACCCGTCCTCGTCCACGGTGACGATGTCCCCGGAGCGCAGCCAGCCGTCCTCCGTGAACAGCTTGGCGGTCTCCTCCGGGCGCTTCCAGTAGCCCGTGGTGGTCTGGGGACCCTTGACGAGCAGCTCGCCCTCGCCGTCCACCGGGACGTCCTCACCGGTCTCGGGATCCACCATGCGCACGTCGGTGCTCGGGAACGGGACGCCGATCGAGCCCGCACGGCGGTGCTCGTTGAGCGGGTTGCACGCGACGAGCGGGGAGCACTCGGTGAGGCCGTAGCCCTCGATCAGCATGCCGCCGGTGGCCTCCTCCCACGTGGCCACCAGGGGCACGGGAAGGCTCATGGCGCCGGAGACGGCCACGCGGATGCCGGAGATGTCCTTGCCACTGTCCACGGCGGCGTCGAGCACCTTCTGGTACACGGGCGGCACGGCGGGCAGGACCGTGGGCATGCTCTTCTTCATGGCGCGCAGGATGAGGTCCGCCCGCACGGTGGGGAACAGCACCAGCTTGGCGCCCAGGGACATGGCGAAGGTGAGCCCCAGGGTGAGCCCGAACGCGTGGAAGAGGGGCAGCACCCCGTACACGACCTCGTCGGAGGTGCTCTCCAGCCAGTGCTGGCCCATCAGCGCGTTGGACTCCAGGTTGCGGTGGCTCAGCATGGCGCCCTTGGGCTGGCCCGTGGTGCCGGAGGTGTACTGCAGCAGGGCGATGTCCGTGGCGGTGGGACGCGGGGGGTCCGCGCGCACCGGCGCGGAGTCCAGCAGCGTCTTCCAGGCGATGGTCCCGGGAGCGGGCGCAGTGAGTTCACGGCGCTGCTCGGCGAGCTTCTTGAGCGGCAGCCTGAGACCGAGGCGCATGGCCGTGGGCATGGCCTCCGTGATGTCCACGGAGATCACGTTCTCCACCGCGAGGTCCCGGGGCATGTCCGTGATGCGCGCGGCCACCTTGTCCCACGCGATCACCACGCGGGCGCCGTGGTCCTCGAACTGGTGGCGCAGCTCGGGAGTGGTGTACAGCGGGTTGTGCTCCACCACGATGGCTCCGAGGCGCAGCACCGCGTAGAACGCCACGATGTGCTGCGGGCAGTTGGGCAGCACGATCGCCACGCGGTCCCCGGCCTGCACACCCAGCCCCCGCAGCCCCTCGGCCACGCGCTGCACGCGGTCACCCAGCTGGGCGTAGGTCATGCCCGCCCCGAAGAACTCCACTGCCGTCTTGGAGCCGTGGCGCGCCACGGACTTCTCCAGCATGTGGACCAGGGAGGTCTCCGGCAGGTCCAGGTCCCGCGGGACCCCGGGGTCGTAGCTCGCGATCCAGGGGCGGGTTGCCAGGAAGTCACGGGAATTCACGTCAGCCATGAGAGCGAGGTTACCCGTCCCCGCGCGCGGGCCGGTCAGCAGCTGCCGGTGTCCCCCGTTCCTGCCACTGCCGCGGGGGACGTCTCGTTAGACTTCTGGGGACCCGCCACCGGACTCCCCGCCGAATCGAGGCCCCCGCCATGTCCCCCTC
>NZ_PHOA01000148.1 GCF_003687455.1 Kocuria tytonicola | reverse complement strand
GTCCTCGGCGGGCTCGGGCGGGACCTCGAACCGCTGCCGGGACGGTCGGAAACGTGCGGGAGGCCGGTTCCCGGATCCAGTGCTTGTGCTCACGCGGGAAGCGTACAACGCCGGGTGCGCAGGACTTCCATCCGGGCGGGTGCCCATAATGGGACCAGCAAGCTCCGGCGCGCGCCGGACCGACCACCACGCCCCGCCCCGATCCCGGGCGCGGGCACCCCAGGAGGTACACATGAGCGAATTCCCCCGGTCCCCGCAGAACCGTCCGGCACCCCAGGGCCGTCCGGGAGCGCCGTCGTCCACGCAGGCGCCCGGCGGCCGTGCCGAGCCCGGCGAGGCCGCCGTGCCTGCGTCGGTGCGCGGTGCCGTGGACCTCGGTGCCGCCGGCGCGGCTCCCGCCCCGGGTGGGGCACCGGCGGGGTCCGCGGGCGCGGCGTCGTCGGGGTCCGGCGGCTACCGCGTGCAGCTGAGCACCGCCACCTTCCAGAAGTACGCGGAGGCCTCCACGCAGTACCCGGTGGTCGTGGTGCTGCACTCGCCCCAGAGCCCCGAGTCCGAGAGCTTCGTGGACGTGGTGGCGCGCGTGGTGGACGAGTTCCAGGGACGCCTACTGCTCGGCACGGTGGACGTCTCCGCCGAACCGCAGATCGCCCAGGCCTTCCAGGCGCAGTCCGTGCCCACGGTGGTCGCACTGCTGGGCGGGCGCGTGGTGCCGCTCGTGAACTCCACCGTTCCCGAGCAGCAGATCCGCGAGCTGCTGGGCGAGCTCGTGAGCCTTGCCGAGCAGAACGGCGTGACCGGTACCGCCGAGCCCACGTCCCAGGACGAGCCCGCGCCCCTGCCGCCGCTGCACCAGGAGGCCGTGGAGAAGCTCGAGGCGGGCGACCTCGACGGCGCGGAGGCCAGCTACCAGAAGGCTCTCGCCGAGAACCCCGGGGACCACGACGCCAAGCTCGCGCTCGCCCAGGTGCACCTGCTCCAGCGCGTGAGCGCCATGGACGCCAACGCCGTGCGCTCGGCGGCGGCCGACGATCCCGCGAACGTGCCGGCTGCGCTGGACGTGGCGGACCTCGATGTCTCCGGCGGCCACGTGGAAGATGCCTTCCGCCGGCTGCTCGGCATCGTGCGGACCACGGCGGGGGAGGACCGGGAGTCCGCCCGCGCCCGGCTCGTGGAGCTTTTCGACGTGGTGGGCTCCGACGATCCCCGCGTGGTCGCCGCCCGCTCCCAGCTCATGCGCGCGCTGTTCTGAGCCGCTGGCTCGGTGACTCGCCGGCCCGCCGAGTCGCTTGATCGCCGGGCCGCCGAGCCACCGGCCGGCTGACTCACTGGGCCACCGAGCCACTGGCCCGCCGAGTCATCGAATCGCCGGCCTGTTCCGGGCGTCGCTCCGCCCCCGGGGATCCCGATCCCCGGGGGCGGGTGTCGTGGCGATCCCGGATCGGCGATGCGCGAGAGCGTGCGGGGGACCCGCCAGGCCCGGGGAAATATGCGGGATCGCGAACGGTTGTCAGTAGGTTGGGGCCATGAGCATCCCACCGAACGGACCCACGACGCCGCGCCGCGAGCCCGACACCGGCGCGGACGACCCTCGCGCGCAGCAGCGGCCACCCGCACCACCGCACGTCGCGGACGGCGGCACCCCGGCGCCGTCGCCCGCTGCCCACTGGAACAGCGCGCAGGGCGACGCCGCCGCACTGGTGGTCCGGGACCTCACGAAGGTCTACGGCCACGGTGCGCGGCCCGCGGCGGACCGGGTGAACCTCACCGTGCCGCGCGGCTCGTTCTACGGACTCGTGGGACGCAACGGCGCGGGCAAGACCACCACGCTCTCGATGGCCACCGGTCTGCTGCGACCCACGTCCGGCGCGGTCCTCGTGGGCGGTGGCGCCCGTGACGAGCCCGTGGACGTGTGGCGGGACCCGGTCACGGCGAAGCGCCGCATGGGTGTGCTCCCGGACGGCGCGCACCTCTTCGACCGACTCACGGGCCGCCAGCTCATCTCCTACTCCGGTCTGCTGCGCGGGATGGACCGCCAGCTGGTCAAGGACCGCGCCGAGGACCTGATCGTCGCGATGGACCTGCAGGAGGCCGCGGGGCGGCAGGTGCAGGACTACTCCGCGGGCATGACCAAGAAGATCGCCCTGGCCGCGGCCATGGTCCACGCGCCGAGCCTGCTGGTGCTGGACGAACCGTTCGAGTCCGTGGACCCGGTCTCGGCAGCCAACATCCGCTCCCTGCTGCACCAGTACACGCAGGCCGGCGGCACCGTGGTGGTGTCGAGCCACGTGATGGACCTGGTCCAGCGCATGTGTGACCACGTGGCCGTGATGGACCAGGGCAGGGTGCTCGCCGAGGGCACCATGGACCAGGTCTGCGGCGGCATGTCCCTGGAGGACCGTTTCGTGTCCTTCGTGGGTGGACGCACCGAGGCGGGGGAGGGACTGCAGTGGCTGCGACCGGAGTGAACCAGACCCCCGACGGCGCCCTGCCGGAGCCCTCGGCGGGCGGTCACGACGCCGCCGTGACGGACGGCCCCGGCCCCGAGACACGTGGTCCCGACGCCGCCTCCGCGGCCCCCGCGCCCGCTGCCGCCCCGGCCGCCGACGCCGCCGTCCCCGACTCCGTGCGCCCGGCACCTGCCGGGCAGGAACGGGTGACCCACCGCATGGGCGTGCTCGAGGAGGCGCGCAGGCTCGCAGGACTCAAGTGGCGCATCCTCCGCAACACCCTGACCCGCAGCACGTGGGTTCTGGTGGGCACGATCCTGGGCGGGCTCTACGCCCTGTTCATCCTGGGCATGCTGCTGACGGGGATGTTCTTCCTGGGCACCGAGCCGCTGGAGGTGGTCACCCCGGCCGGCGTCCTGGTGGGCAGCGTGGTCCTGCTGGGCTGGTGGCTGATGCCGGTGCTCTCCGCCAAGGCCGATGCCACGCTGGACCCCGCCCGACTCGCCCTTTTCCCGCTCAGCACCACGGGTCTGCTGGCGGGCCAGGTGATCGGGGCGCTGATCGGGATCCCCGGTGTGCTCACGGTGATCGCCCTGGCCGGGTGGCTGTTGACGTGGCGCACCTCACCAGCGGCCATGACCGCCTCGGTGGTGTGTGCCGTGCTGGCCGCGCTGCTCGCCTTCACGGGTGCGCGCTGCGCCTCCGCCCTCGCGGCGCGGATCGCGAAGGGACGCCGCTCCGCCGAGATCATCTCGATCCTGAGCCTGCTGCTCATCGTGCTGCTCGGCCCGATCTTCGCATCCGTCGCCACGGGGGTGGAGCGGGTCTGGGACCGGCTGCCCACGTGGGCAGCCGTGCTGGGCTGGACCCCGCTGGGCGCGGTCTGGGCCATCCCGGGCGACGTGGGAACGGCCGAGTGGGGTACCGCACTGGCACGGCTGCTCGTCGTGCTGGTCACGCTCGCCGCGCTCGTGGCCGTGGCGCGTCTCGCCCTGGGCCGCGCCCTGGCCGACGCCGCCGGGGGAGCCGCCCGCGCCACCGGACGGTCCGCCACGGGTATCGGTCTCTTGGACCGGTTCCCGGCCCGGCCGTGGGGTGCGGTGGCCGCAAGGAGCCTGATCTACTGGCTCAAGGACCCGCGCTACTCGGCCTCCCTGATCATGATCCCCGCGCTCAGTGCGGGCCTCTGGTTCCTGGGCGGCGACTCCGGATTCGCCGTGTGGGTGCTGCCCATGATGATCGCACTGCTCATGTCCTACGCGATCTCGGCGGACATCTCCTACGACAACACCGCGTTCAGTCTCCACCTGCTCGCCTCCGTGCCCGGCCGGGCGGACCGGCTGGGCCGGGTGGTGGCCATGCTGGTCGTGGCCACCCCGCTGGTGGCGCTGGGGCTCGTGCTGTGGCTCGTGCGGCTGCAGCAGTGGCCCGCCCTGCCCGCGATGGCCGGGGTCTGCGCGGCGCTGCTGCTGGGCGGGGGCGGTGTGGTGTCGGTGGTCTCTGCCCGCTACACCTATCCCACCC
>NZ_PHOA01000147.1 GCF_003687455.1 Kocuria tytonicola | reverse complement strand
GGGGGGGATGTCACCCGCAGCCGGTGATCCTGTAGAGCTTGGCCTCGGGACCGGTCCGGGCCACGAGTTCAAAGCCGTTCTGCGGGGTGAGCTGGTCGTATCCCTTCGTGTCGAAGTAGGCGTACGGGTTGACCTGACGCGTACCGAAGTCCAGGACGAACTGGACGTGGTGCTTCTCGAGGGCGGGGCAGACCGCGGGGTTCGTGGTCAGCTCGTCCAGGTGGTGGGCGATGACCGAGGCCTCCTTGTCCGCGACCAGTCCGTTGTGGGGGAACAGCACGTGCGTGCCCGAGACGGCGTACGCCTGGGAGGTGCCGGTGAGCGGGTTGCCGAACACCACCGCGTCCTGGGGAACGTACCGGGGCAGCTCTTCCAGCAGCGCCTGCTCATCGGGAGAGACCAGGGCGTAAGGGTAGTCCCCGTAGCCCGCGTACTGGTGCTTGCCGTAGTTCACCACGTCCGTCATGGGCTGGGTCTGCAACAGCTGCCACCCCACGAACACCGCCAGCAGGCCGCCGAGCGCCCTGACGGCGGGGGAACGTAGCACGGGCGATGTGCGCTCCGCCACCGGTCGCAGCCGCCCCGAGGCGTGGGGGCTCCGGGTGGCACGGGCCGCCGCGCGGCGCGCGTGCGAGAGGAACCAGCGGAGGATCGCCACGGCCCCGGCGGTGGCCAGGGGCACCGCCAGGACGGGGATCAGCGCGAGGATGCGGTGGGCGTCGTTGTACCAGACCCCCGCCCAGTCGTAGCGCAGCTCCGCGTCCCGGGACGCGGCCACGAGCACGTAGAGCCACACGAGGAATGCCCAGGCGCCCACAACCCACCGGGAGGTGTGGCGGAGCAGGCTGCCCGCTCCGACGAGGACCACGACCACCAGCGCCCACGGCAGGTGGGGAGCATCGGGGTGGACCGTGGCCAGGGCCTCACCGAGGGCCTGGGGCTCCGTGGCGTGGGGCTTCCACGTGGAGGCGGTCTGGGAGGCGCGCGCCGCGAACCAGATCTGCTGCAGCACCGCGGGCCACGCCACGAGACCCACCGCGCCGAGGAGCGTGAGCCACCAGGGGCGGGAACGGCGCACACCGCGCCACCAGACCGTCAGCAGCATGATCCACAGCAGCGCCAGGCCCACCACCACGGTGGAGGGGTGTGCCAGCCCCATGGCGCCGGTGACTGCGAGGACGGTCACCCACAGGGCGCCCCGTGAGCCCGCATACGGCTCGCGAGAGAGCTTGAGAGCTTCTGCGAGGAGGCCCAGCCAGGTGGGGAGGAACGCGATGGACATCGCATTCGGGAAGAGATTGCCGTAGAAGCTCAGCAGGAAGGGGAACGCGGGAAAGCACGAGGCCATGAGCCCCGCTGCCACCGCAACCGCCGGCCTGGACCCGAGCAGCCGGGTGGTGAAGTAGAGGCACCCCAGCACCCATGCCACGCCGCACACCATCATGGTCATCGCATTGGCCGTGAGAACCACCGGGAGGTGTCCCACCTGCGTGACGAACGCCGCAGTGTCGTGCCACGCGGCAGGGTAGAAGGAGGGCCTGCCGACGCCCAGACCACCCAGGGTGAGGGAGGAGGCCTGGCCGGTGTCGTGGATGTAGCGCACGGCGTTGTAGTGGAAGTTCGCGTCGTAGGTCTGCGAGTAGGCGTCCGGCACCTGGATGATCAGATGCAGCCGCTGCACCACGATCCCGATGCCCAGCACCGCGCCGCACCACAGCCCCACCGTGGTGCCGGTGACGCGTTCCCGCCAGGAGGCAGTGCCCACCCACGGCCCCGCCAGGCGACGCCGTGCGGGGATCAGTGCGACCCGCAGCACGAGCGCGACGACCACGAAGGCCGCCGCCACGGTGAGCGGGTTCCACGGAACCCCCACGAGGCCGT
This sequence comes from Kocuria tytonicola, assembly GCF_003687455.1. GTDB lineage: Bacteria > Actinomycetota > Actinomycetes > Actinomycetales > Micrococcaceae > Kocuria > Kocuria tytonicola. The sequence goes on along the minus strand of NZ_PHOA01000147.1, from coordinate 2,190 downwards.
AGATGACGGCCGACGCGCTGAACCCCGCGACGGACAGGGGGATGACGGCCGCGCAGCGTGTGAGTCCGCGCAGACCCAGCGCGACACTGAGCAGAGTGCCCGGCAGGACCATGAGCAGCCCCGCGAGGGCGTAGGGGGGAAGGGCTTCTGTCCAGCTCACGGGACCGGTGACTCCAAACGGCAGGGGGGTGGGTACGTGGGAAGTTTAGTGGACGGTGGCCCCGGAGAAGCCCCCACCGGCTGGTCGCCCCGGGTCTCCCTGGCGCGGGCACGGGCCGGAGGCAGGCCCGCGGATTCCCGGCCCGGGGCTGCGGGCCACCCTGTGGAACAATGGCCCCGTGAGTCGAGCGTGGATTGTGATGCCTGTGTACAACGAGGCCGAAGTGGTGGGCGAGGTCCTGGAGACCCTCCGGGAGACCTTCCCGCACGTGGTGTGCGTGGATGACGGCTCCCGTGACGACTCCGCCCGGATCTGCCGGGACGCCGGGGCGGTGGTGGTCCAGCACCCCATCAACCTGGGGCAGGGGGCGGCGTTGCAGACGGGCTTCGAGTACGCGCTGCAGGACCCGGAGATGGACTGCGTGGTGACCTTCGACTCGGACGGCCAGCACCGCGTGGTCGATGCGTACGACATGGTCCAGCGCATCCGCAGCGGCGAGGCCGAGGTGGTTCTGGGCTCGCGCTTCCTGGACGACCGCACCCAGGTGTCGAAGCTCAAACGCCTGGTGCTGCGCACCGCGGCGTTCGTGTCCAAGTTCACGAGCGGCATGGACCTCTCGGACGCCCACAACGGGCTGCGGGCCATCGACCGCGCCACGGTGGCCGAGCTGCACCTGAAGCAGAACCGCATGGCGCACGCCTCGGAGATCGTCAACCGCTTCGCGGAGCTGCAGCCCCGGTGGGTGGAGCACCCCGTGGAGATCATCTACACCGACTATTCGCGCGGCAAGGGCCAGTCCCTGCTCAACGGCGTGAACATCCTGGCCGAACTGTTCGTGAAGTAGCGGGGCACACCTATGACCATCGTGGTTCAGATCGTTCTCATCCTGGCCGTCGCGTACGGCGCGCTCACCCTCGTGCGCGGCGGGGCCAATGCCAAGCACCAGGCCATCCGTCGGCTCGCGGCGGTGGCGTTCTTCTTCTTCGCGGCCGTGTCCATCCTCGTCCCGGACCTCGTCTCCGGCGCCGCCAGGGCGCTCGGCATCGGCCGCGGCACCGATCTCGTGCTCTACGGACTCGTGGTGCTGTTCATGATTTCCCAGTACAGCGCGGCCCAGCATCGTCGCGAGGAACAGGTCAGCATCACCCGCCTGGCACGCCACATCGCGATTTCCGAGGCGGAGAAGCCCTGGGACCCCGACGCCGCCCAGGCGGACTGCGTCTCCGTTCTCACCTTCACCGCAGCCTCACCGACCGTCCGCCCAGCGGACGCACCCTCCTCCGCTCCCGCAGAGGCCGGCCAGGGTGGCGACGCCGCTCGCGGGGATTCCACGCCGCTCTGACGTCCCGCGCGTCACCGCCCCCGCCATCCCTGCACGTGGAGTGACGGGGGTCACTTTCCATGTGGATTCATTCTGCGACCGTGCATGACGTGTCGCCCTGCGGGCATCGGTGCAGGTCAGCGAGGTTGTCCACAGACTGGCCGCCCGACCGTGTCCGTCGCCGTCGATTTCCCCTAGCGTTCCCTCCAGAGATGACCAGCCGGTAGCGGGTTCGGGGGAACCCCAGGGGGAGACATGGCCACGGGAGTTGCCGAGGACGCGATCGGGATGATCGAAGCGGACGTGCGCGAGCAGATCCGCCGCAGCGGCGTGGATCCGCTGGTGGAGGTGGGACCCACCCGCCAGCTCGTGGCCGCGGCCGTGGCGGACTACGACGTCCGTTCCGCCCGCACCGGCCTGCCCCGCATCCAGGACCTGGATGCGGCGTGCAAGACGGTCCTGGACCTCGTGGCCGGCTACGGACCGCTCCAGCCGTACCTGGACGATCCGGAGGTGGAGGAGATCTGGATCAACGGGCCTGCAAAAATCGGTCAAGAATTTCTTTGCCGCGGACGGATGCACCGGATCACCGACCGGTCAGGCCGCGTTCGCGCATCGGCGACCATCCGTTAACAGAAATTATTGCTAAGCCAGTTCGATCCCTAGGGCTGAACATCGTAGGTCAAGCCCTGAGGACTCTACTTATCGG
>NZ_PHOA01000146.1 GCF_003687455.1 Kocuria tytonicola | reverse complement strand
CTCCGTGCGGCAGGGGAAGTCGGTGCTGCGGTGGGTGCTCGGCGGCGCTCCCACCGGGTCGGTCTCCGGCGGCTGGGGGCGGAACCCGACCCGTACATTGTGCCCCCTCCGGCCCGGGACCCCCTGAAAGCGGGTCGCTCGGGCAGGTCGACGGGGGCGGGCAGCACCCGGGAGCTCGTCGGGGCAGCGCCGTGCCGGGGGGGCGTTCTCAACGGCGTGGCGGCCCCAGCAGGTGCGGACGCCGCCCGGGCAAAACGGGCGCGGGCGGAACGGCACCGTCGGTCTGTCCGGAGTGGACAGCTCGCAGGTCGCGGGCGCTCCCACCGCCCGGGTCGGGGGGCGCTCAGTCCTGGGCGGTGGCCCCGTGCTCCACGGTCTTGCGCAGGCTGGAGCCCTTGCGGTGTGCCGCCTCGGACAGCTCCGCGGCGAAGCCCTGCAGGCGCTCCCGCAGCTCGCGTGCCGAGGTGCCCGGTGCGGAACCGAGCACACGGGCGGCCAGCAGGCCGGCGTTGCGCGCACCGTTGATCGACACCGTGGCCACGGGGACACCCGCGGGCATCTGCACGATCGAGAGCAGGGAGTCCATTCCGTCCAGGGTCTGCAGCGCCACGGGCACGCCGATCACCGGCAGAGGCGTCACGGAGGCCAGCATTCCCGGAAGGTGTGCGGCACCCCCGGCGCCGGCGATCACCACGCGCAGCCCCCGCTCGTGCGCGGTGCGGCCGTACTCCAGCATCTCGGCGGGCATCCGGTGGGCGGAGACCACGTCCGCCTCGTACGGGATCCCGAGCTCCTCCAGGGCCTCGGCGGCGGCACGCATGGTGGCCCAGTCGGAGTCCGAGCCCATCACGAGGCCCACGAGCGGGGACTCACTCTGGTGGTACGGCACGGCGCCCCACGGTGCGTCCGTCCGGCGGTCGTTGAGCGGCAGGTCGCGGTCCTCACCGTCGCGCAGGATGCCCGCGGCGCGTGTGGCGATCCGACGCAGCCGCTGCACCTCGTCCGCGCCGCCCACCGCGTTCACGTGGCCGATCTTGCGTCCGGGGCGCACGGACTTGCCGTACGTGTGGATCTTCGCGCGCGGTTCGGCCGCCATGGCCTGCGGATACGCCGTGAACAGGTCCCCGTTCTCCCCGCCCAGCACGTTCTTCATGACCGCTGCACCGGCGAGGACGTCGGTGTCCCCCAGGGGCCAGTCCAGCACCGCGCGCAGGTGCTGCTCGAACTGACCGGTCACGGCGCCGTCCATGCTCCAGTGCCCGGAGTTGTGGGGGCGCATGGCCAGCTCGTTGACCGCGAAACCCTCCTCGGTCCCGGGGACCTCGAACAGTTCCACGGCCATCACACCCGTGACGCCCAGTTCCTGGGCCAGGCGGACCGCGGCCCCGCGCGCGGCGCGCTCCACCTGCGGATCCAGGTCCGGGGCGGGGGCGATCACCTCGTCGCACACGCCGTCCACCTGGATGGACTCCACCACGGGCCACGCCGCAGTCTCACCGGAGGGGCGGCGGGCCACCATGGCGGAGAGCTCCCGGCGGAAGGACACGGCCTCCTCCGCGAGCAGGCCCCGGTCCGTTCCGGCGGCCGCGCGCTCGAACCACTGAGCGGCGGGTCCGCGTCCGGCATCCCCGGGTCCCTCGAGCTTCAGCACGCCCTTGCCGTCGTAGCCGCCCCGCGGCGTCTTCAGGACCACGGGCCAGCCCACGCGCTCGCCGAACGCCACCAGCTCCTCGGGGGAGTGCACCTCGGCCCAGCGCGGGTTGGGCAGCCCCAGGGCCTCGACGGCGCGCCGCATCACGAGCTTGTCCTGCGCGTGCTCGAGGGCTGCGGGGCCGGGACGCACCGCCACACCGTGGGCCTCGAGGGCTTGCAGGTGCTCGGTGGGCACGTGCTCGTGGTCGAAGGTGAGGACGTCCACGTCCGCGGCGAAGCGCTGCAGCGTGGCCAGGTCCGTGTAGTCGCCGGTGGGTGCCGTGGCCACGGCGGCCACCGCGCTGACGTCCGGGCTCTCGGCCAGGACCCGCAGCTCCACGCCGAGTGCGGTGGCGGCGGGGGCCATCATGCGGGCCAGCTGGCCGCCGCCCACCACGCCGATGACAGGACCGGTCACAGGAGAGTTCACCGCCCCAGGCTATCGTCACAGCGGACGCCCAGTCACGTGGGAGTACGATGCTCTGCAGCACGAGCCGTGCTTCGCGCGGGAAGCCGCCGTTGCCCGGTCCGCCCGTCACCGTGGACGCGCCGACGACCGCGGCCCCGGGCCCTCAACCGATCAGCAGATGGAGACCGATTCCTTGAACACCCTGGTTGATCGCGCACACGCCCTGTGGGAGCTGTTCGTCAAGGAGCTCACCAAGTTCGGGCTCGTGGGAGCGGCCGCGTTCGGCATCAACGCCTCCATCGTGTGGCTGCTCATGCACACCCCATACTTCGCGGACAGCCACATCAAGGCCAAGGTCGTGGCGACCGTGGTGGCCATCGTCTTCTCGTGGATCGCCAACCGGATGTGGACCTTCCGGGACAAGCGCCAGGACGACAAGAAGAAGGAGCTCGTCCAGTTCCTCGTGGCCAACGGCATCGGGATGGCCATCGAGCTCGGGTGCCTCGGGGTGAGCTACTACATCCTGGGGCTGACCTCCGCCACGGCCTCGTTCATCTCCGGCACGATCATCGGCACCATCCTGGGCACCGTGTTCCGCTACTTCGCGTACCGCTTCTGGGTGTTCAGGACCGAGCTGGATCAGGACCCGGAGTTCGCGGACAGCCCGGACGAGGAGTTCGCCTTCGTCACCGGCCAGATGCCGGTGGTGCACGCGCGCGACGAGAACCCCGAGCGCCGCGCGCCCCGCGGCACGGACGACGACGACGTCCGCCGCGCTTCCTGAGGATCCGCCCCGAGCAGGCGCCATCCCCCGCGGTGCCAGATGTCCGGCCGCTGCGTGGAGCTAGGCGTCCGCCTGTTCCTGGGCCAGCACCTCGGGCGTGGCGTCCTCGGGCCGCGCGGTGAGCAGCACCGCACCACCCCCCGCCACGGTTCCCAGCAGACGCAGCAGCTCGGCGTCACCCCAGCCCTCGGTGAGAGGGAGGTGGACGGTGCGCGCACCGGAGCCCTGCGCGGCGTCGACCGCGGCGTCCAGGAGGGTTCCGTGGGCAACGCCCGAGGCCAGCGCGCCCTCGGTGGGATCGGGGGACTCGAAGCCCGAGTACACGTCCGGCATCCCGCGGGCCTCGTCGCAGAAGTCCACCGCGCCGTCCGGCAGGGGGCCGGCGCACGCGAACGCGAGGGCCGGTTCGGCGACCACCAGCAGGAGCTGCGCGGCGGCGTCGTCGTCCGGGGCGGTCTCCAGCTGGGCGTGCACCACGGAATCGGGCTCGGGGTGGTGCGTGAACTCCACGCGGGCGCCCGCCCGCAGTGCCGCGAGGGCAATGACCACGAGGCGCCAGTGCGGGACGGGGGACACGGTCACCAGGTCCGAGGCGGTGACGTCCAGCTCGTCCACGAGCAGACCCGCGGCCTTCTCCACCCAGTTCACCAGGACGCGTCCGGAGAGCTCCACGCGCTCCGGGCCGTCGCGCCAGACCAGCGCCGGGGTGGGGCGCCGGGCGATGGTCCCCAGGGCCTGGGCAAGGTCTCTCGGTGTGCGTCCCACGCGGAAACTCCTTAGGGTAAGTGACCGAACCCCGGAGTCACGGGCGGCACGCCGGTGACGCCGGGAAGCCCAGGATACTCGGCTTGACTCCCACGGACTTACACGCGTGTAATTAGGGAGTCCACCCGGCCCATGGAGTGTGAGCCCTCTCGCGGCGCGCGCGTTCCCGGACCGGGACAACCGGGCTGGTTGAGGGCACCGAGACGACAGCACGCGTGGGACGGAAGGACTGACATGGGAGAGGCCGCACGCCGCCGGATCGACGGTCGCGAGGACTCGGAGCCCGACTCGACCGGGGGAGTCGTCCCCGTCGACTGGTTCGTGGATCCCGTGGACCAGGCCCGCGGCGCCTCCGGCGTCACCACCCTCGACGACCTCGCCTCCGCCTTCCTCGCTGCCCACCCCGAGGTTGCCGGGGACGTGCTCCTG
>NZ_PHOA01000145.1 GCF_003687455.1 Kocuria tytonicola | reverse complement strand
GCTGTGCAGTGCCCTCGCCGTGGGGGGGGGGGTGGGGGAGAGAACGAGGACGGACCGGCGGACAGAGGAGCGCAGGCAGAGGAGAGCGGCCGGCGGAAGGCCGCTGTGGTCGGGGGTCCGGTCAGAAGACCGACGCCGTGCCCGTGACGTCCTCGATCTCCACGGCCACGGGGTCGTCGTCGGGGTTCTGGGAGTCGTGCACGATGAACACGGCCGCGGTGTCGTCCGGGGGCAGGGCGCGGACGGTGACCACTCCGGACTCCGCCTGGGCGAGGACCTGGGCGAGCTGCTCCGCCGTGGAGGCGAGCACCTCGGGCGACGGCGGGTAGCCGCGCTCGTCCAGGATGTCCACGGCGATGCCCCGGGCGCGCGCGGCACGCGTGAGCTCCAGGATGTGGGGCGTGGCGATCGAACGGCCCCGGATGCTGTCCCGCAGCTGGGCCTCGGTGAGGCGGAACTGCTGCAGGTCGTAGTCCGTGACCTCTGCGGTCTCATGCGCGATCTGCTCCAGCAGCCCGCCCGCGAGGCGGCGCACCACGTCCACCCGCTGGCTGGACGCGTAGCGGATGCCCCTCTCCGCCTCGTCCCGGCTGCGCGCGGCGTCCAGGATGCGCCGGGTGTCCTCGCGCCGTCGCATGAAGAAGTTGTACTGCCGCTCCACCAGCCAGGTCACGATCATCACGGCGACCCCCACCACGTGGTACGCCTCAATGGGCAGGGGGACGCCGTCCACCACGGGCCAGCGGGCCACGGACAGCACCGTGACACCGCACCAGACGAGGAACGCCCAGCCCGGGCGCCGTCGCATCCCCAGGGCGAGGAGCTCCGCGATGAACCCCAGGTGGAACCACGGGACCTGCCCCGCGTCCATGGCTCTCGGGGTCACGGCGTAGCCCTGCTGGGCGGCTGTCAGGAAGAGCACCGCGGACACCGCCGCGGGCAGCGCGTGGAAGCGGCGCCCGTCCCAGCGCGGCACGGCCACGATCAGTCCGGCGAGGGAGTACGTCACCAGGGAGACCACGATGGGCACGGGGTGCGTGGCCTCATCCAGGTACTGGATGGCGTCGAGGAGAGGGGCCACGAACGCGGGGAGGACGAACAGACCCATGAACCGGTGCGCGAAGGCGGCACGCCTGACCCCGCTCACGCGCGGGCATCCTTCGGCCAGATCAGCGTCACCCGGGTGCCGCGTCCCTGAGCGGTGTCCAGCTCCACGTGGCCGCCGATCGAGTCCAGGTTCTCCATGATGGACACGCGCACTCCCAGCCTGTGGTTCGGGACGTCGTGGTAGTGGAAGCCCCGCCCGGTGTCACTGATGGTGAAGCGCAGGTAGAAGCCCTCCGGGTTGATGGGGGTGGGCTCGCAGATCTCACCCTCCATCGACACCGTGGTGGTGTCGCTGCCCGAGTGGCGGGCGCTGTTCGCCACCGCCTCCGTGACGGCCTGTGTGAGACCGTGCGCCACGTAGGCGGGGACGAACACGCGGGGTTCCCCCACGGGCCGCATGGGGGCCCGCAGGTTGGTGAACCGCACCCGGGCGCGCCACGGGGCCAGGGCGTCCATGAGCTCGTCCATGAGCTCGTGCACCATCACGGTGTGTGCGCCCGTGGACCGGCTGGACTCCTCGGCCAGCACGTCCAGGGCGCGTGCGGCGAGCTGACGGGTGCGCCGGGGGAGAACTCCGCGGGAGCGGGAGGCGTCCAGCAGCGCCGCCATGACGTTGTCATGGATGAGCCGGTCGATGCGTTCCTGGTCCTCGGTCTCGGAGCGGCTGCGGCGCATCGCGAGGGTCTCGGACAGCGCCTCGGCGTAGTCCAGGTCCATGCGCTGCGCCCCGCGCTTGCCCGCGGTGAGGATCATGACGAGCATCAGGGAGAACACCGCGCGGGACATCCCCGCGGCAACCCACGACTCCGCGCCGGGGCCCACGCTGATCAGCTGGCTCGACACCACCCCGTAGGCCACCTCGATCATGAGCATGTAGAGCACGGCCACCCGGGGGCTCCACAGCACCGCCGCGGCCCCCACGGCCAGGATGATGAACCCCGAGATCCACGGGTTCTGCGGCAGGCAGCCACCTCGCCACGCCAGGGGCAGCGCCAGGATGGAGGCGGCCACCACGGCTGTGTACGCGAGGAAAACCCACGGGCGCACGGAGTGGCGCAGCCCGTAGTACAGGGTGAGCCCCGTGAGCACGGCGAGTGCCGCGAGGAAGAGCGTGTACCACCCGTGCAGCGCGGACTGCTGCTGCGCGAAGATGGGCAGCACCTCGATCAGGTGCGTCACCCCGAAGACCCCGAGGCCGATCATCGCCAGCCAGTGGGCCCGGTACGTGTAGACCCCCAGCTCACCCGGTGCGGTGGTCGCGAAGAAGCGCTTCCACCGCAGCCGGGTGCTGACCACCCGGTAGGAACGGGCCCTGCTGCCTGAGCCGCGGAGGATCATGGAGCGCCCGCGGGAAGGGTCACAGCTTCTTCTCGGCGCTCGTGACGTCGTCCTCCGGGTCCACCAGGCCGTCCTCGATGGCGCGGATGCGCAGGTCGATCTTGGTGGGCGCCGGGCGGCCGATGCGTGCGTACTTCTCGCGGATGCGGTCGATGTTCGTCTTCACTGCGGACTGCTTGATGCCCATGCGGCGTGCCACCTGCACCTGTGCGAACCCGGAGGCGTACAGCCTCAGTGTCTCCCTCTCCCTCGGGGACAGTGCGGCCCGGGAGAACTCCACGTCACCGTCGATGGCTGCGGCGAGCTCCTTGGTGATCACGGGCTTGCCGTCCGCGATGGCCCGCGCCTCCTCGATGGCGTGCTCGAGCGGGTCCGACTTGCGGACCAGGCCCAGCGCACCCGCGCGCAGGGCCTCGCGGATCAGCCCGGTGTTCTCCCCGATGCTGAAGATCAGCACTTTCATCCCGGCGCTGCGCAACCGCTCCACGTTGCTCGCCGGGCGGGACTTGTCCGCGAGGGACAGGTCCAGCAGCACCACGTCGCACTCGATGCGCTTGGCCCCCTGTGCCGTGAGCGCGGGATTCTCCGGGTCCCGGCCCAGCTGGTCCAGCAGCGTGGTCACCGAATCGGATGATCCCACGAGCTTCACGTCCGCGAGTGATGTCATGGACACCAGCCGCACACCTTCGCGGACAACTTCATGGTCGTCGACTATCGCGACAAGCGTTGAAGGCATGGTCGTTTCCTCCGTACTCCCCTGCGGAGGCCCAGCCCAGGTCTCCGACAGTACGGAAGTCTACTATTCCCTTGTATTCGAAATGGTCCACGTGTCCACTTTGCGGTGGTAGCGCATGCCCCACACGCCGCCGAGAACCGCGCCCACAAGTCCCAGTACCAGCGTGGCCGCGAGCGCCACCAGCCCGATGCCGGTGTGGGAGCCGATGAGCTCCTGCACCTGCCAGCGCCGCCCGCCTTCACGGAACGCGTCCGACCACAGCAGGACGGCTCCGGACACGACGGCGCGCGCCACCAGGGACCACAGCCAGAGCCCCACGCCCTGGGCCGCCCCGGAGAACCGGGCCATGCGCCCCGCAACGTACCCGCCCGCGAGCATGGACAGCAGCTCCACCGCCGCCAGGACGACGACGCCGCCCCACAGCTGGGCGGTTCCGGAGCCGTTCCACGCCCGGACCAGGGTGTCTCCGGCGCCGTCCGCGGTGTCCACCCCGAACTGCGGTCCCACCAGGGCGGCCAGAGCGAGCAGCAGCGCACCCAGGGCGATCGCCGTGAGCAGCCCGAACATCCCCGGCAGGAACTGGATGCGGCCGAAGCGCTCCCGCTGCCGGGCGCGCACCTGCTCCGCGCTCGGCCGGGTCACGGGGGTGGCGCCGGAACCGTCCGAGCGCACGGCCGGGCGCATGGTGTCCCAGGCCGCCTCCGCGGAGATCCGCTCGTCCGGTCGGGTCAGGTGGTCGTCACCCACGGGGTCCACCGGGCCCGTCTGCGGATCGCGGGGGTGCAGCCGGCCGGAGGCCACGCCGGTGCGACCGGTGCGGGGCGCGTCGCGCCCGGTGCGGGCCGAGGCGTCGTCGGACGGGGTGACGGGCATGGCGGCGGTGGCCCCGGTCCACTGCGG
>NZ_PHOA01000144.1 GCF_003687455.1 Kocuria tytonicola | reverse complement strand
TCTGCCAGCAGCGCGTCGTACCCCTCCCGGAACGTGGGGTACCGCCACTGCGCGTCCGGCACGAACGCGTGCACGAGCGCACCGTCCACCGTCTTCCCCAGCGGCCCCTCCCCCGGCGCGGAGTCGTCCGGGGGTACGGGCACACCCAGCCGGTGCGCGAGGTGGGCGGCCACCTCGCCCAGCCGGGCGGCGTCGTGGTCCACGGCATGCAGCAGCCGCGGCGGCTCGGAGGACGAGAGGACGGTGGCAAGGACCGTCACGAGGTCGTCCCGGTGGATCCGGTTGGTCACGCGCCGGTGGTTCAGTGGCTTGCCGCTGCGCACCCGCTGGACCAGGGACGTGCGCCCCGGCCCGTAGATGCCCGCGGGCCGCACCACCACGAGGTCCGGGAACAGCTCCGCGGCCAGATCCTCCGCGGCGAGCAGCACGTGCGCGGTGGGCCGCTGCGGGTCGGGCGGGGTGGACTCGGTGACCTGTTCGCCGTCCCCACCCCCCAGCACCCCGGTGGAGGAGACGAGGACCACGCGCGGGTTCTGCTCGCCCAGCGCGCGCCGCAGCCCCCGCAGCCCACCCAGGTGGGTGCGTTCGTAGGCTGCGACGTCGCGGCCGTCGGCGGTCAGGGTGACGACGACGGCGTCGACCGCGGGCAGCCGCTCGTCCCCCGGGTCGGTGAGGTCCAGGGACACGGCCTCGATGGGCGCCGGCAGCGCGGCCGCGTGGCGCCGCACCCCGGTCACCATGCCCCCACGCCGTGCGAGCCGCAGGCCCAGGGCCGTGCCCACGTCCCCGCACCCGGCCACGAGCACCTTCGGCATTCCGGAATCCGTCATGGGTCCACCCTGCCACGCCGCGGGTGGAAGGCCCCCCGGCCCCGCCATGCCGTGCCACCCGGCGCGAGGCGGCGGAAAACACACCCGTAAGGCTACTTACCATTCTTCGGGCGACGTGCCTATGGTGGGTCCCCCAGCCCCGCAGGAACATTCATCCCGTCAGAACGGACATCATCATGATCGTGAAGTCACTGCACGACATCGGCCTGCGCTCGGAGTACGCCTACGCGGCGGGCATGGGCTCCATTGCCCTGTCCTTCGTCTCGTGGGGGATCTCCCGGGTCAAGAGCGACGACTCCAAGGCGCAGTCGGACCGCTGGGGCATCTTCGTGGGCCACTGGGCGCCCACGTTCATGAGCGTGGGCCTGGCCCTCGCCCAGTACGAGGAGAGCCTGAACAGCAAGAAGAAGTAGCGGACGTCCACTCCGCGCACGAACCGGCCCCGCACCACTCGGTGCGGGGCCGGTTCTGCAGGAACTCCTCACTCGACCACCGCTGCGTGAAACATTGCGCGCAGTCGGGAAAATGCTCCGCAATCCGTACGGGGTCGTCAATAATATGGGTGCTTACTACAAGCACCTCGCGCAACAGGAAGGATCCACCATGAGCAACTCCCCTCATGCTCGCCCGGCTCACCGAAACTCCGGGGCCACCCCCGTGAACGAGGGCCCGGACAAGAAGGACGTCGTGGCCGAGAAAGGCAAGAACGAGGCCGCAGACCTGAAGAACCAGGCCGCCGGGTCCGGCGAACGCGTGCTGGACACCGCCAAGGACAAGGCCGCCGAGGTCAAGGACGAGGCCACCCAGCAGGCCCAGAACCTCTTCGGCCAGCTCAAGGAGGACGTCCAGGGCTACGTGGGCCCGCAGCAGGAGCGCGTGGCCGCCACCGTGCGGTCGATCAGCGACGAGATCAACGCACTGTCCAAGGGTGAGAAGCCCCAGTCCTCGTACGTGACCGGACTGCTGGGCAGCGTGTCCGGGCAGGTGGACTCCCTGGCCTCGTCCCTGGAGAACAAGGATCCGCAGGCACTGCTCGGGGACGTCCGCCGGTTCGCGGCGCGCCGCCCCGGGACGTTCCTCGCCCTGGCCGCGGGCATCGGGCTGCTCGCCGGACGCGCCACGCGCGGCGTGAAGGACAGCGACGACGTCGCGACCGACAAGCAGGGCGTCAAGGAGTACTTCGGTGCCGCCGATCCCGCCGAGCGGACGGAGCACACGGCGCGCACGGAGCGCCACGCTCCCACCGCCACGGCGCCCCGCACGAGCACCGGGGGTGACACGTACGCGATGAACGCCCCGTCCGACCCCGCCCGCACGTACACCGACCGCGTTCCCGGAACCACCTACCCGGACCAGGAGGACAACCGTCGATGAGCCATCCCATTCCCCCGACGCCGGCCGAGCAGCGCGCCGAGCGCGAGTCCCTGGGTGAGATGTTCAAGTCCTTGAGCGTCAACCTCACCACTCTCATCCAGCAGGAGATCGCTCTCGCCAAGGCGGAGGTCACCCAGAGCGCCAATCAGGCCAAGGACTCCGGCAAGGTCCTGGGCAAGGGCGCCGGGATGCTGGGCGGAGCCGGCGTGGCCGGGCACTTCGTCCTGCTGTTCCTCTCCCTGGCCCTGATGTGGGCGCTGGGCAACGTGATGAACCTGGCATGGGCGGCGTTGATCGTGGCTGTGCTGTGGGCCATCTGCGCTGCCGTTCTGGCCGCGATCGGCAAGAAGAAGCTGAAGCAGGGCCAGCTCGAGCTCGCCCGAGCCACCAAGGATCCCCTCGCGCAGACGCGCGAGACCGTGACCGAGATCCCCGACACCGTGAACCCCTCCAAGGAGACCCCATGAGCCAGCAGACCCCCGAAGAAATCCGTGCTGAGATCGAGGCCACCCGCATGCGGCTGGGCTCCGACGTGGACGCCGTGGCCGAGAAGGTGACCCCCGAGAACGTGGTGGAACGCCAGAAGGACAAGGTCCGTGGCAAGTTCCAGGATGCCCGTGAGCGCGTCATGGGCTCCGCCGAGGATGCCCGCCGCAGCGGTGGCGACACCATGGACGAGCTGCGGGACACCGCGTCCGAGCGTGTGGACCAGGCCCGCGACGCCGTGAGCAACGCCCCCGCCATGGCCAAGGCCAAGACCCGCGGCAACCCCTTCGCCGCGGGCCTGATCGCCCTGGGCGCCGGCTGGCTCGTGGGTTCCCTCCTGCCCTCCAGCCAGAAGGAGCAGGAGCTGGTGGCCGACGCCGCCGACCGCCTCCAGCCCCACGCCCAGCAGGCCGCGGAATCCGTCAAGAGCGCCGCTCAGGACGTGGCCCAGGACCTGAAGGAACCGGCGCAGCAGGCCGCGCAGTCCGTCAAGGAGACCGCCCAGTCCGGCGCCCAGGACGTCAAGTCCCAGGGCCAGGCGGAAGCCGGCGGGTTGAAGGAATCCGCCAAGGAGTCCGCGCAGAACGTGAAGAACACCGCGTCCGGGAAGTAGGCCCGGAGCGGTTCACGTGCCGGTGCGGCCCGTGTGGTGGCGGACCGCTCCCAGGACCACCGCAGCCCCGTCTCGTCCCGAGACGGGGCTGCGGTGCTGGGAGGGGGCGCCGTGCCGCCCGGCCGGTCCGGTTCTCCCTCGCCCGTCACTCGTCACGCGGGCGGGGTGGTGCCGCTCGGCCGGTGCGGGTGCCCGGCGAGGAGGTGGTGCAGGTGCCGTGTCACGGGCCCGGGCGGCCAGCGGCTCACGCCCTGGATCTCCCCCACGGGACGCGCACCCCGCAGCGCGTTGGTCACGAACACCTCCGTGGCCCGCGCACAGTCGTCGAGACCGAGCGGGCGTTCCCGGACGCGGTGCCCGGCGGCCACCAGCAGCTCGACCACGTGCGCACGCATGACTCCGGGCAGGATCCGGCCATCGGCGGGAGGGGTCACCACGGCGCCGTCGAGCACCGCGAAGACATTGGCCCGTCCGGTCTCCAGGACGGTGCCGTCCTGCTCCACCAGGAGCGGATCGCACACCGGTGACCACGGACCGGGAACCCCGTCCAGGGCCCTGCGGTCCGCCCACTTGTGGCACCCCCACCCGCCGGGCACCACGACCGGGACGAGCCGCCACGGCGCAACAGGGAGTTCCACCCCGGGTGGGTTCAGCGGTCCGTGGCTGATCTCGATCCGCAGCCCGGTCACCTCCGGGACCGCGGTGACCCGCAGCCGGTGAGGTCCTTCCAGCGCAGCGGCACGAGCCCGGACCCGTTCCCCGAGCGCGCCCGGGAGCGCACGGGAGAAGCACGCGCGAACGCTGTCCCCGAGCCGTACCAGGTGCTCCGCCAGCTGCTCGGGCCGCCCCTCGCGGACGAGGATCGTGGTGAAAACCCCCCGCGACGGCTCGGGGCGGGCGCGGAGCACGGGCACCCCGCCCGCCCGCCCGGGGCGTCCGGCGACGGGAACGGACGCGGCCCCC
>NZ_PHOA01000143.1 GCF_003687455.1 Kocuria tytonicola | reverse complement strand
TGGCCGCGGGGCCGGTGGGCCGGGTGATGACCCAGAAGAACCTCTCCGAGACGTTCGACATGCCCTTGAAGCTCGTGAAGGTCGCGGACCGCTACGCCGCGTTCGCCCGCTGAGCCGCCCGCATGATCGCGCTGTCCTCGGCCGTGCCCGCCCAGGTCTTCGGTGCCGGGGGCGCCGTGGGATTCGAGTGGTGGCAGGTTCTGCTCATCCTGGTGGCCGGGCTGTGGGCCGGCACCATCAACACCATCGTCGGGTCCGGAACCCTGGTGACCTTCCCCGTGCTCGTGACCATGGGCGTCCCCCCGGTCACGGCGTCCATGTCCAACGCGATGGGCCTGATCGCAGGCAACCTCACGGGCGCGTGGAGCTACCGCAGCGAGCTGCGCGGTCTGCGGCGCACGCTGCTCAAGCTGCTGCCGTGCTCGGTCGCGGGCGGCGTGATCGGCGCCGCTCTGCTGCTGCACCTGCCCGAAGAGGTCTTCGAGGTGGTCGCCCCGGTCCTGATCGTGGTCGCGCTGGCCTTCGTGGTGTTCCAGCCGCGGCTGCAGGCCGTGGTGCGCGCCCGCAAGGAGCGCCAGGGCCCCTCCCCGGCCACGGCGGCCGACGACGCCGTCCCCGGCGAAGCGGGCGTGGCGGCGTCGTCCCCGCAGGTGGACGGTTCGAAGCAGCCTGCCATCCTGTACGTGCTCGTGTTCCTCGCCGGGATCTACGGCGGGTACTTCGTGGCGGCGCAGGGCGTGCTGCTCGTGGGCATCCTGGGTGTGTTCCTGCTCGCACCGCTGCAGTCCGCGAACGCCGTGAAGAACGCGCTCGTGGCGGCCGTCAACATCGTGGCGGCCCTCTCCTACGTGCTGCTCGCGTTCGACCGCATCAACTGGTGGGTCGTGCTGCTCATCGCCCTGAGCTCCACGGTGGGCTCGTGGCTGGGGGCGAAGATCGGCAAGAAGATGTCCCCGGTGGCGCTGCGCACCGTGATCGTGGTCCTGGGCCTGGTGGCGCTGGCGAACATGGTCTCCAAGCTGCTCTGAGCGCTGCCCGCAGGCCGGTACCGTGGCTCGACCTCGGTGCCGCCGGCACCGGCGCCGGACACCCGCTCCCTTCCACCCCGTCCCTCCACCCCAGGACCATCCCGTGACCTCACCCGCACCGCTGTCCGGGCGCATCGTGCGCCTCACCGATCCCGCCGACCCTCGCGTGGCCGACTACACGAGCCTCACGGACGTGTCCCTGCGCCGGAAGCTCGAACCCGAGCGCGGGCTGTACCTGGCGGAGTCCTCCAAGGTGCTGCGCCGTGCCCTGGACGCCGGGCACCGCCCACGCTCGTTCTTCATGGCCGAGAAGTGGCTCGACGGCCTCGCGGACGTGCTGGAGCGTTTCGACGTGCCCGTGTACGTGGGCTCGGACGACGTGCTCGAGCGGATCACCGGCTTCCACCTGCACCGCGGCGCCATGGCGGCCATGCACCGGCCGGATCCGCTGGACCTGGACGAGGTGCTCGCGGCGTCCCGCCGGGTGGCGGTCCTGGAGGACATCGTGGACCACACGAACGTGGGGGCGATCTTCCGCTCCGCCGCCGCTCTGGACGTCGATGCCGTGCTCGTCACCCCGCGCTGCGCGGACCCGCTCTACCGGCGTGCGGTGCGGGTGTCCATGGGCACGGTGTTCCAAGTCCCGTGGGTGCGCCTGGAGCACTGGACCGCGGACCTGCAACGGGTGAAGGACGCCGGGTTCCTCACCGCCGCACTGGCCCTGAGCGAGGACGCCGTGACCGTGGACGCGCTGGCCCAGGAGCAGCCGGAGAAGCTCGCCCTGATCCTGGGCACCGAGGGCCAGGGGCTGGGCGCGGCCACCCTGCACCACGCGGACCGCCACGTGGTGATCCCCATGAGCCACGGGGTGGACTCCCTGAACGTGGCCGCGGCGAGCGCCGTGGCGTTCTGGGAGACGCGCCCGCGCTGAAGCGCGCCCGCCCTGCAAGGGGACGCCCCGTGGCTGCTCCGGGCAAGGACGGGCTCTGTCGGGTCGATGTCCGTTGGGACGGGTGCTCCCGCGGGCAGGGCCGCCCCCGCGGGAGGGCGGGCGCGGCGGCGTCGTCCGGTGCGTGCGAATGCCGAAGGGCGGCTCCCCGCACGGGGAGCCGCCCTTCGGCGTGTCAGCGGGCGTTCTGGCCCGTGAGAGCACTCAGCGCGTGGTCCACACCCCGCGCTGGGAGGTCCAGTGGGCGGTCACGCCGTTGGAGAACTTCTGCTGGACCTCTCCACCGGAGCGGTACTCCTCGGTGGTGGGCCAGCCCCAGCCGCGCTCCAGGCCCGCGCGCTTCCACGCGCCGCCGATGGCCCCGGTCTCCTTGACCGCGTGGGCGCCGGTGGCGGGGCTCCACAGCACCTTGGTCACCGACGCACCCTTGCGGTGGACCTGGTAGGCCCCGCCCTTGACCCGCATCTCATTTGTGCTGGGGAAGCCGTAGCCGCGCTCCCGGCCTCCGGAGATGAACTTCTTGCCCACCACGGTGCCGTTCTCCACGATGTGCGCCCCGGTGCTGCGGTGCCAGTAGATGGTGACCTTTCGGCCGTTCTTCACGAACTCCTGGTAGCGACCGCCGTCGGCGGCGTTCGCCTCGTTCATCACGGGGTTGCCCCACCTGGCGGCGCCGCCGGTGGCTCGCCAGGCGGCGCCGATGCCGCCGGAGGCGCTGAAGCTCGTGGGCGCCACCGCACGCACGGCGGCTGCGGGGTTCAGGTTGAGGGAGCCCAGCCGCCCGCTCGCGGTGGACGTGAGGATCTGCTCCACCCGCGCGGGGGTGATCGACGGGTCCCGCTGCTTCATGAGCGCCACGGTTCCGGAGACCAGCGGCGTGGCCATGGAGGTGCCGTACATGTTGCCGTAGGTGGCACCGGCGGGGCGGGTGGTTCCGGCGTTCACGGTGGAGAGCATGGGGAACTGTCCGGTGCCGCCGGGCGCGAGGACGTCCACCACGGCACCCGTGTTGGAGTAGCCCGCGGTATTGCCGTTGTTGTCCGAGGCGCCCACCACGATGGTGTTGTCGCAGTTCGCCGGTGCGGTCCCGCCCGCGTTGACGGCGGAGTTCCCGGCGGCCACCACCACGGGGACCCTGCGGCTCACGGCCGTGTTGATGGCGTTCTGCATGGTCCAGCCGCACTCGCCGGGGTAGTTCAGGGACAGGTTGACCACGCTGGACGGGTTGGGGTTCGCGGGCTGGCCGGCCACGGGAGCGCCCGCGGCCCAGGCGACGCCGTCGGCGATGTCCGAGACCCAGCCGTTGGTGCACTTGCCGAGCACCCGCACGGGCTGGATCTTCGCCCCGGGGGCCGCGCCGGAGATCCCGGCGCCGTTCTGGGTGACGCCCGCCGCGAGCCCCGCCACGTGCGTGCCGTGCCAGGACGAGGGGCGGGCGGCGGGGGAGCACTCCCCGGCGCCGCTCCAGTCGCCCTCGTCCTGGGGGTTGGCGTCCCGCAGGTTGCCGTCCCGGGAGAGGTCCGTGTCGTTGATGAAGTCCCGGCCGGGGACCACCTTGGAGTTCAGGTCCCCGTGGGAGGTGATGCCGGTGTCCAGCACCGCGATGGTCTGGCCGTTGCCGCGGGAGAGGTCCCACGCGCGCGTGAAGTCCACACCGCCCTGCTCGGGCCACAGGCTCCACTGGAAGTTCGTGTAGGTGTCGTTGGGCACCCAGGAGGTGGTGGCGAGCCGGTCCGCCTCCGCGTACTCCACTGCCGGGTCCGCCTGGATCTCGGAGAGCACCTTCTTCTGCTCGCCCTCGTCCAGCTCACGGTCCAGCTTGATCACGTCCGCCTGCCCCGCGGTGGTCTTCACGTGCTCGGTGGCCTCCGGGGCGCGGGCCCCGTCCAGGGCGTCCTCCGCGGCGGTCTCCACCACCTTTTCCTTGGTGGTCTCGGGCGCCGCGGTGTCCTTGAACTTCACGATCACCCGGTCGGTCTCCGTGGGCGGGTCCGAGGGGACCGTGGTCGCGGGCGTGTCGGGCGCCGCCTCCGCGGGCGCGGCGGCGGCAGGCTGCGCCGTGAGCACCAGGGCCGCCGTCACGGCCAGGGGCAGGCAGGACCTGCGGACGACGGCGCCCAGCACGTTCCGGGGCCGCGCCGCGGCGGCGTCGTGGGCCGGTGCCGCGAGGGACATCGACCCGGAGGAAACGGAGCTGGACGGAACGGGGGGAGTGTGGCGCGCGCAGCGCGTGCGGGAACGTCGCAGTGTCATGGAGGGGGGGGACCTTTCGTGGCCACGGCACGGGATCAGGG
>NZ_PHOA01000142.1 GCF_003687455.1 Kocuria tytonicola | reverse complement strand
GGGTGGGGCCCGCAGGGCTCTGGTGAGCAGTACGGCGAGCGCGCTCCCCAGCAGCCCCCGGCGCCTCTGCCCGAGCTGCACCGGCAGGCGGGCTCCGCGCTCGTGGAGGCGGACAACGCGATCCAGCACTCGGAGCAGGAGCTCGCGTTCGCCCAGCTGCAGTACGGCAGCAAGCAGACCCGCCCCTTCGAGGAGGCGCTCGCCCGAGCCAAGGAGCACATGCGCGCGTCCTTCGAGCTGCAGCAGAAGCTCGAGGACGACATCCCGGACACCGAGGCCGAGCAGCGCGCCTGGCTCGGGGAGATCATCGAGCGCACCCGTCAGGCCCGCGCGCCGCTCGCGGAACAGGAGCAGAACTTCTCGCAGCTGCGGCAGCTGGAGACCCGCGCCCCGGAGGCGCTGGAGGCGGTGCGCTCGTCCGTGGCAGGCACCCGGCCCCGCCTCCAGGAGGCCGAGTCCCTCCTGGTCTCCCTGCACGGCCGCTACGAAGACGCCGCACTGGCACCCGTGCGTGACAACGGCGAGCAGGCGCGCGAGCGCCTCGAGTTCGCCGAGGGCGCGGCGACCCGCGCGCAGCAGGACCTCGCGGCCGGACGGACCTCCGAGGCCGTGCTCGGCATCCGTGCCGCGGAGGAGGCCCAGGGCCAGGCGCAGGGGCTGATCGCCTCCGTCGAGAACGCCCGGCGCGAGCTGGCCCGCGCCGAGGAGTCCCTCAAGGACGCGGTGAGCATTGCGCAGCGGGACGTGGCGGAGGCCGAAGGGCTCGTGCGCCAGGGATCCCGCCCCGAGCTCGCGGGCGCCGCCGCCGGTGTCCGCTCCGTGCTGCAGACGGTGACGCAGCAGATGTCCTCGGGCCACTACGACCCCGTGGGCGCGTCCCGGCGGCTGGCGCAGGCGAAGGCCGAGCTGGACAAGGGGCTGCAGGGCGTCCGGGACGCCAACGACCGCGCCCGCTCGGCCCGCGAGACCCTCTCCCACGCGCTCGTCAGCGCGCAGGCGAGCCTGACCACGGCCTCCGACTACGTCTGGGCCCGCCGCGGCGGCGTGGGGGCGCAGGCCCGCACCGAGCTCGCCGAGGCCGAGCGCCACCTGGAGATCGCCCAGCAGCTGCAGAACTCCGACCCCGAGCGTGCGCTGAACGAGGCCAACCAGTCCATTCGGCTCGCGGACTCCGCGCAGCGCTCCGCGCAGCTGGACGTGGACCGGTTCTACGACTCGCCCGGCTACGGCTACGGGGGCTACGGCGGCTCGCGCAGCAACGGCCTCGGCGGTGCCATGCTCGGAGGCATCCTGCTGGGTGGCATCCTCAACGGGGGCGGCGGCTTCGGCGGCGGCCACTACGACGGCGGGGACTACGGCGGAGGAGACTTCGGCGGCGGCTTCGGCGGAGGAGACTTCGGCGGCGGGGTGGGCGGCGACTTCTGAGCGCGCCGTGCCCTGCAGGAGCCCCGTGCCGTTGACGAGACCCGTGCCACGACGGAGCCCGGCAGGCGCGGGGTTCGACCCACAGGCCGCAGGCGCCCCTCCGGGGCGTCAGCGGAACCCATGATTCCAGCATCATCCGGGCGTGAGAACGCCCGACACACGAGAACGGGAGAGCACCATGACCAAACAGTCCATCTTCGGCCGGATCGCCCAGCTGGCGAAGGCCAACATCAACGCAATGATCGACTCCGCCGAGGACCCGCAGAAGATGCTGGACCAGATGGTTCGGGACTACACGGAAAACATCCGCGAGGCCGAGTCCGCCGTGGCCCAGACCATCGGCAACCTCCGGCTGCTCGAGAAGGACCACCAGGAGGACCTCCAGGAGGCCCAGCAGTGGGGCACCAAGGCCCTCGCCGCGTCCAACAAGGCGGACGAGTTCCGCGCCGCGGGCAAGGCCGGCGAGGCGCAGAAGTTCGACGACCTCGCCAAGGTGGCCATCCAGCGTCAGATCCAGTCCGAGAACGAGGCCCGCGGGGCCGAGCCCCAGATCGCGTCCCAGACCGAGACGGTGGCCAAGCTCAAGGACGGGCTCAACAGCATGCGCGGCAAGCTGCAGGAGCTCTCCGCCAAGCGCGACGAGCTCGCGGCGCGGAACAAGACCGTCCAGGCGCAGTCCCAGGTGCAGGACGCCCTGAAGTCCTTCGACGTCATGGACCCCACGAGCGAGGTCTCCCGCTTCGAGGAGAAGATCCGCCGCGAGGAAGCACGCGTGGCGGGCCAGCAGGAGCTCGCTGACTCCTCCCTGGACCGGCAGTTCGAGGCACTGGAGTCCATGGGCCAGCAGACCGAGATCGAGGCCCGCCTGGCGGCGCTGAAGAACGGCGGCTCCACCCGCAACGGCGAGAACATCGTGTCCGCCGAGGAGGTCTAGGACATGCCGGACGCACCCACCGGAGCGCAGCAGCAGCTCGACGCCATCCGTTCTGGCTACGCCACGGACGCTCCGTGCCTGGACCTGGGCGCCGCTCTGGACGACACCGGCGCCCACGCGGACGCACCCGTGCGGGTCCCCCTGTCCACCCTCAACCGGCACGGCCTGGTGGCCGGCGCCACCGGCACCGGCAAGACCAAGACCCTGCAGGCCCTCGCGGAGCAGCTGAGCGCCCAGGGCGTGCCCGTGTTCCTCACGGACGTCAAGGGGGATCTCAGCGGCATCTCCCAGCCCGGCGAGGACAACCCCAAGGTGGCGGAGCGCGCCGCGTCCGTGGGCCAGCAGTGGACCCCCACGGCGAGCCCCACGGAGTTCTTCAGCCTGGGCGGGCAGGGCCGGGGTGTGCCCATCCGTGCCACGGTCACGTCCTTCGGGCCCACGCTGCTCTCCAAGGTGCTGGGGCTCAACGCCACGCAGGAGTCCTCCCTGGGGCTCGTGTTCCACTACGCGGACTCCCACGGGCTTGCGCTGCTGGACCTGAAGGACCTGCGGGAAGTGGTGCTGCACCTGACCTCCCCGGAGGGCAAGGAGGAGCTCGCGAGCATCGGCGGGCTGTCCCCGCAGACCGCCGGGGTGATCCTGCGCGAGCTCACCACGTTCGCGAACGAGGGTGCCGAGGTCTTCTTCGGCGAGCCCGAGTTCGACACCGCGGACCTGCTGCGCACCACCGAGGACGGCAAGGGCGTCGTCTCGTGCCTCGAGCTCTCCGAGGTGCAGCAGCAGCCCCGGTTGTTCTCCACGTTCCTGATGTGGCTGCTCGCGGACCTCTTCCAGGACCTGCCCGAGGTGGGGGACGCGGAGAAGCCGCGCCTGGTGTTCTTCTTCGACGAGGCCCACCTCCTGTTCGAGGGTGCGTCCAAGGAGTTCCTGGACTCGATCGAGCAGACCGTGCGTCTCATCCGTTCCAAGGGCGTGGGCATCTTCTTCGTGACCCAGTCCCCCAAGGACATCCCCTCGGACGTCCTCGCGCAGCTGGGCAACCGGGTGCAGCACGCGTTGCGCGCTTTCACCCCGGACGACGCCAAGGCGCTGAAGGCCGCCGTGCGCACCTACCCGAAGAGCGGGTACGACCTCGAGCAGCTGCTCACGCAGCTGGCCACCGGTGAGGCGGTGGTCACGGTGCTGTCCGAGACCGGTGCCCCCACTCCCGTGGCGTGGACGCGGATGCGCGCTCCGCAGTCGCTCATGGGCCCCGCGCCCGAGAGCGCCGTGGACGCCCTGGTTTCCGCCTCCCCCCGGCTCGCGGCCTACGGCGAGGCCGTGGACCGGGAGTCCGCGTACGAGCTGCTGCACGGGCGGCTGGACCGCGCGGCGGAGGCCGGTCCCGGTGAGGACGCCCCGGAGCGTTCCTCCCAGGAGCATTCCCGGGGCGAGCAGCCCCGCGACGACGGGCGCGGGCAACGCTCACGCCGGGACGAGGGCGGGTTCCTGGGTTCCGTCATGGAGAACCCCGCGGTGCGCTCCATGATGCGCTCCGCAGGTTCCGCCCTGGGCCGTGAGATCACCCGCTCGATCTTCGGCACCTCGCGCCGCCGCCGCTGACGCCGCCCCAGCACGACGACGCCGCCGTGCCCCCTCCCCGGGGCACGGCGGCGTCGTGCTGCGGGGCTTCCGGGACGGCGGAGGGTGCGCGCGGGCATCCCGGGGTCATGGGAAGTCACACCGGAAGCAGGCACCGGACATGCGAAAAGTCCGGCTCCACACGGAGCCGGACTTCTCTCTGGTTGCGGGGGCAAGATTTGAACTTGCGACCTCTGGGTTATGAGCCCAGCGAGCTACCGAACTGCTCCACCCCGCGGCGACATCCACAACTATACGGGCGTCCCCGGGGTCGTGCAAATCGGGGCCCGTCGCGCTCCCGGGACG
>NZ_PHOA01000141.1 GCF_003687455.1 Kocuria tytonicola | reverse complement strand
GTGCCCACGCTGCTGAGCGTCCTGACCGCCGCCACCCCCGCCCCGAGCCCGGAGAACACGCTTCGCCCCGGGCTGGACCCGAGCCAGGTCTCCCCGGGCCTGATCGGCCTCCTGATGACCTTCCTGCTGACCGCGGCGGTGGTCCTGCTCGTGATCGACTTCAACCGTCGCAACCGCCGCCTGCGCTACCGCGCCCAGTACGCGGAGCAGCGCGCGGCGGAGGAGCAGGCCGCCGCGGACCGGCCCCCGAGCGGCGTCGCACCCGCCTCCCCGGACGACGCCGCCCGCTCGCCCCGCAGTGGCGGCGAGTCCTCGCACCCGGGGGACTAGCCTCCGGAGGACCCGCCGGGGCACACATGGCACCGGGGCGGCGGCCGCGTTCCGCCTGTGCGTGTCGGTGGGCCGTGAGAGCGTGGGGTCATGTCGAACCGACTGGCCCGCGCCACGAGTCCGTACCTGCTGCAGCACGCCGAGAACCCGGTGGACTGGTGGGAGTTCTGCCCCGAGGCCTTCGAGCAGGCCGGGGAGCGTGACGTGCCCGTCCTGCTGTCCGTGGGCTACGCCGCGTGCCACTGGTGCCACGTGATGGCCCACGAGTCCTTCGAGGCCCCGGACACCGCGGCCTACATGAACGAGCACTTCGTCTGCGTCAAGGTGGACCGCGAGCAGCGCCCGGACGTGGACTCCACGTACATGGCGGCCACGCAGCTGCTCACAGGGCAGGGCGGCTGGCCCATGACCGTGTTCCTCACCCCGGACGGCGGTGCCTTCCACGCCGGGACCTACTACCCACCGCGGCCCGGGCACGGGCGACCCTCTTTCCTGCAAGTCATGACGGCCGTCACGGAGGCGTGGACGCAGCGGCGGGACGAGGTGGTCCGCGGAGCGGGGCAGGTCTCCGAAGCCCTGTCCCGGCACCCGGGGCTCGTGGACCGGATGCTGGCGGACGCCGGTCCCGCGCTCGTCGCGGAGCCGGGCACCGTCACCGCGGACGCCACGGCCGAGCTGGTGGGGACGTGGTTGAACGGCCTGGAGGTCGCCCGCGACGTCGCCCACGAGGGTTTCGGGACCGGGGCCAAGTTCCCGCCGTCCCCGGTGCTGGACGCTCTCACCCGGATTGCGGCGCCGGACGCACCGGGGGACCGCTCCACCGGGAACTCCCGCGCGGCCCGTGAGCTGCTGTGCGCCACGCTGGACGCGGTGGTCGTGGGAGCGTTGCAGGACCACGTGGGCGGCGGGTTCTTCCGCTACTCGGTGACCCCGGACTGGTCCCTGCCGCACTACGAGAAGATGCTGTACGACAACGCCCAGCTGCTGCGGGTGCTCGCCCGTACGGTGCACGAGCTGGAGGAGCGGGGGACCGATCCGGCGCGGGCGGCCCGCTATCGGCATGCGGCCACCACCCTCGTCGCGTGGCTGGAGCGGGAGATGGTCACGCCCGAGCACGCGTTCGCGGCGTCCCTCGACGCGGACAGCGATCCCGGCCCCGACGAGCCCCGGGCCGAGCGGGAGGGGGCGTACTACACGTTCTCCCGCCCGGTCCAGGACGCCACCGGTTCGGCACCCGTCCCGGTCACGGCCTCGTGGGGTGAGGCCGGCTCCGTCACCGGGATCCTCGACGAGTCCGTGCGCCGTGCCCTGTGGGAACGGCGTCTGACTCGTCCCGCCCCGCACCGGGACGACAAGGTCGTCACGGCGTGGAACGGGATGGCCCTCTCGGCGCTCTCCGAGGCGAGTGTGCTCCTCGACCACCCGGAGTGGACGGAGCTCGCCGAGGCGGCCGCCGGGTTCCTGTGGACCACGCACCGGGACCCCGCGACGGGGACGCTCGCGCGGACCTCGCGCGGCGGCGTCGTGGACCCGCACGAGGGGCAGCTCGAGGACTACGCGCGCCTCGGAGCCGGGCTGCTCGGGCTCTACCGCGCCACCGGGGCGGCAGTCTGGTACGAACGCAGCCGCGCGCTCGCGGAGACCGCGGTGGAGCGGTTCGTGATGGGAGACACCGTGGCGGAGTCCGCGCGGGTGGATCCGGTGCTCGCGGCGGCAGGCGCCACGGGCCGCGCGGAACCCTTCGACGACGTCGCCGCGTCCGGTGCCGCGGTGCTCGCACGCTGGCTCACGGACCTCTCCCGCCCCGAGACCGCGGGACGCCCCACCACCGACGTGGTGGCCGCCGTGACCCGCCAGGCCACCGGCGTGGTGCTCAAAGCGCCCACGGCCGCGGGCGGCATGGTCTCCGCCGTGCTGGCGCAGGCGCAACCC
Organism: Kocuria tytonicola; assembly: GCF_003687455.1. GTDB lineage: Bacteria > Actinomycetota > Actinomycetes > Actinomycetales > Micrococcaceae > Kocuria > Kocuria tytonicola. The sequence goes on along the minus strand of NZ_PHOA01000141.1, from coordinate 2,100 downwards.
CCTGAGCTGCTGCAGGTCGTGGCCGCCACGCCGCAGCAGTGGCACGAGGTGCTGGAGGCAGTGGGGAAGCACCGGGTGCTGGACTGCCTGGTCCTGGACGCGGACACGGCACCCTACGGCGCGCCCCCGGCGCAGGACGGGCGGTTCACGGTGTGGCGCTGCCGCAACGGTGTGTGCGAGCTGCCGGTGTACTCGGTGGCGCAGCTGCGGAGCTGAGCGCGCGGCGCCAATCCGTCAGCGGGGGAGCCTCACGAGGCGAACATCGCCAGCATGATCGAGATGTAGTGGCACACGAAGCCCACGATCGTGCACGCGTGGAACACCTCGTGGAAGCTGAACGTGGCGGGCCACAGCCGCGGCCACTTGGTGGCGTAGCAGACCGCCCCCGCGATGTACGCCACCCCGCCGCAGATCAGCATGACGGTTGCGGGGACGTTCACCGCGAAGAACGCCGGCAGGTACAGCAGGGCGAGGCAACCCATGACCACGTACAGGGGCGTGTAGAGCCAGCGGGGGGCTCCCAGCCAGAAGACGCGGAAGACCACCAGCAGTGCGCCCAGCGTCCAGATCACCGCGAGCAGCCCGGTTGCCCGCCCGTCCGGGAGGAAGCTCACGGCCAGCGGGGTGTACGTGCCCGCGATGATGAGTGCGATGTTGGAGTGGTCCAGGCGTCGCAGCACCGCGTTCATCCGGGCGCTCCAGTAGAAGCGGTGGTAGATCGCGGAGGTGCCGAACAGCATCACGGCGGTGATGGTGTAGACGAGGCACGCGAGCCGCAGCTGCAGGGTGGGCGCGAGAACGATGGCCACCACGCCCATGGCGGTGGCGAAGGGGCTGAACCCGGCGTGGATCCACCCGCGCCACGCAGGTTTCTTCTCCACGGTGAGCGGGCCCCTGCGGGTGTGGCGCACCACGGTCACCGGGCCGGGAGCGAAGGGCTTCGACGCGCGGTCGTCTTTCATTCTGGATTCCACTGCCTTCCATCACTGTCTCCGTGGCGGGCGGGGTCCGCTTCCGGATCGCCCCCTCCCTGCGGGTAGTTTAGTGGGTATGAATCCGAGCAGCCCGAGTCGATCCCAGGGTGTGGGTGCCCCGTGAAGCTCCCCCGTGTGCTGTACTCCTTCTACGAGCACCGGTTGGCGCGCACCCTCGGATCTCACGAGCTGCCGCACCACGTGGGGGTGCTCGTGGACGGCAACCGGCGCTGGGCCAAGCAGTTCGGCGCCACCACGGAGGAGGGCCACCGGGCGGGTGCCCGCAAGATCGTGGAGTTCCTGCGCTGGTGCCACGAGCTCCACATCCAGGTGGTCACGCTCTACATCCTCTCCACGGAGAACCTCAACAGGCCTGCGGAGGAGCTCACCGCGCTGCTGGACATCATCACCAACCTCATGTGCGAGCTGCAGGACGAGGGCATCTGCCGGATCCAGCCCGTGGGAGCGCTGTCCACCCTGCCGCGGGCGCTGCAGGAGCAGCTCGAGTGCAGTGCTCGCCGCACGGAGACCAACGCCGGGCCGCACCTGAACATCGCGGTGGGCTACGGCGGGCGCCAGGAGATCGTGGACGCCGTCCGGGAGGTCTTCGAGGACGCCGAGCAACGAGAGGAGTCGCTCAGCGCGACCGCGGCAGCGCTGAGCGTGGAGGACATCTCCGCGCACCTCTACACGCGCGGTCAGCCGGACCCGGACCTGCTGATCCGCACCTCCGGGGAGCAGCGGCTCTCCGGATTCCTCATGTGGCAGTCCGCCTACAGCGAGTTCTACTTCTGCGAGGCCCTGTGGCCGGACTTCCGACGGGTGGACTTCCTGCGCGCACTGCGGGACTACGCCCGGCGCCAACGCCGTTTCGGCGGCTGAGCCCACCGCGGACGCCCTGGGTCCGGGTGCCGGGCGTGCCAGGGGATCTTGGGGTCCCGCGCCCGTACGGACGTGGGCCCCGGGCTGCCCCGGCTGCGGCAGGCGAGGCGGAAGTTCACGCCGCATTCACCGCCCGGGCGTTCGCCCCTCCATCGCCCGCTCTAGCGTGAGACCACCCGGCACCGCGCCGGTCGCCCACCACCCCCGTGGAAAGGTCTCCATGCGCCGCGACACCATCCTGGCT
>NZ_PHOA01000140.1 GCF_003687455.1 Kocuria tytonicola | reverse complement strand
GCTGCAGCCAGTCGTACCAGCCCCGGTGCAGCACGAGCCAGGCCATGAGCCCGTAGCCGGCCTGGCCGGGGTTGCCGTGGTTGGCTGCCAGGTCCTTGCGCCACTGCTCGTGGTGCTGCAGCGGGTTGAAGGTGTCCACGTACACGTGGTTGCGCCGTGTGGTGACGTCACCGTAGGCCGCGGAGAGGTCCGCGATCTTCCGGTTGCGCTGCGGGTCCAGAGTGGGGGGAGGGCCCACCACCAGCACCTTGACGTTGTTCTGGGTGGCCTGGTCCACGATGTTGGCCATGTTCAGCCGGGACCGGGCGGACGTGATGCCCAGGTCGATGTCCAGCGCGGAGGGGGCGATCACGAGCCGGTTGTCGCACGCGGGGTCGAAGCGGCGCACCGCCTCGTCGAGCCAGCGCTCGTTGAGGGTTTCGCTGCCCTCACCGGGTGCCGCGAGGTTGTAGGCGTCCACGGGGACCACGTCCCGGGGTGTGCGGGCCATGACACGGCCGAACCAGCCGAGGGCACGGGGGTCGTCCACCCCGGCCAGCAGTTCGTCGCCCACGGCCACAATGCGGATCCTGCGCTGGTCCACTCTTCAACATCCTTCGCTCTGCTCATGTGCCCCGGGGGCCGTCCTGAGACGGCCCCCGGGCGGGTCAAGATCCGGCCGCTGCGGCCGGCGGGTGCTCCCGGCCGTGGGGGACGGCAGGGAGCACCGGTGACGGGTCACTCCCCGCGGTCGAACGCCTGCTGCACGAGGGTCTCCAGCTCGGCGGCGTGGCGCTTGGAGGAGCCGTTCGCCGGGGACGCGGAGGCGGGGCGGGAGGCCAGGGTCACCTGGCGGTCCAGCTGCGGCACCAGGTTCACGGCCATGAACGGCCACGCCCCCTGGTTCGCGGGCTCGTCCTGCGCCCAGATGATCCGGGCCTGCGGGTAGCGCGCGAGCTGCTCCTTGATCTCCTCCGCGGGCAGCGGGTAGAGCTGCTCCACCCGGACGATCGCCGTGGAGTGGTCGTCGGACTTCTTCCGCTGGGTCTCGAGGTCGTAGTACAAGCGCCCGGAGACCAGGATCACGTCCGTGACCTTGGAGTCGTCCAGGTTCGCGACGTCCGGGATGACGGTGCGGAAGTTGCCCTGCGTGAACTCCTCCACCGGGGAGGCCGCGGCCTTCAGGCGCAGCAGCTGCTTGGGTGTGGCCACGACCAGCGGGCGGCGCGGCCGGGAGTAGGCCTGGCGGCGCAGCAGGTGGAAGTGATTGGCCGGGGTGGAGGGCTGGGCCACGATCATGTTCTTCTCGGCGCACAGCGCGAGGAAGCGCTCGATGCGCGCCGAGGAGTGGTCCGGGCCCTGACCCTCGAAGCCGTGGGGGAGCAGCAGCACCATGTTGGAGCGCTGACCCCACTTCTGCTCCGCCGAGGAGATGAACTCGTCCACGATGGTCTGCGCACCGTTGATGAAGTCGCCGAACTGCGCCTCCCACACGGTGAGCGCCTCGGGGCGCTCCACGGAGTAGCCGTACTCGAAGCCCAGCACCCCGTACTCGGAGAGCAGGGAGTTGTAGATGGAGAACCGGGCCTGGTCCGCGGAGAGGTTGTTCAGCGGGGTCCACTCCGCACCGTTCTCGGCGTCGAAGAACACGGCCTGGCGCTGCGTGAAGGTGCCGCGGCGGACGTCCTGCCCGGACATCCGCACGGGCACGCCGTCCATGAGCAGGGAGCCGAAGGCCATGAGCTCGCCCATGCCCCAGTCGATGCCGCCCTCGCGGGTCATGTCCCGGCGCTTCTCCGCGAGCTTCTTGAGCTTGCGGTGCATGGTGAAGCCCTCGGGCATCTCCACGTAGGCGTCGCCGATGCGCTGGGCGGCCTCGGGGGAGATCGCCGTGGACTTGGGAACGGACACCCCGGAGTCCGCCTGCTGGGCGGAGGGACGCTCGATGTTGGCGATCGCGGCGGCGTCGCCGGTGACCAGCGGGACCGTGGAGTTCTGGGCCTCGTGGGTCTCCGCGAACACCCGCTCCAGGCGCTCCTGGTAGTCCTTGAGCGCGCGGTCCGCCTCCTCCTGCGTGATGTCCCCGCGGCCCACGAGGTTCTCGGTGTAGACCTTGCGGGTGGAGCGCTTGCCGTCGATCAGCGAGTACATCAGCGGCTGGGTCATCGAGGGGTCGTCGCCCTCGTTGTGCCCGCGGCGGCGGTAGCACACGAGGTCGATCACGACGTCGTGGTGGAACCGCTGGCGGTACTCGAACGCGAGCTGCGCCACGCGGGCCACGGCCTCGGGATCGTCCGCGTTGACGTGGAAGATCGGCGCCTGCACGGTGCGGGCCACGTCCGTGGAGTAGGTGGAGGTGCGCCCCGCGGAGGGCGCGGTGGTGAAGCCCACCTGGTTGTTGACCACCACGTGGATGGTGCCGCCCACGGTGTAGCCCTCGAGACCGGACATCTGCATGACCTCGTAGACGATGCCCTGGCCGGCCATGGCGGCGTCGCCGTGGACCTGGATGGGCAGCACGGGGAACTCGCCGTTGCCCTCGGGCCCGGCGCCCAGCACGTCGGTCTTGGCGCGGGCGATGCCCTCGATCACGGGGTCCGCGGCCTCCAGGTGGGAGGGGTTCGCGGCCAGGTACACCTGGGTCTCGTTGCCGTTGTCGGACGTGAACACGCCCTCGGTGCCCAGGTGGTACTTGACGTCGCCGGAGCCCTCGGAGGCGCGCGGGTCCTGGCTGCCCTCGAACTCGCGGAACACCTGCGCGTAGGACTTGCCCGCGATGTTCGTGAGCACGTTCAGGCGCCCGCGGTGGGCCATGGCGATGCCCACCCCCGCAAGGCCCGCGTCCGCGGCGTCGGAGATGATCGCGTCCAGCAGCGGGATCAGGGACTCGCCGCCTTCCAGGGAGAAGCGCTTCTGACCCACGTACTTGGTCTGCAGGAACGTCTCGAAGGCCTCGGCCGCGTTGAGCCGCTCCAGGATGTGGAACTGCTCCTCGCGGGCGGGCTTCTGGTAGTCACGCTCGAGCTTGGACTGGAACCACTCGCGCTGCTCCGGCTCCTGGATGTGCATGTACTCCACGCCCACGGTGCGGCAGTAGGCGTCCCGCAGCCGCCCCAGGATCACCCGCAGGGTCAGCAGGCTCTGCCCGCCGAAGCCGCCGGTGGGCCACTCGCGCTCCAGGTCCCACAGGGTGAGGCCGTAGGTGCGGATGTCCAGGTCCGGGTGCTTGCGCATCACGTACTCGAGCGGGTTGGTGTCCGCCATGAGGTGCCCGCGCACACGGTAGGAGTGGATCAGCTGCTGGATCCGGGCGACCTTGTTGATCTCGATCTCGGGGTTGACCTGGTTGTCCACGGCCCAGCGGACGGGCTCGTAAGGGATGCGCAGGGCCTCGAAGATGCGGTCGTAGAAGTCGTCCCCGCCCAGCAGGTAGTGCTCCACGAGCTTGAGGAACTCGCCGGAGCCGGCGCCCTGGATCACGCGGTGGTCGTAGGTGGAGGTCAGGGTGATGACCTTGGAGACCGCGTTCTGGGCAATGGTGCGGGGAGAGGCTCCCTTGTACTCGGCGGGGTAGTCCAAGGCGCCCACGCCGATGATGCACGCCTGGCCCTTGGACAGCCGCGGCACGGAGTGCACGGTGCCGATCCCGCCCGGGTTGGTCAGCGAGACCGTGGTGCCGGAGTAGTCCTCCATGGTGAGCGCGCCGCTGCGGCCGCGCTTGACGATGTCCTCGTAGGAGGTCCAGAACTCCTGGAAGGACATGGTCTCGGCGGCCTTGATGCTGGGCACCACCAGGTTGCGGGAACCGTCCTTGTTCGGGATGTCGATCGCGATGCCGAAGTTCACGTGCGCCGGGTGGATGGCCGCGGGCTTGCCGTCCGAATCGTCGTAGATGACGTTCATGGACGGGAAGTTGGACAGCGCCCGGATCACGGCGTAGCCCACCAGGTGGGTGAAGGAGACCTTGCCGCCACGGTTGCGTGCCAGGTGCGAGTTGATCACCATGCGGTTGTCGATCAGCAGCTTCGCCGGCACGGCCCGCACGGTGGTGGCGGTCGGGACGGTCAGGGACGCGTCCATGTTCGCGGCCACGGCCTTGGCGGGTCCGCGCAGCTTCACCACGGTGTCCTCGGCGGGCTTCTCCTTGGCGGGAGCGCCCCCCTTGCGGTCCTCCGGCTGGGCGCGGATGGGGCGCTTCGCGGCGGAGCCCTCTGCGGTGTCTGCTTCGCTGTCCACGCCCTCGGGACGTCCTTTCGCCTTGGCGCCGGTGGCAGCGGGAGCCGGTGACTCGGCCCGCTCCGGCGTGCTGCTGGTCTTGGTGCCCGCCGCGGCCGGTGCCTTGGTGGTCGCCGCGGCGTCCTTCGCGGGGGCGGCCTTGCGAGCCGCGGGACGGGGC
>NZ_PHOA01000013.1 GCF_003687455.1 Kocuria tytonicola | reverse complement strand
GTCACTCGGAGGGCAGAGGGTTCTCGGACAGCCACTGCTGGAACTTCTCCTTCCACTGCCCGGTGGGCGGGAACAACCCGTCCACCGGGTGGCCCTCGGCCACACGCTCGGCCACCCAGCCGTCCTCGTGCTCCTTGGCCAGGGCGTCCTGGGCCACCTCCTCGGCGAGCGCGCGCGGGATCACGACGACGCCGTCGTCGTCCCCCACGACCACGTCACCCGGGAGCACGGTGACGTTGCCGCAGGCCACGGCCACGTCCGACTCCCACGGCACGTGGCGCCGGCCGAGCACCGCGGGGTTGGGGCCCTTGCAGAACACGGGCAGCCCGATCTCCTGCACCGCGGCGTAGTCGCGCACGCCGCCGTCCGTGACCACGCCGGCCGCACCGTTGTGGCGGGCGCGCAGCGCGAGGACGTCACCGAGGGTCGCGGAACCGGTCTCCCCGCGGGCCTCGATCACGATCACCTCACCCTCGCCCACGGCGTCGAACGCGCGCTTCTGGGCGTTGTAGCCCCCGCCGTGGGTCGTGAAGAGATCCTCGCGGTTGGGCACGAAGCGCAGCGTCTTGGCGGGGCCCACGAGCTTGCTGCCGGGGGTCTGCGGGAAGACGTCCGCCACCACCACGTTGTTCAGCCCGCGCTTGCGCAGCTGGGCGGAGAGTCCCGCGGTGGGGGCCTTCTCGAGCTTCGCGCGCAGCTGCGGGCTCAGCGCGTGCGCGGCGCCCTGCTCGGGCAGACCGGCGGCCGCGCGGGACCCCCACGCCTCTTCGCGCTGGGTGTCGTCCACGGCGGGCATGGCTCCCAGGCCCTCGTCGAACGGCTCGGTCCCCTCGGTCACGCGGCTCACCAGGCGACCGGACGACGGCGCTCCGGGGGCCGACGGCGCATCGACCTCCACCTCCACGACGTCCCCGGGCCGGGCCACGGAGGAGCCCGCGGGGGTTCCGGTGAGGATCACGTCCCCCTCCTCCAGCGTCACGTGCTGGGAGAGGTCCGCCACGAACTGGGCCAGGGGGAAGATCATGTTCTCGGGTGCGGTGGTGTCCTCCTGCACCAGCTCCCCGTTGAGCCACGTGCGCACCCGCAGCTGCTCCGGGGAGACCTCGCGGGCGTCGAGGAGCGAGGGACCCAGGGAGGTGTAGCCGTCCCGGCCCTTGTTGCGCAGGTTGGAGCCCTTGTCCGCGGCGCGCAGGTCGTAGAGGCCCCAGTCGTTGGAGGCCGTCACGGCCGCCACGTGGTCCCAGGCGTCCTCGAGGGAGACGTTGCGGGCGGGCGTGCCGACCACCAGGGCGATCTCCCCCTCGAAGGCCAGCAGCTCGGTGCCGGCGGGGCGCTCCACGGCGGCACCCGAACCCGCCAGGGAGCTCGCGGGCTTGAGGAAGTAGGAGGGCACGGCGGGCTTGCGGCCGCGCTGCGCGGCACGGGACTCGTAGGCCACGTGCACCGCGATGATCTTGCCGGGCCGCACGGGGACCGGCTGCGCACCGTGGGTCCCGCCGAGGGTGCTCTGGGCGTTCTGGGGGTTCTCGGTCACCGGGACCGCCTCCTCGTGGTCGGCAGAATGTTATTCGAAATCGTATATTATCCTGCCGGGGCGGGCAAGTGGTTCACGTCACACCATTCTCCCCGGAAAGCCGTGAGCTGTCTCCCGAGGTCCGGAAATCCGGGGCGGGAATGGCCCGAGCGAGGCTGGGCCGGGCGGCGTCGCCATGCGGGCAACGCCCCCTGTTACGTGGGCCACACATCGTATATGATCCAGGCAACAGACGTGGACTCCACCGATCCACCGGGCAGCGGGCACCGTGGCTCCGCCCGGGACGGGCCCTCGGCCCACACCACCGCAGAACGCAGGAGAAGGCATGCTCTTTCATCAGAACGGATACGTCTCCGAGGACCCCCGGATCGAGGAGGCCCGCGGGTACGGCGTGGACCGCGCCCAGGAGCTCCCGGACACCATGGACGTGCTCATCGTGGGGTCCGGCCCGGCCGGCGTGATCGCCGCCGCGCAGCTCTCCCAGTACCCGGAGGTGAGCACGCGGCTGATCGAGCGGCGCCCCGGGCGCCTGGAGATCGGTCAGGCGGACGGCATCCAGGCACGCAGCGTGGAGACCTTCCAGTCCTTCGGCTTCGCGCAGGAGATCATCCAGGAAGCCTTCATGCTGCGCGAGATGTGCTTCTGGAACCCGGACCCCACGAACCCGCAGAACATCGTGCGCACCGGGCGCCCCGCGGACGACCCCCACGGGGTCTCCGAGTTCCCGCACATGATCGTGAACCAGGCCCGCGTGATGGACTACTTCCTGCGCTCCGCCAAGCGGGGCCCGGGGAGGATCGAGCCGGACTACGGCATCGAGTTCGTGGGCCTGGAGATCGACCAGGAGCACGAGCACCCCGTGGCCGTGACCGTCCGCCACGTGGCCGGCCCCCGCGAGGGCGAGGAGCGCACCGTGCGCGCCAAGTACGTCTTCGGGTGCGACGGCGCCGCGTCCCGCGTGCGCAAGTCGATCGGGCGCAGGCTCGAGGGCCAGGGTGCGAACCACGCGTGGGGCGTCATGGACGTGCTGGCCAACACCGACTTCCCGGACATCCGCACCAAGTGCGCGATCAACTCCGTGCACGGCTCCATCCTGCACATCCCCCGCGAGGGCGGGCTGCTGTTCCGCATGTACGTGGACCTGGGCGAGGTGCCGGAGGACGACAACCACGAGATCCGCAAGACCCCCATCGAGGAGGTGATCCGGCGGGCCAACCAGATCATCCACCCGTACTCCGTGGACGTGAAGTCCGTGGCGTGGTCCTCCGTGTACGAGGTGGGACACCGCCTCACGGACCACTTCGACGACGTGGACACTGAGGACCGCGGCACCCGCTGCCCCCGGGTGTTCATTGCCGGGGACGCGTGCCACACCCACTCCGCGAAGGCCGGGCAGGGCATGAACGTGTCCATGCAGGACGGCTGGAACCTGGGCTGGAAGCTCGGCGCGGTGCTCTCCGGGCGGGCGGACGCGTCCCTCCTGGACACCTACTCGGAGGAGCGCCAGGTGATCGCCAAGAACCTGATCGACTTCGACCGCGAGTGGTCCACGCTCATGGCCACCCCGCAGGACAAGCTCCCGGACCCCAAGTACCTGGAGGAGTTCTACGTCAAGACGGCCGAGTTCCCCGCGGGATTCATGACCGAGTACCAGCCCTCGCTGATCGTCGCCGACACCGAGCACCAGGACCTCGCGCAGGGCTGGCCCGTGGGCAAGCGCTTCAAGTCCGCCCGGGTCCAGCGCGTGTGCGACGCCATGGTGGTCCACCAGGGCCACGAGGCCACCGCGGACGGGCGCTGGCGCATCCACGTGTACGCGGACTCCGCCGTGGCCGGGGCGAACTCCCCCACCGCGGCGTTCGCCGAGTGGCTGCAGAACGACCCCGCGTCCCCGCTGGTGGCCTACCGCCGCGAGGGCGAGGGTGAGGCCACGCTCTTCGACGTGGACGTCACCTACCAGCAGCCCTACGACCAGGTGGACATCAATGCCGTCCCACGCGCGTTCAAGCCCCGGGTGGGCCCGCTCGAACTGAACTACTGGGAGCGCGTCTACGCCGCGATCCCCGGTGAGGACATCTTCGACCTCCGGAAGATCAGCCGCGACGGCGCCGTGGTGGTGGTCCGCCCGGACCACTACGTGGCCGCCGTGCTGCCCCTGGACGCCACCGCCGAGCTCGCGGAGTTCTTCGGGAGGTTCCTCCGCAAGGGCTGACGGCCCGCCCCGGACTGGGCCCGCCGTGCACCTCGTGGGGAGGGCGCGGCGGGTTCTTCTCTCAGGCGCTGACGCTGGAGGGGTCGTCCAGGAAGGACTGCGGCGGTGCGAAGAACAGGCCGCCGGTCTGCGCGGTGGAGAAGTCCAGGATGCGGTCGTAGGTGCCGCGCGGGTTGCCCAGGAACATGTTCTGGAGCATGGTCTCGGTCACCGAGGGGTCCGCGGCGTAGCCGATGAAGTTCGTGCCGAACTCCTCGGAGCCCACACGCCCGAAGGGCATGTTGTCCCGCACGATCTCGCGCGGGCGGCCGGCCACGTCGTCGAGGTCGTTGAGGGCCACGTGCGAGTTGGCGGGCTTCTCCTCGTCCGGCATCTCGATGTCCTCCAGCTTGGAGCGGCCGATCACCCGCTGCTGCTCCTCCACCGAGAGGGCCTCCCACGCGGCCATGTCGTGCAGGTACTTCTGCACGTGCACGTAGCTGCCACCGCGGTAGGCGGGGTCACCGTCCCCCACGAGGGCGGCCGCGACGGCGGCGTCGCCCTCCGGATTGGCGGTGCCGTCCACGAAGCCCAGCAGATCCCGCTCCTCGAAGAACTTGAAGCCGTGGACCTCGTCCACCACGTGCACGTGCGGGCCCAGACGCTTCATGAGGTGCTTCGCGAGCTCGAAGCACACGTCCTGGGTGCCGGCCCGGAGGTGGATCAGCAGGTCACCCGGCGTGGCCACCGCGGTGTGGACGGGCCCGGCGATCTCCCGGAAGGGGTGCAGGTCCTGAGGTCGGGGCGCGTCGAAGAGCCGGTCCCACGCGTCCGAGCCCACGCCCACCACGCACATGAGCTCGCTCGTGGGGACCCGGAACGAGACGGCCTTGGTGAGGTCCGACACCTCGGTGAGCACGTCCGCCACCTGGGACTCCGCGCCCTCGTTGACGGTCAGGACCAGGAACATGGCGGCCTTGGCCGGGGCGGCCACGATCTTCTGGGTGGTCATGGGGTCTCCCTGCGGTGGTCGGTCGGGGTTGGTCACTCGGCACGCCGCAGCCCGGCACGGTGTTCCACCGGGCTGCGGCCCTGTCCTCACACTATCCCCGGGGCCCGGCCGGTACGAGTGCTCAGTGGCCCCCGCCGAACTCGATGAGCAGCACACCGCCCATGATGAGCGCGAGTCCCAGGCCCATGACCCAGGTGAATGGCTCCTTGAAGAACACGCGGCTGATGATCGCCGTGAGCCCCACACCCGTGGCGGACCAGACACCGTACGCCACCCCGAGGGGCACGCCGTGGGAGAGCACCACGCTGAGCAGCACGAACGCCAGGACGTACCCGACGATCGCGCCCACCCACCACCGTTTGCCGCCGCCGGTGGCCAGGCGCAGCGAGACGGTTCCGGTCACCTCGCTGACGATCGCCCCGGCAAGGGCGAGCAGAGCAGCACCGGTCATGAGGACACCTCAGCCTTCTTCTGGGCCGCCTGGGACCCGAGTTCGATCAGCAGCACACCGGCCATCACCACCACGATCCCGATCCCCATGAGCAGGGTGATGGGCTCGTGGAAGATGAGCAGGGAGAGCACGGCAGTTGCCGCCACACCCGTGGCGCCCCAGATGCCGTACCCCACTCCCAGGTTCATGCCGTTGCGCAGGGCCATGAACAGCGAGATGAACGACCCCGCGTACCCCACGGTGACCACCGCGTACAGCACGGGGTGCTCCATGGCCGCCTTGAGCGAGATGGATCCGGTCACCTCCATGGCGATCGCCGCCACCAGGAACATCCACTTCTTCACTGGGTTCTCGCCTCCTCCATGAGCTGCACGGCCACCCGCACGACGGCGCCGCGCCGGGTCTCGTCCGCATCCAGGACCCCCAGGCACCGGTCCACCCAGGCGCCGTCCGCGATCAGCCGCACCGCCAGCAGGCGGGGGTCCGTGATCGTCCCGAACCACGCGTTCATGCGCCGGGCCCAGCGGGCCGAGAGCTTCTCCTGCAGCTTGGGCTCGGCCATCAGGGCGAGGTCCGCGGGGTCCATGGAGCCCAGCAGGGTGTGCTCCACGTAGGCGCGGAGCAGGTCCGTGGCCGTGGCGTCCGGGCCCGCACGCCGGACCAGCTCCGCCTCCCACGCGTCCAGGAGGTGCTCCACCACGGCGACGGCCAGCGCCTCCTTGGTGCGAAAGTGGTGCACCACGCCGGGCTTGGTGATGCCCACGCGCTTCGCGACGGCATCCAGCGTCAGGGTGTCGCCGGCGCGCAGGACCTCCAGCGCGCCGTCGAGGATCTCAGGTTTCGTGGTCATGCCGTAAACCTACCATACGTATGGTAGGTAGCAAGCGGGGATCTTTCACTTCGCCGAGAGCCCGCGGAACTGGGCCACGACGTCCTCCGCGGTCGTGGCCCGGCACGCCGCGAAGCCCGTGCCGGCCCACAGGTTCAGGCCCTGGGCGTCGTCCTTCGAGGCCGCCCGCAGGGGGGCCGTCATGTAGTGCACCTGGGGGTAGCCCTTCACCTGGGCCCCCGCCATGCGGTCGGTGAAGCGGTTGCGCAGCGCGCGTGCGGCCCGTCCGGAGAACGCCCGGGTCACCACGGTCTCCCCGCCGGCTGCGCTCAGCAGGGCCTCGCGGTGCGCGGGTTTGGTCCCCGCCTCCTGCGCGGTGAGGAACAGCGTGCCCACCTGCACGGCCCGGGCCCCGCGGCGCAGCAGGTCCGCGGCGTCGTCGCGGCGGGCCACACCGCCCGCGGCAACCAGGGGAATCCCGGTGAGCTCGCGCGCGGCGGTGAGCAGCGCCGTCGTGGTGATGTCCTCCGGCTCCGCGGCCTGGCCGTGGGTGGCGCGGTGCCCGCCGGCCTCGGTGCCCTGGACGACGATGGCGTCCGGAGCGAGCTCGGCGGCGGCCGTCACCTCCCGGGCGGTGGTGGCATTGAGGACGACGGCGCTGCCCGCCTCCCGCAGCCGGGCCACGTCCGCCGCACTCGGCAGACCGAACGTGAAGGAGACCAGCGGCACGGGATGGGCCACGAGATGGTCGAGCTTGGCGGGGTAGTCGTCGTCCGTGTACTCGCCCACCGCGGGAGCCGGGATGCCCAGCTCCGCGGCGAGCGGGGCGAGGGCCTGTGCGTACGCGGCGAGGTTCGCGGGATCGGACGGGTCCTGCTCCGGGACGAAAAGGTTCACCCCGAAGCGGTCCGTGTGCGCGGCGACCACCCGGATCTCCTCCGCCATGGCCTGCGCGGTCTTGTACCCCGCGGCGAGCATCCCCAGCCCACCGGCGCGCGTCACGGCCACCGCGAGCGCCGGGGTGGACGGGCCGCCCGCCATGGGCGCCTGGACGATCGGTACCTGCAGGTCGGTCAGCGGGTCGGTCACGGTGTCTCCTTAGACTGGGCGGGTGTCCGCCTCCCATGATGCTCTCCCCGCCTCCGGCCCCGCTTCCGCCCCCGACGACGACGCCGCACGGCCCGTCATCACGGTCACCGGCGTGGTGCTGCGCCGCGCCTCGGACGGCCACGTGCTCACGGTGCGCAAGCGCGGGACCAGCATGTTCATGTTCCCGGGCGGCAAACCCGAGCCGGGAGAGACCGCCCTGGAGACCGGGGTCCGCGAGGTCCGGGAGGAACTGGGGATCGAGCTGTCACCGGAGGAGCTGGCCCCCGTGGGCGAGTGGCACTCGGACGCCGCGAACGAGCCCGGCCACGGGCTGAACAGCCACGTGTTCGTCAGCTCCGTACCGCTCACCGAGACCCCTGCTCCGGCCGCCGAGATCGACGAGCTGCGGTGGCAGCCCCTGGACGGGGTGGAGGATGTCGAGGACCTCGCACCGCTGGCCCGCTGGTACGCGCTGCCGGCGGTGCGAGGGATGGGGAGCTGGTCTCACCGTTAGGGCCGGAGTCACCCGCCCCGCATTCTCCTGGCTTCACCCCTGGGCGGAATCCGCCCCCACGCTTCGAGTCGACCCACCCGGAACCGGTGCAGGGCAAGCTGTCCACCGGCAAAGATGACCGCATAGATGGAAGGCGCCACCAGCGAACTCCGGTCGATCTCATGCGGCCAGATCGTCAGCGCCAACACCAGAGACAGCCCCATCATGGCGAGAAAAATCACTGCAGCCAGAAACACTGCGCGCAACACTGTATGGGGGTAGTACGGATCGGCCATCAGGATCTGCTTGCGCCTGCCCTGTGGTTCCCAGGGCTGCGACCGTGAGGCACCGGCTGCTTCTGCCCTGCTGGCCTGCTGTCCGCTGACGGTTCTCGGTTCGCTCGTGGACATGGCCGTCTCACCTGCTCCGGTTGTTCCACCGGGAATCTCCCGGTCTTCCACCGTCTCAGACCGGGCGGGCGCGGACAATGGCCGTTCGGCCACTGTGCCCGCACCGCACCCCGGTGAGGATGCGCGCGGAGCCGGTCCCGCGGGGTTGTCCACCGGGCCGTCCGCGGAGAGCCAGCAGCCAGTCAGAGCGGCAGCCCCGACACGTCCGCTCAGGCGGCGTCCTTCTCCTCCCGGCGCGCGGCCCGGCGGACCTGGAGTGCGCCGACGAAGCCCAGCACGATGAATCCCGTGGCGATCGCGAGCGCCCACTGCGTGGCGTGGGTGAACCCGGTGGCAAGGGCGTCCACGACGTGCTGCGTTTCCGGGCCCAAGGGCTGCTGGGCGGCTTGCTCCCGCAGCTGCGGGATCATGCCGCCCGCGGACTGGCGGGTGGCCTCCGCGAGCTGGTCCGCCTGCCCGGGCTGCAGGCCGGTCTCACCGAGCGCGGCGGGCAGGGTGAGCCCCATGGACACGGACAGCGCCGCGCCCGCGAAGGCGGTGCCCAGCGCCGAGCCGATCTGGCGCACGGTGCTCTGCGTGGCGGACGCCTGGCCCGACGACGCCACGGGAACGTCCCGCAGCACGGTGCCGGTGAGCTGCGCGGAGGCGAGCCCCAGGCCCACGCCGTAGCCCACGAGCGGCAGGGCGATCAGCCACGCCGAGGTGCTGGGCCCCATGAGCAGCGCGAGCACGGCGACCCCCACCACCTCGAGTCCCAGGCCGATCAGCACCGTCCCGGGAGCGCCGAACCGCGCCGCGAGGTGCCGCGCGGACGCCCCGGAGATGAACGCGCCGATCGCCATGGCCGCGAGCACCAGGCCGGACTGCATGATGTTCAGCCCCAGCACGTTGGTGAGGTAGAGCGGCAGCACGAAGATGATCGCGAACTCACCCACGGCCACCATGGCGGCCGTGAGGTTGCCCCACGAGAACGTGCGCACCTGGAAGAGGTTCAGGTCCAGCAGGGCGGAACGGCGCACGCGGGCCCGGTGGCGCTCCCACACGACGAACAGCGCCAGCGCCACGAGTCCCACCGCGAGCGCCACTGCCACGACGGACACGGACGCGGTGGCCGGCCACACCCAGCCGAAGATCGAGAAGTCCGCCGTGGGGGTGAGCCAGCCGATGGCCGGGCCCTCGATGATCGCGAACACCAGCGCACCGAACGCCAGGGCGCTGAGCATGGCGCCGTCCACGTCCGCGCCGCGCTCGCGCACGTCGCTGCGGGTGTTGGTGATGCTGCGCCAGCCCACCAACGCAATGATCGCGGCGAGAGGCAGGTTCACCAGGAAGATCCAGTGCCAGGACGCCCAGTGGGTCAGTGCGCCGCCCACGAGCGGGCCGATGGCCGCCGCACCGGACATCACCGCGCCCCACACGCCGAACGCGGGCCCCCGGTACTTGCCGCGGAACAGCGCGTTCACCGTGGACAGCGTGGACGGCATGATGAACGCCGCGCCCAGCGCCTGCACCGCGCGGGACGCGATCAGCGCCCCCGCCGTCCCGGACAGCGCCGCCAGCAGGCTGCCCCCGGCGAACACCAGCAGCCCCGCCATGAACATGGTCTTGCGTCCCCACCGGTCCGCGAGCTTGCCCGTGGACAGCAGCAGTGCCGCGAGCAGCACCGCGTAGAGGCTGTTGACCCACTGGGCGTCCGTGAGGTCCAGGTGCAGGTCGGAGATGATCGCGGGCAGGGCCACGCCCACGATCGTGCCGTCCAGCACGATCATCCCGAGCCCCGCGGCGAGTGCCCCGAGCGCCACCCAGTCCCGCCGCTGGGGCGCGGGTGCGCCCCCGACGTCGCTCGGTTGCGTGTCCGCCGCTCGTGTCGATGCCATCGTCAAGCCTCCGCAGCTGGTTCGTGCCCGCTCACGTCCTGGGTCAGTGGCCGACGGCGCTCGGGCGAGTTCTCCTGGCGGGAAGACTATCCCCTCGTCGCGTACGCGTGCATGGAGCGTGGGGAACCGGGCTCCGCGGGGGCGGGACGGCCCCGGTGGCCGCCGTGATCGCCGGCAGGGGACCGGTGAGCCTCAGGTCCGGCGCATGACCGTGGCGGCGTCCACGGTGACGCTCCCCGGGGAGGCTGCGGCGGCGTCGTCCGCAGCGGGGTCCGCGATGCCGAGCTCCGCGGGGGTGACGGTGCGCAGGTCCTGGTGGGGATCGTCCACCGGCGCGCGCAGCAGGGTGGCGGTGGCCCAGCCGTGGGTGAGGAGGTGGTGGTCACTGTCCGGTTCCTCGGGGCCCGTCTCCGCGCTGTAGGTCACGGCGATGTGCTTCTCGTCCCCGCGCCCGATCTGCGCCTGCACCGCGCCGAAGCTCGCGAGCCGCGCGGGCCTCAGACCTCGCAGCCGCTCGGGGGCCACGTCCGGGACGTTGAGGTTGAGGATCCACTCGTGGCAGGCCCGGCCCTCCCAGCGCTCCAGGGCGAAGCGCGTGACCAGCAGCGCCGTCTCCCAGTGCTGCGGGGCGCCCGAGGTGACGGAGACCGCAATGCCCGGGATGCCGTGGGACGCGGCCGTGAGCACGGCGCCCACGGTGCCCGAGTGCAGCGTGGCCTTGCCCGTGTTCGCACCCAGGTTCACGCCCGAGAGCACCATGTCCGGGCGCGGGCCGAACGCCCCGTAGGACGCGAGGAACGCGATCAGGGCGGGGGCGGCCCGCACCCCCACGCACTCCACGCCCTCGGGCATGTGCGGGGGGTCCGCGGGCACCAGGGCGATCCGCCCGTCGATCTCCTCGCCGGACAAGGACGAGCTCGCACCCGAGTACTCCTCGGCCGGCGCGGCCACCGTGACGGTGTGCCCGCGGTCCAGCGCGGCCCGCACCAGAACCGCCAGCCCCGGGGACGAGATGCCGTCGTCATTGGTGACCAGGATGTGCATGGGGTCCATGGTGGCACGCGCCCGTCAACCGGACCAGGGTGGGAGGTCTGGGTTGCGGGGCCCCCGGGCCTCAGGAGACGGTGCGCACCGTGATCTGCCGCGCGAACTTCTCGATGGTGGTCCGGTTCCCGGTCCCCAGGCCGCGCCGGGCCACGTTGAGCGCGCCGGCGGAGGCCCCGAGTGCCACGGCGTCCACGAGGTCGAGGCCGCGGGCCAGCCCCACGGAGATGCCGGCCGTCATGGAGTCCCCCGCGCCGCGGTGGTCCAGCGGGGTGATCGAGGGCGCCGAGACCTCGCGCACCGCGTCGTGCTCCACGAGCAGCGCCGGGTCCTTGGCCCGGGAGACGACGACGGCGCCCGCGCCCCGCTCCACGAGCGCCCACCCGGCTGCCACGAGGGACTCGGGGGTGTCGTCCGGGGCGAGGTCCAGGTCCCGCACCTCCTCGTGGCTGATCTTCAGCACGTCCACGTGGGCGTCCACGGCCGCGAGCGCGGGCGCGCCGCTGAGGTCCGCCACCACGGTGGTCCCGGCGTCCCGGGTGTCCCGGATGAGACGGCCGAAGAACGACGCCGGCACCACGTCCCCGGGCTCGGACCCCGTGACCGTGAGAACGTCCGAGGCGAGGGCGTCCACGAACGCCGTGCCGTAGAGATCGTCGAGCTCGTGCCGGGACAGCTCCGGCGGCGGCATGTGGGCCACGGTCTCGCGGTCGTCGCCCCGCAGGTCGTACACGTAGCCGCCGTTGCCGTACCCGTAGCGCACGGCGTTGACCTGCATGCCCAGCCCGTCCAGCATGGAGCGGATCAACGCACCCAGCTCCCCGCCGAACGGGCCGTTCACCGAGACGTCCGCTCCGAGGGATCCCGCCATGCGGGCCACCCACAGTCCCTGGCCACCGGGGTGCATGTGCACGTCCGACTCGTGCGGGCTGCGGTTGCGGTACGCGGCCGGCTCGGTGATCTCCGTGATCAGCAGCGGCGTGGGAACCAGGACGGAGAGGCGCGGTTTCGCGCTGGAACGGGTGTCGGTCACGCACGAAAACTACCCCACGCGGGTGCTGGTGAACAGGACACGCAGCTGTCACGATGGTGGGATGAACGCCACCGAACCGGTCCGCATCGTGGAGGGTCAGGCCGCCAGTGAGCAGACGCGGCAGGCCCTGAGCGCCTATTTCAGCGAGCTCGACCACCGGATCGACGGCGGCTTCGACCCCGAGCTCACGGAGGTCACCGGGGCCCAGGACGTCACCCCGCCCCACGGGGACTTCTTCCTCATGACGGACCTCGTCACGGGGGAGGTGATCGCGTGCGGCGCGGTCCGGAAGCTGGACGAGGAGCGTGTGGAGCTGCGCCGGATCTGGGTCGCCCCGGCGCACCGCGGCAAGGGCCACGCCCGCACCCTCGTGCGCGCCCTGGAGAACAAGGTCCGGGCGTTCGGCGCGGTCACGGCGGTGGTGTCCCTCAACCCCGAGATGACCGAGGGCATCGCGATGTTCCGCAACCGGGGCTACCAGCCCGTGGAGTCCTTCCACGAGTCCACCACCGCATCGGTGTTCCTGGCGCGTCAGCTGTAGCGCGTTCCCTGCGCGCCCTCGAAAGGTTCTGGGGTGCAGTTCTGCCCGCAGTGTCGGCGCTCTCGTGGGTGGAACTGCACCCCAGTCACCGTGGACGCTCGGGGAGTGGCTACTGCCGGGCGTCCCGCGTCCTCTTGTCGTTCGCCTTCTCGATGGCGTCCACCAGCTCGTCCTTCGTCATCCCCGAGCGGCCCTGCACGTCCAGCTCCTGCGCGATCTCGTAGAGATGCTCCTTGGAGGCGTGGGCGTCCACTCCCCCGGCGGTGTCCTCCGAGTTCAGGCCGCCCTTCTCGGCACTGTCGTCGGACGGACCGTTCTCCTCCTTGGGCTCCCAGTGGTCCCCCACCTTCTCGTGGGTGTGCTTGACCGCCGCCCACGCGGTGCGTGCGGCACGGGCGTCGTCGTGGTACTCGTCCTGGGCGGAGTCCCAGGTCTGCGCGAACGTGTCCTGCGCCTTCTCGTCGGAGCGCTGCAGCGTGGACGGGATCTCGTCCTGCCGCGCGCGGCCGTTCTTCTTCGCCTTGGGCACGGGGTCCTCCTGACGCGGTTCGGATCTCTGGGGCCACCATCCTACGGATGCCGACGACGCCGTGGCCCACCCTTTCGGGGCGCCGTGGCCCGGCTTCCGCGGGTCACCAGGGCGCAGCAGGCAGCCGGGGAGCCGCCGGAGCGGCAAACCCCCGCCACAGGGCGCAGGATTCCGCCTTGAGCGGTGGCCACTCAAGATTTGTGCCCCAAGCTCTGGCACTCCGTCGAGGTGAGTGCTATATTTTTCGTAGTTGAGTCAGAAGGACTCAAGAAACGTGATGGCTCCACGTCCGCGGGACGAGCAGGGCAGCGGGGCACACCACGGATGTGCTGCACAGGGAAGGAATGACCGTCATGGCTACTTTCGATCCGTTCTCCGAGGTCCAGAACTTCGCCAACCAGGTGCTCTCCACCCGCAACGGGCTGGAGCAGATGCCCATGGACCTCTTCCGCCGGGGCTCCAACTACTACCTCGCCGCGGACCTGCCGGGCATCGACCCCACCAGCGTGGACGTGGACGTGGACGGCCAGCTGCTGACCATCCGCGCACAGCGCCGTCTGCCCTCCGCGGAGAAGGACACCAAGTGGATCGTGCGGGAGCGCCGCAACCACTCCTTCGTGCGCCAGCTGAACCTGGGCCAGGGCATCGACACCGAGAACATCACGGCCGCCTACGACAACGGCGTGCTGACCGTGACCATCCCGGTCTCCCCCAAGTCCCAGCCCCGCAAGATCCAGGTGGCCACCGGTCAGAACCAGGACGGCGTGGTGCTGGAGCACGGGCACAAGGACGAGTCGCCCGAGTCCTCGGAGGACTCCGAGAACTGAGCTCCACCTGAGACAGCAGTGGGCCCGCAGGAGATCTCCTGCGGGCCCACTGCTCTGTTCGGCGCCGTGCGGGTCAGTGACCCATCCAGCGCACCACCCGGTCCAGGTCCTCGGTGGCGCGGTCGGACCAGACCATCAGCGCGTACACGTGCGGGCCACCCTCACACACCACCGTGGTGGTGTCCACACCGGCACGCACGAGGTCCGTGACGAACTCCATGGTGTCCGGGTAGAGCATGTCCCGGTCCCCCTGCAGCACGAACGTGCGCGGCAGCCCGTGCACGTCCCCGAACGCGGGGCTGACCACGGGGTCGGTCACCTCACGGGTGCCCGCCCACCAGCGGCCCGCGGCCCGGGGGCCCTCGGTGTCCAGCATGTGGTCCACGTCCCGGTACTCCTCGATCTCGGGGTTGCTCACGGTCACGTCCACCCACGGGGAGATCAGGATCAGGCCCTCGGGCGTCGCCGGGACGGACGGTGCCGCCCCCGGGTGCGTCTCCCGGGCGGGCGATGCCGCGGCGTCGCGCAGCCGCATGGCCTGGGCCACCGCCAGACCGCCACCCGCGGAGTCGCCGGAGACGAGCACCCGGGTGCCCAGCGTGCGCGCCAGGTCCCACACGCCGTCGGCCAGCACGAGTGCCTCGTCCACCGTGTGGTCCGGGGCGAGACCGTAGCCCGGCACGAGCACCGTGGCACCCGTGCGCTGGATCAGGGCGTCGATCCACCGCCAGTGCGTGGTGGTCACGGGGTGCACGTACGCGCCGCCGTGCCAGTGGATCACCACGGGCGCGTCCGTACGGGCGAGCGCCGCCTTCGGACGCGCGACGACCACCGGGTACCCCGCCACCATGACCTTCCGGAACTCCGCACGCTTGTGCATGCCCCGGTGCGGCGCGGCCTCCTCACGGTCCTCGGCGGCCAGGGAGGCGAGCAGCTTGTCCTCGGACTCCCACACGTTGGGCAGCACCCGCAGCCCCTGGTTGGTCAGCCGCAGGGCGGCATCCGCGGGCACGAGGGTCACGTCCACGGCGGCCACGGCGTGGTCCGCCGACGCCGCCGCGTGACGGCCGTGGCGCAGGGCACGGACCCGATCGCTCTCGGTGGGCACCGCGCCCTCCTCGTGCTCCGGGGACGACGCCGTGTGGCGGGCCGCGTGGGCCGCAGCCGGCGTGCCGGTGGTCCCGGAACGGGGGGCGCCCGTCTCCTTCTCCGGCGCGGGGTGCGCTGCACCCTGAGCCGCCGTGCCGAGCGCCGCTGCTGCCGTGGCACCGGCTCCCGCGGCGCCCGCCGGACCGGTTGCGCGCTCTGCCGCGCGAGGTGTCCCCTCACGTCCCGACCCCGCGGCCTCATCCAGCGCGCCGGTCGAGTCCTCGACTCCCTCGGTGGCCGAACCCTGGGCGCCCCGGTGAGGAACACCCTGCTCGGTGGCAGAGCGATCAGAAGCACGCTGGCCGGCAGCCCGGTGGCGGTGGGCGGTCTCCGCGCGGTGGCGACCCCGCGCGCGGGCGCGGCGTGCGGCGTCGTCGTCCTGCTCGGTGGCACCGGAGACGGCACCGGCGGCGGCGCCCTCGCGGGCGAGGGACTCACCCTCCACGTCAACGCGCGGCAGGATGCGGTCCAGCCAGCGCGGGATCCACCAGGCCTTGTCCCCGAGCAGCCGCATGACCGCGGGGATCAGCAGCATGCGCACCACGAAGGCGTCCAGGAGCACGCCGCCCGCGAGGGCGAAGCCGATGGGCCGGATCATGGCGAGGTCCGCGAAGATGAAGCCCGCGAACACCGAGATCATGATGATTGCCGCGGCGGTGACCACCGAACGGCCCGCCTTGAAGCCGTACACCACGGCCTGACGGGGCGCATGCCCGTGAACGTATGCTTCACGCATGCCGGAGACCAGGAAGAGCTGGTAGTCCATGGCCAGGCCGAAGAGGATGCCGACCATCAGGGTGGGCAGGAAGCTCAGGATGGGCCCGGGATCGTGCACGCCGAACAGCGCGCCGCCCCAGCCCCACTGGTAGACCGCCACCACGGCACCGAAGGACGCCAGGACGGAGAGCAGGAAGCCCACCGTGGCGATCACCGGGACCAGGATGGAGCGGAACACCATGAGCAGCAGCACCAGCGAGATGACGAGCACGACCCCCAGGTAGAGGGGCAGCTTCTCACCGAGCAGCTGGGACACGTCGATGTTCGCGGCCGTGGTCCCGGCCACGCCCACGTGAACGTCCTCGTCCTTCTCCAGACCGTCGTTGAGACCGCGGATGCTGCCCACGAGCTCCTCGGTGGCCGCCTCCGCCGGGCCGGACGAAGGAATCACCTGGATCACTCCGGTGGTGCGGTCGTCCGTGGTGCTGCCCTGCAGGACGTTCGCCACGTCCTCCTGGTCCGCGAGCCGGTCCGCCACCGCGTCCATCTTGTCCTTGGCCTGCGCCTCCGAGAGGCCCTCCGGGAGATCCACGACCACGGCGATGGGGCCGTTCTCCCCCGCACCGAAGTCCTCCGCGATGCGCTGGTAGGCCTTGTACTGGGTACTGTCCTGCGCCTCGGTGGAGGCGTCCGGCAGCCCCAGACGCATGCTCTGGGCGGGCAGCGCCAGGACGACCAGCACGGCCACGCACGCGAGCGTGGTGATCCAGGGGTGCCGCAGGTGCAGCGGCACGTCGTGCGGGTCGATCTGGTCCTCACGCGGTGCCGCGGTGCGCGCCTTCTTCGGGAGCACCCGCTTGCCCGCGAGAGAGAGCAGGGCGGGAGTGAGGGTGAGGGTCATGAGCAGTGCCACGGCCACGGCCAGACCGCCGGCCGTGCCCATCAGCCCCAGGAACGGGATGCCCGCGACGTTGAGTGCCACCAGCGCCACGATCACCGTGAGCGCCGCGAAGAAGACCGCGGTGCCGGAGGTGCCCACGGCCATCCCGATGGACTCCCGCACGGACATGCCCGTGCGCAGCTGCTGGCGGTGCCGGTTGAGCACGAACAACGAGTAGTCGATGCCCACGGCCAGCCCCAGCATCACACCGAGCATGGGGGTCACGGACATCATGTCGATCACGCCGGAGAACGCCAGCGTGGCGGACGCCGCCACGGCCACCCCCAGCAGGGCGGTCAGCACGGGCAGGACGGCCGGGACCACGGCGCGCAGCATGAGCAGCAGGACGATGGCCGCGATCACCACGCCGATGATCTCCGCCGGGCCCACCAGTGAGGAGATGTCCTGGGCGATCTCCTGGGAGAACTCGGCGTCCACGCCCTTCACGGGGTGGTTGCGCACGGCGTCCATGACCTCGGTCTTGGTGTCCGCCTCCACGGCGTTCTGCTCCACCGTGAACGTGACCACGCTGATCGCGGAGTTGTCGTCCTTGGAGACCACACGGTAGTCGCCCATGCGGTCGTAGGTCTTCTCCCCCTCCTCGAGCTGCGCCTTCTGCTTCTCGATCTGGGCCGGGTCCATGCCGCGCTGCTTGAGCACCTGCTCGGCACTGACCCCCGGCGGGAGGCTCTTCTTGAGCTGGGCGATCCGCTGCTCGCCCTGGTCCAGCTGCGCGCGGCCGTCCTTGAGCTTCTGGCGGCCGTCGTCCAGCTGCTGCTGGCGCTCGAACGGGTTCACGGTGGAGTCCACACCGTCCACCCCGTCCACCCGCTTCAGGGCCTCGGCGATGCCGTCCTTCTGGGCCTGCGTGAACTCGGAGCCGTCCTGCGTGGAGAACACCACGCGGCCGGTTCCCTGGTTGGCCTCGGGCATCTCCGCCTTGAGCCGGTCCGCGAGGTTCTGGGTCTCGGTGCCGGGAATGGTGATGGCGTTGCTCAGGTGCACCCCGGACAGGGCCACCCCGCCCACGGCCAGCGCCAGGACGGCGGCCCACACCAGAATCACCGCCCACGCGTGAGCGGCTGCGCCCTTGCCCAGCCGGTACAGAAGTCGTGCCACGGAAGTTCTCCTAGCGAATCGGGAAAATCGTGCTGTGTGGGCCGCGCACGGCGGCCGGTGAAGTCAGTGGTGGGGTCCCACACCCCGTGGTGGGTGGTCTGGGACGGTCACCCCGTGCTGCTCGACGACGCCGCGGCGTCACGCATCGAAGCCTCGCCCCAGCACGGCCAGCGCAGTGGCCAGCAGCTCGCTCCAGGTGCGCCGGGCGGCCTCGTCCAGGGCACCGTCCGTCCGGGCGAGCCACTCGTCGAGGCACTCGACCAGGGAGTTGATGAGCGTGGTGGCCACCAGGTGGATCTGGAACGGCGTGTACTGCGGCAGCCGCTCCCGCAGCACGTCCGCCAGGCGGTCCACCGCTGTGCGGGTCACCCGGAACTCCCACAGGGATGCCGCCGGGGTGTCCTGGCGGTCCACGGAGAACACGGGCTGCAGCTCGTCCAGCAGCGTGGGGGTGCGCAGGGCCTCCATCAGCTGCCGGTACACGTCCCCCAGCTCGGTGCCCGCACCCGGGTCCGGCGCCGGAAGCTCCCGCAGCATGCGGTCGATCAAGCCCGTGACCTGGCCCGAGAGGTACTCGAAGACGGCGTCCTGCGCGGATGGGAAGTGGTTGAAGATGGTGCGGCGGGAGACGCCCGCCCGCGCGGCGAGATCGTTGACGCCCACTCCCGCGATGCCCCGCTCCGTGGCGAGCTCACCCGCCGCCGTGATGATGGACCGCCTGTTGCGCAGCCGGATGACCTCACGCTTGTCCGCGGGTTCACCCGTGGCCCTGGTGCGGCACGAGGGAATCAGCTGGGCGGTCATGGTGCTCATCGTACGGCAGTACTTGCACTGTGTGCACCTTCCTGTGCGGGAGGTCTCAGCCGTTCCCTCGGCGGCCACGGCCCGCAGAACGGGGAGGCCATCTCAGCCGGGCTCCGGGCCACGCCTGCCCGGAGGACGACGCCGCCCGCTCACCCCGTGTAGCGCGCGCGGACCTCATCCGGGAGCATGCCGCCGCCCGTGAGCCACGCGAGATGGGTGGCGCCGACGGGGATCTCCGGCGCGGCGGCGTCGTCATGGCCCGCCGGCACCCCCCGTGCCCGACAGTCGCCCGCCGCGCCTGCCGCCGAGGCCGTGGCGACCCGGTGGACGGCCTCGAGCGCGGCCGCCGCGGACGGCTCCACGATCACGCCCTCAGAGGAGGACAGGCTCTTGACCCGGGCGAGCATCTGCTCGTCCGAGGCCGTGACGTAGCCCGCGATCAGGCCCTGCACCGCGCGGCCCACGAACCCGGAGGGCCTGCCCACGGCCAGTCCGTCCGCCACGGTGCGGGTGCTCAGCCCCAGCTCGGCCACCGAGATGTCGTCGTGGCGCCCCGTGTGGACACCCAGCAGCATGCACGGCGCCTGCGTGGGCTCCACGAACACGCAGTGCACGGCGTCCCCGAACTCCCGCTTCAGCCCGTAGGCCACTCCGCCCGGGGCGCCGCCGATGCCGCACGGGAGGTGCACCACCAGCGGGTGCTCGGCGTCCACCGGGATGCCCCGCTCACGCAGCTGCACGGCGACGCGGGACCCGGCCACGGCGTAGCCCGCGAAGAGGCTCAGGGAGTGCTCGTCGTCCACGAAGTGCACGGACTCGTCCCCCTCGGCCGCCTCACGACCCGCCGCCACCGCCTGCGTGTAGTCCGTGCTGTGCTCCACGACCTCCACACCCCGGGAGCGCAGCAGGTCCTTCTTCCACTGCTGCGCGTGCGTGGACATGTGGACCGTGGCCTGCAGGCCGAGTGCCGCGGAGATGATCCCGATAGACAGCCCCAGGTTCCCCGTGGAGCCCACCACCACGCGGTGCGCGCCCATGAGCCGGCGGAAGGGTTCGGTGGCGAAGACGGCGTAGTCCGGCACCTCCTCCGGGGGGTGGGGCGGGCCCGGAAGCAGACCGTGCGCCACGGCGAGGGATTCGGCGTGCTGCAGCACCTCGTGCACACCCCCGCGAGCCTTGACAGAACCGCTCACCGGCAGGATGTCGTCACGCTTGAGCAGCACCCGGCCCTCACGGATCCCCGCACCACGCGCCCACGCGGTCGCTTCCTGCAGCGGGGACTCGATGAGCCCCTTCGCCGCAGCGGTCTCCGGGAAGGTCTGCGCGATCCAGGGGCGGAACCGTTCCAGGCGGGCGGCCGCGTCGGCCACCATCGCGGGGTCGATCCCGGAGGCTGCCAGTCCGCTCGCGGTGTCCGTCACCGCGGGGTTCCACCAGGTGAGGGGCTCCTCACGGGCGAGGCGGTCCACGAGTTCGCCCCCGAGCGGCAGGTTCGCAGGCTGTTCACGGGGGACAGCCGCTCCGGTGCTCCCCTGATGTGTGGTGGCGGTGGGTCCGGAATCCGCAGTCATGGGTTCATCATGGCCCGGGCCCGCCTGGGGAGCCACCGCGGCGGCGCTCACACCACCCGGCGCGCGACCTCCCGCGGCCGCGTCACGTGCATCGCCACCGCGGCCACGAGTCCCGTGAGCCCGGCGCCCAGGGTCAGCAGGAACCCCCGCTGCGGCACCTCGGACAGCACTCCACCGAGCGCCGAGCCGAAGGACACCCCCAGCACCAGGCATGTGGTCAGTGTGGTCATCACGCTCGCGATCCGGTGTGACGGTGCTGCGTGCTCGCCCCGCGTGTATGCGCTCACGAGCATGGACCCCACCCCCAGCCCGGCCAGGGCGAACAGGACGCCGAGCACCAGGGGGCCCGGGATGCTGAGCAGCAGCAGCGACGTCGTGGACACCAGCACCGCACCCACGACCACGCGCAGGGAGAGCGGAAGCCGCTGCGGGAGCCGGGACACCAGGACGCTGGCCAGGGCGCTGCCCACACCCATGCAGCCGTAGATGACCCCCGTGTAGCCCTCGGTGCCGCGCGCCGCGTTGATGGCGGCGAGCGCGGTCTGGGTGGAGCCGAACACCGTGCCCACGCACAGGCACGCGAGCATGGGCGGCAGCACCAGGGTCCACCGGATCCGCGGTGCGATCCCGTCCGTCACGTCCATGGTGTGGGTGTCCACGGTGAGCCCGCGCCGTCGCAGCAGGTACACGATGAAGCACCCCTGCCCCAGCACCACCCACCCCATGAGCAGCAGCAGTGCGGGGTTCGGCCCGAACAGCCCCAGCAGCACACCCGCGATCACGGGCCCCAGGATGAAGCCCACCTCGTCGCACGCGGTCTCGTACCCCAGCGCCCTGCTCACGAGCCCCGGCAGACGACGCCGCCGCGCCAGCGCCGACCAGCGCGCCCTCGCAATCGCGCCCACCTGCGGGTTCGCCGAGCCGATCACGGCGGCGCACACCAGGATGAGTGCGTGCGGGGCGTCGTGGAGCACCACGGCGAGCAAGGAGCCCATGCCGATCAGCTGGACGACCGTGGCACCCAGCACCACGGGCAGGGGGCCGAACCGGTCCACGAGTCTGCCCACCGCGGGCGCACCGATCGCGGAGCCCAGGCCCGCCGCGGCCACGGTCATTCCGGCGAGCCCCAGACCCAGACCGGCTCCGCTCACGTAGAGCAGGAGCCCCAGCTGCACCGTGGCGGCGGGGAGACGGCCGATCAGTGCGGTGACGAGGAAGGGCCAGCCACCCACGGCGGGCAGGGACAGGGCGGATCGCGATGATGTCATGAACAGGCTCCGGGGTAAGGCGAACGGCCGCGCACCCGACCACACGCGCGGAGAATCCCCTGGCAACACCGCTGATCCTACCGGGAGTGCCACGCGGCCAGGTCGTCTCCGCACGGTCGGTTCCGGGCAGAGGGGGCGATGCAGGATGCCGACACGGGCCCCACGGCGAGCTGCGAAGTGGAGCAAACGCAGCGGCGTCGGCGAAAATCCGCAGTTGCTCAGTTTTTGCAGCGAGGGCTGGGGACGGGGAGTGCGCGCGTCAGGGGGGTGTGTGTTCTGGCGGCTCGGAGGCGTCCCGCGCCGGGCCCGCACGCATCCCCAACACCTCTGCACTCCACACCCACACACGCTGTGGCACACCCCACACACTGGGAGCATGACCAGCACAGCACAGGCCCCCCGCCACATCGTGGTGGTGGGCGCAGGAACCGCAGGATCCATCGTTGCCGGGCGTCTGGCGGAGGCCGGGCACCGCGTCACCCTCCTGGAAGCCGGTGGGGAGGACACCAATCCGGCCATCGCCTCCCTCTCCCGCATGGGCGAGCTGTGGCACGGACGGGAGGACTGGGACTACTTCACCGTGGCCCAGGAGCACGCGTCCGGCCGGGTCATCCACTGGCCGCGGGGGCGGGTGCTGGGCGGCTCCCACGCCCTCAACGCCGCCATCTGGGTGCGCGGCAACCCGCTCGACTACGACGACTGGGCGGCGGCGGGCTGCGACGGCTGGGCGTGGAGCGACGTCGCCCCGGTGTTCGAGGCACTGGAGGCCTACGAGGGCCCCACCAAGGACGACGACGCCGCGGCACCCCGCGGCACCGACGGTCTCGTTCCCGTGGTGGGCAGCTACCAGCGCAGCCCGATCTTCGACGCGATCATCGCGGCGGCCGAGGCCGTGGGGGTGCCGTTCAACGAGGACTACAACGCGGGGCCGCAGGAGGGCATCTCCCAGGAGCAGCTCACGGTGCGGGGCACCAGGAGGGTGACCACGTACACGTCCCACGCGAAGCCGTGGGTGGCGCGCGGCGCCATCGAGGTGCGCACGGGTGCCGTGGTGGAGCGCCTCATGGTGGCGGACGGCCGAGTGACCGGGGTGCAGCTGCACGCCGGGGCGATCGCCGAGGTGGAGGGCGTGGACGCCTCCGAGCCCACGGCGGGTCAGGACAACGGGGGCGAGGTGATCTCCGCGGACGAGGTGGTGCTGTGTGCCGGGGCACTCGACAGCCCCAAGATCCTCATGCGCTCGGGGATCGGCCCGGCGGAGCACCTGCGGGAGGTGGGGATCGAACCGGTGCTGGACCTGCCCGGCGTGGGGGAGAACCTGCACGACCACCTCCTGGTGCCGGTGATCGCGGAGGCCACGGCCCGGCCCATCGAGCACCCGGAGGACGAGATCGCCGTGACCCAGACCCACCTGTTCTGGCGTTCCTCCGCGGACCAGGACCGCCCGGACACCCAGCCCCTCCACTTCTGCGTTCCCATGTACGACGACTGGATGCAGGGCCCGGCCAACGCGTTCACGCTGCACACGGGCCTCACCCGCCCGTACTCGCGGGGCCGGATCACCCTGACCGGGCCGAGCAGCACGGACCCGGCGAACTACGACCCCAACATCTTCTCGGACCCCCGGGACCGGGAGGCGCTGCGGGTCTCCCTGCGGCAGGGGCGTGCCATGGTTGCGGCCCCGCCCCTGGCGGATGAGTGGGGTGCCCGGGAGATCTACCCCGGTGAGGGCGAGATGGACGAGGCGGCCGAGGACGCCTACATGGACCGGGCCGTGACCACCTACCACCACCAGGTGGGCACGTGCCGCATGGGAACGGACGAGCTGGCCGTGGTGCACCCCGCCACCCTGCAGGTGCACGGCATGGCGGGCGTGCGGGTGGTGGACGCCTCCGTGATGCCGTTCATCACCAACGGCAACACCAATGCCCCCTCCGCCATGATCGGGGAGAAGGGGGCGCGGATGCTGCTGGGCGGGTGATCCCGGAAAACCACGAAGACGCCCTGCCGATAACGGCAGGGCGTCTTCGTGGTTTTCCGACGGCTGCTCGCCGTTCAGGAAATGATGATCAGGAGATCACCGAGATGTTCGTGGCCTGCAGGCCGCGATCGCCCTGCTGCACCTCGAACTCCACCTTGTCGCCCTCGTTGAGCGAGCGGAAGCCGCCGGAGTTGATGCCGGAGAAGTGGGCGAAGACGTCGTCAGAGCCGTCCTCGGGGGCGATGAAGCCGAAGCCCTTGTCAGCGTTGAACCATTTGACGGTGCCAGTAGTCATGTCAGACCTGCCTTTTCTGCAAGAAAGTGAGCACATCCCGAATTTCGGGGGCTCGGCGTTGCGATGCTTGCCATGAACGTTTCTTCAAAAAAACCGCCGCACCATGGTTGGTGGGTACTGCTTAAAATACAAAACGAAACTTCAACAACTGATATTCAACCTACTGCCTCCACTTCCCGGAGTCAACCCAGCCGGCCAGAGGCCCCGCGTGCCGCGTCCTCATCAGCTCGCACGAGGCACGCGGCTTGGGCTCAGATCCGCTCCGTGGCGAACGGGTAGTCCACGTACCCCTTCGGGCCGCCCAGGTAGAAGGTCTTGGGGTCCGGCGTGTTCAGTTCCAGACCGTCCCGCCAGCGCTGCACCAGGTCCGGGTTGGCGACCAGCTCACGCCCGACCATCACACCGTCCGCCAGGTCAGCCGCCATGATGTGCTCGGACTCGGCCAGCTCGGTGTACTCGCTGAAGCCGCTGTTGAGGTAGAACGCGCCGTCGAACTGGCCGCGCAGCTCCTGCACGAACTCCCCGTCGATGTCCCTGTGCAGCACGGACAGGTACGCCAGTCCCAGGTCCCGCAGGCCGGAGAACAGCGCGGCGTAGGTGGCGCGGACATCGTCGTGGTCGTCCTCGACGGCGCCCTGCACGTTGTGCTCCGGCGAGATCCGCAGGCCCACACGCTCCGCCCCGATCTCCTGGGCGACGGCGCGCACCACCTCCACGACGAAGCGCGCCCGGTTCTCCGGGGAGCCGCCGTACTCGTCCGTGCGGTGGTTGGCGGAGGGGGCCAGGAACTCGTGGAGCAGGTAGCCGTTCGCGCCGTGGATCTCCACGCCGTCGATCCCGGCGTCCACGGCGCGGCGGGCGGCGGAGACGAACTCCTGCCGGATCCGGGGGAGCTCGTCGGCCTCGAGCGCGCGGGGAACGGGGATGGGCCGCTTGCCGCTGGGCACGTGGGTGCTCTGGTCGACGCCCACGGCACTCGGGGCCTCAGGGGTGGACCCGCCCGTGAGCTCGGGATGGGACACGCGACCGGCGTTCATGACCTGCATGAACACCACGCCGCCCTTCTCGTGCACGGCCTCCGCCACGCGGGACCAGCCCAGGGCCTGCTCGGCGGTCTCGATCCCGGCCTGGCCCCAGAACCCGCGGCTCGTCACGGCGGGGGACGTGCCCTCGGTGACGAGCAGGCCCACGGACGCACGCTGCGCGTAGTACTCCACGTTCATGTCCTTGGGCACGCCGTCCTCGTCGGAGCGCATCCGGGTGAGCGGCGCCATGGCCACGCGGTTCCTGAGCTCGAAGGCTCCTACGGTGATGGGGTCGTACAGGGTGGGCATGCGGTTCCCTCCGGCGAGATCGGTTGCCATGTCGGTTGTGCAACACCTATCCCTGCCACACCATTCCCGCGGAAAGTTCCTGACGGCCTCCGGCGACGCCGCGCCCGCCCCCTTCCTCGGCCGCGCCCGGAAACGACGACGACCCCGTCCGGGCACCATCACGTGCGCGCGCCCCGGACCGTCGGAGCTGTCCGGGGCGCCCACGCCGTCGTGCACGGTGGAGCAGGCTCAGCGGGAGATGACCTTGCTGGCCGCCACGGACTTGAGCCCCTCGACACCGAACTCCAGGCCGAAGCCGGACTTCTTGATGCCGCCGAACGGGATGCGGGGGTCCACGCCGCCGTGCTTGTTGATCCACACGGTGCCGGCCTCCAGCCGCTGGGCCACCGCCATTGCCTTCTCGGTGTCGGAGCTCCACACCGAGGCGCCGAGCCCCACGTCCAGGCCGTTGGCCATGGCCATGGCGTCCTCCACGTCCGAGTACTTCACGATGGGCAGGGCCGGGCCGAACTGCTCCTGCGTGACCAGGGGGTTGTCGTTGGGCAGGTCCGCCACGAGCGTGGTGGGGTAGAAGTACCCGGGCTGGTCCTCCTGCGGGTCCCCGCCGATCAGCACCCGGCCGCCGCCGTTCCTGGCGTCCTCCACCAGACCCGCCACGATGTCGTACTGCTGCCTGTTCTGCAGCGGGCCGAGCACGTTCTGCTCCTCGCGCCCGTTGCCCATGGGC
This sequence comes from Kocuria tytonicola, assembly GCF_003687455.1. GTDB lineage: Bacteria > Actinomycetota > Actinomycetes > Actinomycetales > Micrococcaceae > Kocuria > Kocuria tytonicola. The sequence continues at coordinate 12,291 of NZ_PHOA01000013.1, read as the reverse complement.
ATCTGGCGCGCCACGTCCACGAGCGCCTCGCACACGGCGTCGTACACGTCCTCGTGGACGTACAGCCGCTTGAGGGCGGCGCACGTCTGGCCGGTGTTGATGAAGGCGCCCCAGAAGAGGTCACCGGCGATCGCCCGGGGGTCCACGTCCGGGAGGACCACGCCGGCGTCGTTGCCGCCGAGCTCCAGGGTGAGGCGCGCCAGACCGTCCGCTGCGGATCGCATGATGGCCTGACCGGTCCTGGTGGAGCCCGTGAACATGATCTTGTCCACGCCCTCGTGGGAGGACAGGGCCTTGCCCACCTCACCGCCGCCGGGGACCACGTGCAGGACGTCCGCGGGCAGCGCCTGGTTGAGCACGTGCACCAGGCCCAGCACGGACAGCGGGGTGTACTCGGAGGGCTTGACCACCACGGTGTTGCCCATGCGCAGGGACGAGGCCACCTGCCACACGGTGATCATCATGGGCCAGTTCCACGGCCCGATGGCCCCCACGACGCCGAGCGGGACGTAGTGCATCTCGGCGTGGCCGGACTCGTCGTCCACGAGCACCTCGGGCTCCAGCGGGAAGTCCGCGCTGGCCCGCAGCCACGCCACGCAGCCGCCCACCTCGAACGCTGCATTCGGACCGTTCTTCACGGGCTTGCCCTGCTCGCGGGAGAGCAGCTCCGCGAGCGCCTCGGCGTTCGCCTCCACGGCGTCCGCAGCCTTGTGGAGGCACTCGGAGCGCCTGGCGTGACCCAGTCCCGCCCAGTCCGGCTGGGCCGCACGGGCGGCGGCCACGGCGGCGTCGAGCTCCGCGGTGGTGGACTCGTGGGCGCGGCCGACCACCTCGCCGGTGGCGGGGTCCAGGATCTCGCGGCCGGACGGGTCGGTGATGGCCGAGAGCAGGTCCTGACAGGTGTTCACGGGGGCTCCTCGTGGGGTAGATGGGGCCGGCGCGGGCGCGCTCGGGCGACTGCTCCCATTGTGCCGGGAATCACACGGGTGCGCGCCGATCTCACACGTGACCGGCAGTCCACGACAACCCCGATGCACGGAGCGACAACCCCGCCACCTGGGTGGTGTGATGAGAGCTCAGGACTGCGCCAAGAGGCGGCGCCGGTAGGCGGAGGGCGTCTCCCCGAACTCGGCCTTGAAGCTCTTGCTCACGTGGGCGGGGTCCACGAGGCCGTGGCGGGCGCTGATGGTGTGCACGGTCTCCGCGCGGTGCGCCGGATCCGCGAGGTCCGCGCGGATGGCGGCCAGGCGCACGGCGCGGATGTGGGCGACCACGGTGAGGTGCTGGGCGGCGAAACGGCTGTGCAGCTGCCGGACCGAGACGTAGAGCGCGCGGGCGATCGAGCCCGGGGAGAGCTCCGGGTCCGCCAGGTGGTCCGCGATGTACGCGGTGGCCTGCTGCACGAGCAGGTCCCCGGCGCCTTCCTGTGCGGGGTCCAGGACCTCCGCGGAGAGCACGCTGACCAGCATGTCCAGGGCCGAGCGCACGAGTTTGCGGGCGTGCGGCCCGTGGAGCACGTCCATGTTGTGCGCGAGGTTGCGGAACAGAGGGACGGCCACGCGGCCCAGGCCCTCGTCCTGGCTGATGCGCTGGGCCGTGACAGTGTCCAGCTGCGCGGGAACCAGCTGCACCACCGAGCGGGGGAATGTCATGACCATGCTGTGCTGGGGGCCGTCGAACACCAGCTCGTACGGCCGGTACGCCGCATAGAGCCCCAGGCTTCCCGGGCGCAGCACGCACTCCCGCCCGTCCTGGCGCAGCCGGGCTGCCCCCTCCAGCTGCAGGCTCAGCTTGAGGTACTCCCCCGAATCCCGGGCCACGAGCTCCGGGGTGCGCTGCACGCGGTGGGCGCCGGTGGTCATGTCGAAGAGGTGGACGTCGTCCAGTTCCACCGTGGTGAGGTCCGCACGGAACTCGTTCTCCGCGGGCGCAGTGATCCGCACGGCCGCAAAGGAGGCATTGATGATGGTCCGCCACTGGGTCATGGTGAGACCCGCGTGGCGACCCGTGACTCCCTGACCGGCCATGCACCCCCCTCTCCGATCCACCCTGCAGCCCGGCAGGCCCGTGCTCGCATGCTACGCCCGCCGCTCGCGTCGGCACCGCCCAGGCGAGCGGGGCGGGGAAGGCGCCGCGCGGCGTCGTCCTCCCACGGTGCTGTCACCGGGGCGGCCGGGGCATTGCCTGCCCCTACAGTGTTCTCAGACCGCGCCGCCCGCCCGCCCTCGGGCACGGCCCCCGGGTCCGCGCCGCTGCGGGCCGAGCCTCGACCGAAGGACCACCATGTACGCCGATCCCACCGACATGAACGCCATCCGCGAGCTGCTGCACGAGATCCTCCGCAACGACCCCGCCCCGCTGCACCTGGGGATCGAGCTGGGGGAGATCGAGCAGGGGAAGGTGAGCATGTCCATGGCCGTCACGGACTTCATGGCCAACGGCCACGGCATCTGCCACGGCGGGTATCTGTTCACGCTCGCGGACACCACGCTCGCCTACTGCTGCGCCACCGCGGGCGCGCCGATCGTCACGCGCAACGCCGAGATCACGTTCACGGCCCCCGCGCACACCGGGCAGACCATCACGGCCACCGCCACGCGCCGGGTGAGCTTCGGCAGGAACCAGATCTGCGACGTCGTGCTGGAGGCCGACGGTCGCGTGGTCGCCTACTTCACCGGCCAGGGCACCACCCCACCGGCCCCGAAGTCCCAGGTGCAGGCCTGACGGCACATCCCCGGACGACGACGATCCCCGCACCACCCGGAGAGGGTGACGCGGGGATCGTCGTACCGGGCGGCGGACCGGGACCCGCGAGGGCGGACTCAGACCGCGGACCACCCGCCGTCGGAGGGCAGGACGGCGCCGTTGACGTTCACGCCGTCGTTGCTGGCCAGGAAGCAGATGGAGGACGCCAGGTGGGCCGCGCTGGCCACGCCCGGCATGTTCGCCTGGACGGTGGCCAGGCGCGCGCCGCCGAACTGCGAGGCGTCCTTCGGGATCTGGATGCCCGTGGCCACGCCGCCCGGAGCCACCACGTTGAAGCGCAGCCCGGAGGTGGCGTACATGAACGCGCAGTTGCGGGTCATGCCGATCACCGCGTGCTTGGACGCCGTGTAGGCGATGCCCGCGGCGGAACCGCGCAGCCCCGCCTCGGAGGCCAGGTTCACCACGCTGCCGCGCCCGGCCTCGAGCATGAGCGGGACCACCGCGCGGGTCAGGCGCATCATGGCCTCCACGTTCACGGCGAACACGCGCTGCCACGTGGCGTCCGTGACCTCGTGCACCGGGGCGAAGTTGTCCATGATGCCGGCGTTGTTCACGAGCGCGTCGACCCGCCCGTCCGCCGCGGCCACGACCTTCTGCGCGGCGTCCTCCTCTGTGAGGTTCGCGGTGACCGGCACGAGGTTCTCACCGAGCTCCTCCGCGAGGCTCTTCAGCCCGTCCTCGGCGAGGTCCACCGCGACCACGCGGCCGCCCTCCGCCACCACACGCGTGGCCACGGCACGGCCGATGCCCGACGCCGCTCCGGTCACCACCACGGTCTGCCCGGCGAAGCGCTCGGGCGTGGCCTTCTCCACCCACTCGGCGTTCAGCATCGGGGGCACAGCAGGATTCTCGGACATGATGATCTCCTTCGATCTCAGGTTGTGGATCCTTGGCGGGCAGTGTGCCGGGCCACGGGTGTCGCGGCTCAGACGGAGTCCGTGCGGTGCACGATCCGCCCGTCGCACACGGTCAGCTCCGCGGTGATGTCCTGCAGCTCTCGGACGTCCACCTCGAAGGGGTGACGGTCCAGCAGCACCAAGTCTCCCAGGAACCCCTCCGCAATACAGCCCGTCCTGCGCTCCTCGAAGGACGCCTTCGCGGCCTCCACGGTGTACGCGTCCAGGGCCTCGGCCACGGTGATGTTCTGCGCGGTGTCCGTGACCTGCCCGGACACCGTCCTGCGGGTCACGCAAGCGGAGATCCCGAGCCACGGGTTGGCGGTGGTCACGGGAAAGTCCGAGTTGCACGGCGCCACGATCCCCCGGTCCAGCAGGGTACGCATGGGGTACGTGCGCGCCATGCGCTCCGGTCCCAGGTTCTTCACGTAGGAGTCCCCGAGCTCGTGCACGAACGCCGTGGAGGCCGCCGCGATGATCTTCCCCTCCGCCAGCCGCCGCAGGTCCTGCTCCGTGGGCAGCGCACAGTGCTCCACCCGGTGACGACGCCGCGTGACCGCCTGCTCGTAGGCCACCTCCGGGTCCTCGGCCTCCCGGGCGACCTCCCGGCCCGCCCCCTCGATGAGGTCCAGCGCCTGCTCCACGGCGCGCTCCCCGATCCCGTGGATGGCCAGCCGCAGCCCGTTGCGCAGCGCCTGGGCCGCCATGGGCAGGATCTGGGGGGTCTCGTAGTAGAGGATCCCGCGGGAGTCGGTGCCCTCGAAGGGCTCCGCCACCGCCGCGGTCCTCCCGCCCACGGAGCCGTCCAGGATGAACTTCATCCCCTGGATCCGCACCATGTCGTCCCCGAGCCCGCTGCGGATCCCGGTGCCGATCACCTCGTCGTAGCTGCCGTGGAAGTCCCCGAGCTTCAGGGCGAAGTACCACGGTCGGAAGCGGGTGGTGAGCTCTCCGGCCTCCTGCAGCCGCAGGTAGGTCCCCATCTCCAGAGGCCCGGTGCTCATGTCGTGCACCGTGGTGAGCCCCCACGCGGCGAAGTCCTCCTGGGCCACGCGCATCCCCGCGAGCAGCTCGTCCGCGCCGCTCACGGGCAGGTCCGCCAGGGACATGGCCGTCTCCTGCAGCAGACCCGTGGCCTCCCCGGCCGCGTCCCGCACGATGCACCCGCCCGCGGGGTCGGGGGTGTCCGCGGTGATGCCCATGCGCTCCAGGGCCGCGGTGTTCACCAGGGCCATGTGGGCGCACGTGCGCTTGAGGTACACCGGGTGCTCGGGGGCGGCCTCGTCCAGGTCCGCGCGGGTGGGGCCGCCCCCGTCCATGCGGTGCTCGTCGTAGCCCCAGCCGATCACCCACTGCCCCGGTTCCGTCTGCTCGGCGGCCTCCCGGATCACCGCGACGACGTCGCCCGCTCGCGGTGTCACGGACGGGCGGCAGTCCGCGTTCAGGGCCAGGCGGGCGTAGAGCCCCGGGTGGCCATGGGTCTCAATGAGACCGGGCATGAGGTACCGCCCGCCCGCGTCCACGACCGGCGCACCCGGTGCCGTGCGGCGTCGTGCCTCTGCGGCGTCCCCCACGAAGGCGATGACGCCGTCCCGGACCACCACGGACTCCGGTGCGGAACGGTACCGGCCGCCGGGGCGGTGCACCACGGCGTCCAGGACGGTGATGCTGCGTGCGGGCTGCTCGTTCATGCGTTGCTCCTCGTCTCCACCGGGGTCACCGGTTCAGCAGGTCTCCCGAGATCTGGTCCACGTTCTGCTCCTCGTCCCGGCGGATCACGCGACGCGCGCCGATCGACGACGCCAGGGAGATCAGAGCGAGCGCCAGCAGCAGGAGGGTGGGCCCGGTGGACGTCCCACCGGTGACCCCCAGGATCCATGCGGCGAGCGCGGGCATGAACCCTGCCACGACGCCCGCGATGTTGGCGCACAGCGCAATGGCCGAGTAGCGCACCTTCACGGGGAAGAGCTGGGTCAGCACGGTGCCCACGGGGGCGTAGGGGATGGAGGCGAAGCCGATGCCCAGCACCATGGCTGCGGTGATGAGCACGGTGCTGCGCGTGTCCACGAGCCAGAAGATGGGGAACGCCAGGACCGCGGCAATCGCGTAGCCCACCACCACCACGATGGACGGGGAGGTCCGGTCCGCCACCTTGCCCGCGATCGTCATGGTCACGATCTCCGCCACGGCGCCCCACGTGATCGCGGTGAGGATCACGGTGGAGGGCACACCCAGCTGCTGGGTGGCGTAGCTGATCATGAACGTGGTCAGCACGAAGAACCCGGCGTTGCCGAAGAGGTACGTGCCCACGCCGATGGCGAGCCGCCCGGGGACCGTGCGGAGGATCTCCAGGACCGGGAGGCCCTCCTTCTCGGAGGAGGCGGCGCGGGCGGCCTGGGCGTCCTTGTAGTCGTCCGTCTCGTCCACGCGCAGCCGGATCCAGACGCCCACGACCACCAGCAGGATCGAGAGCAGGTACGGGATGCGCCACGCGCCCTCCAGGAACTTCTCCCCGGACAGCGCCACCACCGCGGCGACGATCATCGAGGAGAGGATGGTGCCCGTGGGAGAGCCCAGCTGCACCACCGCGCCGTAGAAGCCGCGCTTGCCCTCGGGGGCGTTCTCCACGGCCATGAGGGTGGCCCCGCCCCACTCACCCCCGGCGGCCATGCCCTGGACGAAGCGCATCGCGGCCAGCAGGACGGGCGCCACGATGCCCGCCGTCTCGTACGTGGGCAGCACGCCGATCAGAGCGGAGGCCACCCCCATGACCACGATGGTGACCATCAGGATGGTGCGCCGGCCCAGCCGGTCCCCGAAGTGCCCGGCGAGCAGCGCGCCGATGGGACGCGCGATGAACCCGATGCCGAAGAGCAGGAAGGACTGGATGGTCCTGAGCACGGGATCGTCACCGCCGAAGAACAGCGGCGCGAAGACGATGGAGGCGGTGGTGCCGAACAGGAAGAAGTCGTACCACTCCAGGGACGTTCCCACGTAGGCGCCGATGAGCGCCCGGCGGGCCTTGCGGGGATCGTGCGCGCGGACCGCCGGAGCACCCGGCGTGTGGTCCGCGGTGCCGTGGCCGGCGGGGCCCTCGGGGCCGCTGACGATGTGGGACATGGCAACCTCTGGATCGGGGAGGAGGGAACGGGACCGCGCGGCGCTCACTGGGCCACCGCGCTGTGACTCCTGCCTGCCACTATGTGACCCGGACCGCACACCGTCAACTGCGGCGAGCACACGGACTCACCGGACGGGGCACGCCGGCACCGGTCAAGGACCAGACCGCGCACGAGCGCACCGTGGGCATGGCCCGCGGGCAGGAGCAGGCGTGCCCCGCGGACCAGCGCACCCAGCCGCAGCCCGCGGACGGCGGGATCGGCGCCCTGACGGACGTGCAGGGCCGGGAGCCGGACACGGGCAACTAGACCTGCAACGTCCCCACGAACTCCCACAGCGTCCGCGCGGCCGTCGTGAGGTGGTGCGCGAAGCCCTCCAGGTCCTCGCTGGTGTCCCGGCGGTGGTTCACGCAGAACTCGTAGCCCTCGGGCCACGCGGTGTAGGTGACACCGAACCCCTCGGGCGTGGTGGGCGCAAAGGCGAACCGCACGATCCGGTCCGGCCCACCGATCGACGTGGTGGACAGGAAGTCGTGGCGCAGCGCGGCGAGCGCCGGGGAGTCGAAGAACGGGGAACGCTCCCCCAGCCGTTCCGCCGTCATGGCGAGGCCCAGCAGGTGGCGGTCCACGCCGTGGGCGCGCTTGCAGGCCTTGACCCAGTCGCGGTGGGCGTTCAGCGCCGCGCGGAAGAGCTCCTCGGTGGCCGTGCCCTCGTGCAGGGCGCGCACGAACTCCACCGCCTGCGGGGTCACGGGGCGCAGGCACTCGGTGCGCCCCGCCCGGAACTCGCGCATGTCCACGGCCTCGTACACGCCGCGCACCCTGCCGTACGTGGTCAGCTGGGCGAGGAGCATGATGAACTGCTGCGCGGCGTCGTCGCTGATCCGGAAGGGCAGCTCCGCACGGTGCGGGCGGGGCGTGAACACGCGGTGCACGCCCAGCAGGGCGGACCGGGAACGGTACTCCGCCACCGCGCTCACCAGCTCGTCGCGCAGCGGCGCGTCCAGCTGCCACGCGAGCGCTTCCGGAGCCGGGACCCCCGCGGCGGGCGGCTCGTCCGGGACCACGGCGTCCTGCAGCGCGCCCGCCACGGCCAGGATGGTGGCGCCGTCCACGGTGCTGTGCTCCACGAGCATGGCCAGCCAGTCGTCCTCCAGGCACACCTCGTACGTGATGGGCTTGTAGGCCCACGCGTGGCCCACCTCGAACGCCGCGCGCTCCAGGTGCTCACCCGTCTCCGCGGCGGCCTCCACCACGTTCACCATGAACAGCATGCGCGTGATGCGCTTGTACACCCCGGCGTTGTGGGGGTTCTCGGTGAGCCGCTCCAGCAGCGGCGCGGCGGTGCCGCTGCCCAGGTAGGACAGCGCTCCGAACGGCAGCTCGTGCTCGCGCGGCTCGTCCCGCTCGAGCACCGCGCGCAGCCCCGCCGCGAGCGAGCGCAGCGGCAGGGGCTCGAGCCGTGCGGTGCTCACCGGCACCGCGTACAGCCGCCCGCGGTGGATCACCCCGATCTCCACGGTCTCCCCCGCGGAGGTGCCGGTGCCGTGCGTGCCGTGCATCGCGGCGTCGTCGGCCGTGGGCGCGGCAGCCGCGCGCGTTTCCGCGCCACCGGCCCCCGCCCCGGGGGACGACGCCGCACGTCCCGGTCCGCGGATCTCGTCCCGCTCCGGACGGGGGTGCCTGATCCCGCCGACCAGGCACTCCCACTGGTCCATGCTCACGGGGTTGCCCCGGGGGTCGACCTCCTGCGGGGTCTCCCCGCGCAGCTGCCGCAGGTGCACCTGCGCGGCGCGGTGGACGAGCTCGGCGGCACGGCCGGGACCCGGCGCGCCGAAGTCCCCGGTGATCTGGAAGCCCACGCTCGTGCTCAGCGGCAGGGGCGTGCGGACCGTGAGGTAGCCGTCCAGCCACTGCCGAGACAGCCAGCTGCGCCCCTCGGTGTCCTCCGCGCGGGCGAACTCCTCCAGGGCCTGCTGAAGCCGGGGGCCTTCCTCGGAGCCGAAACGCCGCGCCTCACGCTGGGTGCGCTCCAGGGTGTCCCCGTCCACGAGGGGCTCCACCGCGGTGAGGAACCGGGACAGCGTGTCCTCCAGGGACGGGACGGGCAGCGGCTTGACGCTCATCGGGTGTCCTTTCGGCGGGCGGGGCGGCGGCGGTCGGCTGACCGGTCAGCCCCGTTCGGCCTCGTAGCGTTCCAGGGCGCGGCGCAGCCGGTCCACGCCCTCCCGGATCTTCTCGGGTCCGTGGGTCACGAAGGACAGCCGCATGGTGGAGGTGTCGGGGTCGTGGGCGTAGAAGGACTCCCCCGGCACGAAGGCCACCCCCTCCGCCACGGCCAGCTGCAGCAGGCGGGTGGGGTCGATCCCGTGCCCCAGGCGCACCCACAGGAACATGCCGCCGTCCGGGCGGGTGATCTGCGCACCGGCGGGCAGCACCGTCTCGAGCTCCGCGTACATCGCGCGGGCCCGCTCGGCGTAGACGGGACGGACGCGCTCGAGGTGCGCCTCGACGTCGGCGGTCTCCAGGTAGCGGGCCACCGCCAGCTGGTCCGGGACCGGGGACTGCAGCCCGATGGCCTGCTTGGCCACCGTGAGCGTGAACTGGATGGGGCCCTCGGAGCGCATCCACCCCACGCGCACACCCGGTGCGATGATCTTGGAGACCGAGTTCAGCAGGATGGTCTGGGCGGACATCCCCGGCAGGGACGCGATGGGCGCCAGGGGCTCGCCCGTGTAGCAGAGCTCGCCGTACGGGTCGTCCTCCACCAGGGCGGTGCCCGTGCGCCGCAGCACGTCCGCCACGGCCTGGCGCCGCTCCACGGACATGCAGATGCCGGAGGGGTTCTGGAAGGAGGGGATGAGGTACACGAACTTCGGGGCGTGCTCCCCGATGAGCCGCTCCAGCTCGTCCGGGAGCACACCGTGCTCGTCCGTGGGGACGCCCACCATGTGCGCGCCGTTGAGGTCGAAGGCCTGCACCGCGGCCAGGTACGTGGGGCGCTCCACCAGGATGGTGTCCCCCGGGTTCACGAGCGCCTGGGCCACCACGAACAGCCCCTCCTGGGATCCCGTGGTCACCTGGATCTGCTCCGCCGTGGTGGGCAGGTGGCGGCTGATGCGGCGGGCGGCCTGCTCGCGCAACTCCCGCTCCCCCTCACTGGACGCGTACTGCAGGGCGCGCTGGGGCTGGTGCTCGAACACCCAGTCGTAGGCCGCCTTGATGTCCGCCACCTCGAAGTACTCGGGGTCCGGGACACCGCCCGCGAAGGAGATCACCCCCTCCCTGGACACCACGTCCAGGAGGTCACGCACGGGTGAGGAGTCCACCCCGCGCAGACGGTCGGCAATGCGGAACGAGAAGGTCTCCGAAGTGCTCATGCCGCCATTCTCCCACCGGCCCCGCCGCCGTCCGCCACCGTGGGCGGCTGTGCCGCGCCGCGGTCCGAGGGCGGCACCCGGAGTCCGGGGCTGCGGCTGCGGCTGCGGCTGCGGGGACCGTGCCACGCGGGCGCGCGGACCGGTGCGGGCACTTCCATCCCGGCTGACTCCTCAGGGACGGTGCTCCAACGGGGTGTCCACGTGCCAGGCGCGCAGCAGCGCGGTGACATGCTGGTCGTAGGCGGCATCGGCGTCGACCTCCGGATCCGGGATCACGGGCCGGGTCATCTCGATGGCGATCCACCCGTGCACACCCGTCCACAGGGTGGCCCCGATCCGCGACACCGGGACGTCGTGGAACGACCCCTCCCGGATGCCCAGGCGGATCAGCTCGTTCATGGGCCGCATGGCCTCGACGATGTACTCCCGCTGCCTCGCGCTGCTCTCCTCGGCAACGGTCCTCGCCCAGGCCTCACCCCGGCCCAGCATCACGTGGTACAGCTCCGGGTAGGCCAGTGCCCACGTCCTGCTGGCCCTCCCCATCTCGAGGAGGTTGGCCAGGGGGGCGCGGTCGGCGATGGCGGACCCCTGGGCGAGGCGGTAGCTCTGGACGGCCTCCTCGCGCACCGCCGCGATCAGCGCGTCCCGGCTGCCGAACATCGTGTAGATGGCAGTGGTGGAGCAGCCGTGCTTCGCGGCGAGCGGCCGGAGGGAGACGGACTCGACGCCGCCGGCCAGGATCTGCTCAGCGGCGTCGCGGATCAGTGCCGAACGGGTGGTCTCATCGAACTTCCGGGGGCGCGCCACACGGACAATGCTACTGGTCAAACGGTGAATACGAGGTGGCTGACGGCCGAAAATTCACACCTGTTACGTTGGACACACCACGCTCCCGCCACGACGCCGCCCGGCCGGCTCCCACGCGGACCCCGCCCCGCCGGCGGCTCGCCCCTCAGACGGATCCGTGCGCCGCCCGGTTGCGGCGGACGCGCCGGAGGACCCACCAGGCCACGAAGAAAACCACCGCGACCACCACGACGCGCGAGAACACCCCGGCGTACTGCTCCGCGACGTGCCAGTTCTCCCCCAGGTAGTACCCCGCGAGCACGAAGACGGTGTTCCAGATCAGGGACCCGGTGGCGCTGAGGAGCAGGAAGATGCCCAGCGGCATGCGCTCGATCCCGGCGGGCACGGAGATCAGGGAACGGAAGATGGGGATCATCCGCCCGAAGAACACGGCCTTGCGGCCGTGGCGGTCGAACCACGCCTCGGTGCGGTCCAGGTCCGCGAGGTCCACGAGCGGCATGCGGTCCACCACGGTGCGCAGGCGGCGTCGTCCGAGGACCGCACCGATCCAGTAGAGGGCGGCGGCCCCCACGACCGAGCCGAGGGTGGTCCAGAAGATCGCGCCCGCCACCGTGAAGCCGCCCTGGCTCGCGGTGAAGCCTGCCAGCGGGAGGATCACCTCGGAGGGCAACGGCGGGAAGAGGTTCTCCAGCGCCACGAGCAGTCCCGCGCCGGGTGCCCCGATGGTCTCCATGACGTCCACCACCCAACCGGCGATGCCGGAGAGCTGCGTGCTCTGCTCGGATGCTGTGGCGGCCAGGGTGAGGGGCAGGGGCATGAGGGAGTTCTCCGCGCGTGGTCGTCAGGGGAGGTCCCCACGCTACGGGAGCGGGCTGGGGACCGGCTTGGAGGTTCCGGGGTGTTCCACGGTTGAATGGGGGCATGCGTCTGTGGTCAGTTCACCCGTCCCTGCTGGACCGCCGCGCCCTGGTGGCGTGCTGGCGGGAGGGGCTGCTGGCCCAGAAGGTGCTGCGGGGAGAGACGAAGGGCTACACCCGCCACCCGCAGCTGCAGCGCTTCCGGGCCACGAGCGACCCGGTGCTGTTCGTGGCCACGTACCTGCACGGCGTCGCGGACGAGGCCGACCGCCGCGGCTACAGCTTCGACCGCACCCGGCTGGTGCGGGAGGCGAGCTCCGAGCCGCTGTCCATCACCGTGAGCACGGGGCAGCTGCGCTACGAGTTCGAGTTCCTGCTGCAGAAGGTGCTCTCCCGCGACCCCGAGTGGGCCCGGACCGCCCTGGACGGCACGAACCCCGAGCGCGTGCCCGCACACCCCCTGTTC
>NZ_PHOA01000139.1 GCF_003687455.1 Kocuria tytonicola | reverse complement strand
GCCGGGGACTGCGGGGCGGCCGGTGCACTCCGGTGCTCCTCACCGGGGTGCCGCGGCCCCGTCCGCCGGGCACGCCGGTGAGGCGCCCGGACCGTCCGGGATCGACCCCTGGGGCCGGCCGAGCACCGGGGGCGGTGCCTGAATGGGCGCGGACACCCACTGGTTCCTGCCGATCAACCCCGCGGCCCACCCGGAGCACATGCCCACGGACTGGCGAACCCGCGAGGACGCCACGGCGGGGTGGGAGGCCATCGGGCGCTCGCAGCCCGTTGACCGCTGGTGCCTGCGCACGGGCTTCCGCACCATGAGGGCGGGGGACGTGATCTGGGCGTACCTGTCCAAGCGGCAGGAGCTGTGCGCGGTGGGAACGGTCCGGCGGACGGCCTTCGAGGGCACCGCGGACGGAGGCGGCTGGTACGTCTACGTGGACTGGGACGAGCACCGCACGGCGCAACTGTGCCGCCACCCGATCCCCCGGTCCGCGTTCGGGCAGGTGCCCATGTCGGTGGGGCGTGTGGGCCCGATCCCGGCGGCAATGCTCACGCAGCACCTGCTCGAAGACCAGCGCGGTCCGGTCAGGGGCATGCCCCGGTGAGCCCCGGCACAGTGTTGCGCCCCATGACACCCGCCTGGATCTGAGGTCTCCCGGGGAGTTGACTGGCACGCACTCCCCGGACCGTCACCTCTTCGACATCTGACACTCAACGCACTCGGGGGAGGGTGCAGGAAACAGGCAGATACTCATGATCCTTACCGGACTCGTCCTCGGTGCCGTGCTGGGCATCGTGATGCAGCGCGGCCGCTTCTGCGTGACGGGCATGCTGCGGGACATCTTCCTGCAGCGCTCGTGGCGCACGTTCACCGCTCTGCTCGTGGTGATCTCGGTGCACGCCGTGGGGCTCACCGCGCTCACCTCCCTGGGAGTGATCTCCCCGGACTACCCCTCCTTCATGCCGCTGGCCGTGGTGGTGGGCGGATTCATGTTCGGTGTGGGCATCATCCTGGCCGGCGGCTGCGCCTCCGGCACGTGGTACCGCTCCGGTGAGGGACTGGTGGGTTCGTGGATCGCGCTGGCCATGTACGCGCTGTCCGCGTCCGCCATGAAGACCGGCGTGCTGAAAGGCTTCACCTCCGGGATGAAGGAGTGGGACACCGGGCTCACCACCATCCCCGGCGCCCTGGGCGTCTCCCCGTGGCTGTTCGTGATCGTGCTGGCCGCGGTCACCGGCGTGATGGTGCGCCACTTCCGCAGCCGCGAGAAGTCCACGGTCAAGCCCGCCCGCCTGGGCAACCGCCCCGCGTGGAAGCGCCCCCTCCACGTCTACACCGCCGGCGCGCTCGTGGGCCTGATCGGCGTCGTCGCGTGGCCGCTGTCCGCGGCGACGGGGCGCAACGACGGCCTGGGCATCACCACCCCCACCGCCAACCTGCTCAACTTCCTGGTCACCGGCGCGGACAAGAAGCTGGACTGGGGTGTGATGCTCGTGCTCGGCATCCTGGTGGGCTCGTTCATCGCCGCGAGGTCCACGGGCGAGTTCCGCGTGCGCGTTCCGGACACCACCACCACCGTGCGCTCCATCGCGGGCGGGCTGCTCATGGGCGTGGGCGCCGCGCTCGCCGGCGGCTGCACCGTGGGCAACGGCATGGTCCAGACCAGCCTGTTCACGTTCCAGGGCTGGATCGCGCTGCTGTTCATCGCGCTGGGCGTGGCCGCGGCCACGAAGATCTGGCTCAAGCCCACCGTCACCCAGCCCGAGCGCGGCTCGGACGGGGACACCTACTCCACCGCGCAGAGCCTCGACCACACCGTGGACGCCACCGCCCCGGACGACACCTCGATCGACGCCGCTCCCACCGCGGGCGCGCCCCGCACCCCCGGGACGAACGTGTTCTCGGGCTTCGCCGCGGCGCCCACCGCGCTCATGGTCAAGGACCCGGCGGGTGCGCCGTCGCAGAAGCTCACGGACCTGGGCAACGGCTACTACGCCCTGGACTCCCTCGGCGCGGTGTGCCCGTTCCCGCTGATCGAGGCCAAGGACGTCATGCAGACCCTGCACTCCGGAGACCACCTGGTCATCGACTTCGACTGCACCCAGGCCACCGAGGCCATCCCCCAGTGGGCGGCCACGGACGGCCACCAGGTCACCGACTTCGTGGAGAAGGGCGACGCCAGCTGGCAGATCACCCTCCAGAAGGGCTGACCCGCCCCGCTCTTGCGCTCACGACGCCGCCGCGCCACCTCTGCGCCCAGCGCCCCGCCTGCCGGGGGCCGGGGCGGGGAGGGCGCGGCGGCGTCGTCGTGCGCGCGGCGTGGCTCAGGTGCGGGCGTCCTGCCGCGCGCGGTGGCGCATGTCCCGCAGGGCCACGGCCAGGGCGAGGAGCACCACGAGCACCACCACGCCGAGACCCACCGCGATGCCCACGGACCAGCCCTGCCCGGCAATCACGCCGTAGGCCACCGCGGTGATCATGGCGATGCCCACGGCGGTGCCCACGCGCTGGCCGGTCTGCATCACGCCACCGGCGCTGCCCGCGTACTCCAGCGGCACCTCCGCGAGCGTGAGCGTCTGGTTGGGGCTCACCACCGCGCCCTGGCCGAAGCCCACGAAGCCCAGGGTGAGCACGAGCCACCACTCGCTGACGTTCCAGGAGTCGTGCAGCAGGATCACGGCCGTGCTCAGCAGCAGACCCACCACCACGCTGAGCATGCCGAGGACCACGATCCTGCGGCCCATCCGGCTCACGCGGCTGCCGGCCAGGTTGGAGGCCACCGCGCTGGCGATCGCATTGAGCAGGCCCACGCAGCCGGCGGCCAGGGCGGTGTGGCCCAGGCCCTGCTGCATGTAGAGGGTGATGAGCACCCACACGCTCGTGATGCCCAGGAAGTACAGCGAGATCAGCAGGGTGCCGTTGAGGAAGCTGCTGACCCGGAAGATGTCCAGGTCCACCATGGGCTGGTGCCCGGAGGCCTTGAAGCGCTTCTCCCACGCGACCCACAGCGCCAGGAACACGGCGGCGACCGCGAGCAGCGCCCACACCCACGGACTGGTGCCGGGGGAGCCGGTCTCGATGAACGGGAGCAGGGTGGCCAGCAGGGCGACACCCAGCAGCACCGCGCCCGTGGGATCCATCTCCCGCAGGGCATGTCCGATGGTGGTGCCCTCGGGCCTGCGCAGCAGCGGCCGGGGGAACCAGAGGAACGCGAGCACGAGTGCCACGATGCCCACGGGGACGTTCACCACGAACAGCCACCGCCAGCCCTCGGACGCGCCGCCCGTCTGGATCAGCAGACCGCCCAGGACCGGGCCGATGGCCACGGAGACACCCACGGCACTGCCCAGCATGCCGAACGCCTTGCCGCGCTCCGCTCCCTTGAAGTACTGCTGGATCATGGCCACGCCCTGCGGGTTGAGCAGCCCGGAGCCCACACCCTGCACGAAGCGCGCCACGATCAGCATGGTGGGGTCCGGGGCCAGGCCCGCGGCGATCGAGGACAGCGTGAAGAGGGCCACCCCGAGCATCCACAGGAACCCGCGCCCGAAAACGTCCCCGGCACGCCCGCCCGCCACCAGGACCACCCCGAAGGTCAGGGCGTAGCCGGAGAGGATCCACTGCAGCTGGGACTCGGAGGCCCCCAGCCCCTCCTGGATGGAGGGCAGGCCCACGTTGATGATGCTCACGGCCACCAGGGACATGAAGATGGCCACGAGCAGCACCGCCAGAATCCGCCACCGCCGCGGATCCGTGCCGTGGGCGTACCCCCGGTGGGTGTCCGGATCCGGGCGCGGACTGAGGATGGGCAGCTCGCCCGTTCCCGTGGCGGGGGAGCGTTCGTGCCAGGTCCTGCCGGAGTCCGGACCGCGGTGGGAGTCAGAGGTCATGGGGGAAGTATGCGCCGGGGTTCCGACGCGCCCAGCGGACCTGTTCGTTCGCAGGAAGTGCTTGCCGGGCGCATGCTCCCCCGGGTCGTCCGGGGGCGGGTTTGGTCTGGGGCGCTCGGGGCGGCCATCCTGGTTGAATGACAGTTGAACTGGTGATCCTGGGACTGGTGGTCGTGACCGCTCTGGCGTTCGACTTCACCAACGGATTCCACGACACCGGCAACGCGATGGCCACCTCCATCGCCACCGGGGCGCTCAAGCCCCGCACGGCAGTGGCCCTGTCCGCCGTGCTGAACCTGGTGGGTGCGTTCCTGTCCGTGGAGGTGGCCACCACGGTCACCAAGGACGTGCTGCTCATCCAGACCCCGGACGGCGGGCTCGTCTCCGGGCTGGACCCCACCATTGCGCTGACGCTGATCTTCTCCGGGCTCATCGGGGGCATCCTCTGGAACCTGGCCACGTGGCTGTTCGGGCTGCCCTCCAGCTCCTCGCACGCCCTGTTCGGCGGGCTGATCGGGGCCGGTCTGGCCTCTCTGGGCGTGGCCGGCGTGAACTGGGGCGGTGTGGTCCAGAAGATCCTCGTTCCCGCCGCGCTGGCCCCGTTCATCGCCGGGTGCGTGGCCGCCGTCGGGACCGCCCTGGTGTACCTCATCGGTCGGAGGG
>NZ_PHOA01000138.1 GCF_003687455.1 Kocuria tytonicola | reverse complement strand
GACCGTGACCGCGTCCCAGCCCGCACCCGCCCCGCTGCTGATCGGCCACCGGGGAGCCGCGGGCACCGCGCCGGAGAACACCGTCTCCGCGTTCACCCAGGCCCGTGACGCCCAGGCCGACTTCTTCGAGCTGGACGTCCAGCTCTCCGCGGACGGCGTGCCCTTCGTCTTCCACGACGACGTCCCCGCCCGCACCACGAACGTGGCGCAGGTCTTCCCGGGTCGGGAGAACGACCCCATCACCTCCTTCACGTGGGCCGAGCTGCAGCAGCTGGACACCGGCTCACACTTCTCCGGCGCCTTCGCGGGCGAGAAGATCCCCCACTTCGACGACGCCGCCCGGGTGGCCACCGAGCGCACCGGCGTGTTCGTCGAGATCAAGTCCCCGGAGAACTCCCCGGGCATCGAGAAGGTCGTGGCGGACTCCCTCCACGGGAATCCCGCGTGGGCCCGGCTGGCGCACTGCGGCAAGGTGGAGGTGCTGGGCTACGACGCGGCGTCGAACCAGGAGTTCGCGCGTCTGGCACCGGAGGTCCCGCTGCAGCAGCTCATGGACACGGTGCCGGACGCCGCGACCCTCGCGCAGGTCGCCACGTACGCGGACAACTTCGGCACCGACTACCGCCTGCTGGACGCCGCGGGGGTCCAGCGCATCAAGGCGGCAGGGCTCGGCGCCGGGGTGTACACGGTGGACTCGACCACGGCCTACGACCGGATGGTGGCCCTGGGGCTGGACCGGGTCACCGGGGACTTCCCCGTGCAGTTCACCCGCCACGCGCAGGGTCTGGACTCGTTCCCGGACAGCACGGGGGTGCGCGTCTCGGGCGCGGTGAACGACGTCCTCGGCGGGGACCTGCAGCCGGAGAACGGGGAGCACGTGGTCCTGCAGAACACCTCCGCGCTGGCCGTGGACGTCTCCGGCTACCGGGTCCGGGACACCAAGGACAACACCCTCACGGTGGGCCCCGGCTACGTCCTGGCCCCGGGGCAGCAGCTGCGCGTCTACACCGGGCCCGGCACCAACCGTGCGGACGCCTACTACAACGGCCTGGCCACCGAGGCCCTGGACGACGAGGGCGACTCCGTGGCCCTGTGGTCCTCCGCGGGCACGCTGCAGGACACGTTCTCGAACTGAGGCGCGGCACCACGCACCGAAGGGCCGGGGCAGGTCGTTCGGTCCCCGGCCCGTCGGCGTGGGGAGAGGACGGCCCCGGTGTGCAGACCCGTCAGTCGCTCACGATGAGGGACAGCCCCCGGTCGAGCGCAGCCTCCATCTCCACGCCGACGTGGCCCGGTGCGTTGAGATGGTCGAGAGTCAGACCGTTGACCAGCGCCGTGACCAGAGGTGCGGCCACACCCGGTGTGAGCCCCGCTCGGAGCCTGCCCTCGTGCGCTGCACGCTCCAGGGCCTCCTGCACCATGGACCGGAACAACTCCGTGTGAGCCCAGTAGGGCTCCACCAACCACTCCCGTGTGGAGGCCGCCGCCCCGAAACTCACCCACACGGCCGCGTCCTCGTGCCGTACACCGTCCAGTGGCAGGAGCTCCCGCAGTGTGCGCGTCAGCGAAGCACGGCAAGTGTGCACCCCCCGGGCCTGCGCCACCCGCTGCACCTGACGCTCCACGGAGCGGTCCAGGGCCGCGAGCAGAAGCTCCCGGCGGGAACCGAAGTGGTACTGGACGGTCCCCGCGGACAACCCGGATTCCTGCGCGACGCTCCGCACGCTCACCACGTCGAATCCCTGCCGGTCGATGACCCGGATGGCCGCCTCCGCGATCCGCTCCCGCGCGGGAGTGGTTCCCGGCCCCTCTGCTGTGCCCCTCATGTCCACCTCATCTCTCATACAAGTGTATGGTGCAGGTGTCTCATACAATCGTACGAGAACAGCTCACCGTCGCGAGGAGGCGTCGTGGGAGACATCCTGCCGCTGATCGGCCTGGCCCTGCTGGACAGCATGAGCCTTGGAACCCTGGTGATTCCCCTGGTCCTCGTCATCGCCCGGAGGCGCGTGGACGTGGCACCCCTGGCGTTCTACTTCGCCACCGTCCTTCTGATCTATTTCGCCCTGGGAGTCGCGATCGCGCTCGGGTTCGACATCCTCTCGGATGTGGCATCCCACCTGTGGGCCAGCGCCCCGGCCCAGTGGTTCAAGCTGATCGCCGGAATCGGGCTGCTCCTCTTCGGAGTTCTCGCCCCCGATCCCGCCAAGCGGTCCCGTCCCCGCCCGGCACCGCGATCCCTGCACCCGGGAGCCATGATCGCGCTGGGAGCAGGCGCCTCCCTGACCGAGGCGGCGACCATGGTCCCCTACCTCGCCGCCAACGGGATCATTACCGCCATGGACATCGGGTGGCCCGCACGTCTTGTCCTGCTCGCGGGATACTGCGTGATCATGATCCTGCCCGCCCTGGTTCTCATCGGCGGCGCGGCGGTGCTCGGTGACCGCATCTGGCCCAAGCTGGACACCCTGATCCCCACCCTGGAGAGGGAAGCCAAGATCACGTTTCTGTGGGTCGCCGGGCTGGTGGGCCTGTGGATGGCAGTCGAAGGATTCGCCGCGCTGCGCCAGTGACAGCCCCCGATGATCCCTCGCCCCCCAGGTCTGTGACGTGTGGCATACTCGCCTGCAGACGGCGCGACCCAGCGCCCAGCCCGCGCACGGACCCCAGCTCCCGCGCCGTGGCGAAGGGGAGAGAATTCTCGGGTCGCACTGTGCTGAAGAACCTCGTCCGGCCGGGCGAGCACGCTGGGGATGCTCTGCACGGCTGAGGTACGAGATGACTCACCACAGCGACTTCAAGGACCTGGTGCGCGCCCGCATGAGCGCGACCGGCCAGAACTACACCTCCGCCCGTGCGGACCTTCTGCGGGAGAGGCACCCTCCGGAGGACGACGCCGCCGCGTCCGGTTCCCGGGCCACGGTCCCCAGCACCGCGGCGTCGGCCCCGGACGCCCGGCCCGGTACCCCACCCGTTCCTGCCGAGCAGGCCGCCGCCACCGCACCGCCCTCCCCCGCCGGTGTGGATGCCGCTGCCTGGCAGCGGGCCCACGCCGAGTACCGGAGGGTGCTCGCCCGGTTCGTCCGTGACGGGCGCCTGGTGGACACCCCTGCTCGTCGGCGCCCCCGCGTGTTCGTGCTGCTGCACCTGATCTCTCTGATCCCCGCGGGACGCACCTACTCGGAGCCTGAGGTCAACCGGATCCTGCTGACCGTGGTCGAGGACCAGGCGTTCTGGCGGCGCGAGCTCGTGGAGTACGGCTACCTGCAGCGCGCGTCCGGCGTCTACTGGCTGCCGGAGGAGCTGCCCGGGCGCTCGGCGTCCGAGAGTCAGGAGACCCCCGCGTGGGAGACCCTCTGGCTGCCCCTGCACCTCAGCGACCGCTCGTGACCCCGCCGCGGACGCCCCGGGACGCGTCCCTCGCCGTCCTGCTGGTGGGGCTGCTCGTCTCCGCGTGCGGTGACGACGTCGCCGCGATCGCCTTCTCCCTGCGCGCCGCGAAGTCCGGCGCCCCGCACCTGCTCGCCGCGATCCTGCTGGCCCAGACCGTGCCCGCCGTCGGGCTGGGCCTGTTCGGCGGGGTGCTCGTGGACAGGGTGCTGCGCTGGTGGTGGTGGCCGGTGTCCCTGGCCGCGCAGGCCGCGCTCTTCCTGGTCATGGCGGTGACACGCCAGGACGCCGTGATCGTGGTGTGCGTGGCCGCCGTGAGCGCCGTCTCCGCGCTGACCGCGCCCGTGGCGAACAAGCTCATCGCGGTGCGCAGCCGTGACCACCGGCGGGTCAGCGGGCACCTGGCCACGGTCAACGGGCTCTCGCAGGCGTGCGGTGCGGCGCTCGGCGGGATCGCGTTCGGAGTGGGTGGAATCGCCCCGCTGCTGTGCGTCAACGCCGCCACGTTCGCCCTGCTGGCCGTGATCGCGGTGTGCGTCACCGGCCGCGCTCCCCTGCCGGTGGACGCATCACCCGGCGGCGGCGCGCTGCTCGGCCTGCGCCGCCTGCTGCACCCGGCGGCCTTCGGGGCGGCCGGGGTGGCCCTGCTGACGTGCACGGTCTTCGCCACGTCCGTCGAGGGCGTCTCGGGGGTCTTCGTGCTCACCCACCACGCCGGGTGGGACCCCGCGTGGGTCGGCGCGGCGTGGGGCCTGTGGGGGCTCGGCGTGGTCCTGGGTGGCCAGGCCGCCGGCCGGGTGCCGCGGTGGTCGGCGCCCGTGGTGCTCGTGACGGGCGCCGGCGGCATGGGCGCGGTCTTCCTCGTCCTGGCCCTGGGGCTGCCCGGGTTCGGGCTCGGTGCGCTCCTCTTCCTGCTGGGCGGTGCCGCGAACGGGGTGTTCAACGCGGCCGCCTCGCGCACGCTCCTCACGGGGGTGTCCACGCAGGAGCAGGGCAGGGCCTGGGCGGCCTACCGCTGGATCGTCACCTGCTGCCTGGTGGGCGGGTTCCTCACGGGCGGGGCGCTCGGCGAGCACGACGCCGTGGCGGCCCTCCTCCTCGCGGGCGGCCTGGCCGTGTCGGGAGCACTCGTGCGCGGCGTCGCACTCGTGGGGACGCGACCCACGGATGCCGCCGCCCCGCGATCCGTGGTCGACTAGCACCCGAG
>NZ_PHOA01000137.1 GCF_003687455.1 Kocuria tytonicola | reverse complement strand
GCTCTGGGGGGTGCCCCGAGGGCGGGGGGTGTCTTCGGAGAAGTACTCGTCGTCGTTCTCGGCAAGCCCGAGATACACCATGGTGCGACGCAGCGCTCCGGCCATGTTCTCTCCTCAATCCTTCACTGGGGGCGCCGTGCATGGGCCCGCACGTCATCCGTCATTACGCTACCGCACCGCGGGCCGGGGCCCGAGAACATCCGATCCGATCCGCACGTGCGTGGCCCCGGCGGCCACCGCGGCCTCCAGGTCCCCGCTCATGCCGGCGGAGACCGCGGTGGCCTCCGGGTGCTCGCCGCGCACCTGCTGGGAGATCGCCCACAGCCGCTCGAACGCCTCGCGGGGATCACCCTCGCGGGGCGCCACCGCCATCACGCCGCCCAGCCGCAGCCCCTCGGTCTCCGCGATCTCCCGGGCGAGCCCGGGCACGGTGTCCGGGTGCGCGCCGCCGCGCGCGTCCTCACGGGAGGCCTCCGGGTCCAGGTTCACCTGCACGAGGCACGTGAGGTCCTCGGCCGCGCACGGCCCGGCGGCGACATCTCCCGACGCCGCGGCGTCGCGGTGGGTGCGGACGGCCCGCCCCAGTGCCGTGACGAGCGAGGCCCGGTCCACCGAGTGGACCCACGACGCGTAGCGCACCACGTGCTTGGCCTTGTTGGACTGCAGCTGCCCGACGAAGTGCCACACCGGGGCCGAGACGGGCGGCTGCTGCGCGGCGAGCGCCTGGGCCACCTCACGGGCCTTGGGGCCCGCCTCCTGGTCCTTGTTCTCCCCCACGGCTCGGACGCCCAGCTCCCGCAGCCGGAGCACGTCCTGGGCGGGGAAGAACTTGGTGACCACCACGAGCGCGGGCAGCGCGCCGTCGTGGGCCCGGTCCTCGGGGCGCTCGGCCGCCGCGTCGAGGATCCGGCGGCGCACGGCCGACAGGCGCTGCGCCAGTTCCGCGGTGCGCCGGGCACCACCCGGGACGGCCTCCTGGGAGCGCTCAGGTGCGCCGGCCGCCAGTGCCCCGCTCCCCGAGGAGTCGGCGCCGTCCTGGGGATCGCGTGTCTGCCCGCTCATGCATCGTCCTTTCCCGCGGTGCTCCACACGAGCCCCGCAAGCCTGCCGGTCGTCCGGTCACGGCGGTAGGAGTACAGCTCCGTGTGCTCCAGGGTGCACCACGCGGTGCGGTCGGCGCCCTCCGGTGCCACCGCGACGTCGAGCGAACCGAGGAGGGTCCGTGCGGCACCCGGCAGGTCCAGCCCGGGGGTGCCCCGGTCGGTGGTGCTCACGATGCCCGGCAGAACACGCTGCGCCCGCTCGGCCATCTCCGGCGGCACCTCGTAGCACCGCCCGCACACGGCCGGCCCGATCCAGGCGCGGATCCCCGTGGCCCCGTGCCCGCGCACCGCCGCCACGGTGCGCTGCAGCACCCCGTCCAGCAGGCCCTTCCTCCCCGCGTGGGCCACGGCCAGGACCGGCTCGGCGCGGGGGCGCTCGCCCACGAGCACCACGGGCAGGCAGTCGGCGGTGAGGATGCCCAGGGGCGTCCCGTCCGCGCTGACCGCGGCGTCGGCCTCCGGAGCGGTCCGGGGCACGTGGGTGCCCGTGACGTCGTGGACCACCGTGCCGTGCACCTGGCGCACCCAGCGCACCGGGGCCAGCCCGAGTTCCGTCTCCAGCGCACGACGCCGCCGGGTCACCGCCTCGGGCTCGTCACCCGTATGGGCGGCCAGGTTGCCCTCGGTGGCATCGGTGAAGGCGATGCCCACGCCGTCCCACTCGGTTTGGAACCACATCTGCGCTCTCCTCGCTCGACCCGCCGCCCTGACGCGGGGCGGAAGCACGAACGGGGTGGCCGTCCGTTCGGACTGCCACCCCGTTCACGCTGGTTCTGATCTCCTGCTGGTCTTCCTGCTGTCCCCGTGGTCAATCGGCCCGCGTGCGCTCGTCGACCGCCTCACCGAACCACCCGAGGCTCCCGCCCCGCGGGGCGGGAGCCGACGGGACCCCCGGGGAGCTGTGCGGGTGCCGGGCACCCGCCCGCTCACTTCAGGAAGTCGGGGAAGTCCAGGGAGTCCTTGCGCGCGGCCCCGTTCGAGGTGGACGGGGCGTCCGCCTCGGCGGGCAGGTCAACGTCGAACCCGGCGTCGTCGGGGATGTCGTCGTCCTGGTTCTGCCGCGAGCCGAAGCCCGAGGTCGGCGCCGAGTAGGAGCTGCCGCCGCGCTGCGGGGAGCGTCCCAGGCCTGCGGGACGGGAGGCGTCCCCCCCGAAGGCGGCGCGGGTGTTCTCCGCCTGACGCTGGGCCGGGGAGGAGTTGTTCGCGTTGGTCTCCTGGGAGACGGAGTCGAAGCCCGCGGCGATCACGGTCACGCGCGCCTGGTCCCCCAGGGCGTCGTCGATCACGGCGCCGAAGATGATGTTGGCCTCGGGGTGCGCAACCTCCTGGACGAGGCGCGCGGCCTCGTTGATCTCGAACAGACCGAGGTCGGAGCCGCCCTGGATGGAGAGCAGCACGCCGTGGGCACCGTCGATGGAGGCCTCGAGCAGCGGGGAGGCGATCGCGAGCTCGGCGGCCTTCACGGCACGGTCCTCGCCCTGCGCGGAGCCGATGCCCATCAGCGCCGAACCCGCCCCCTGCATCACGGACTTGACATCCGCGAAGTCCAGGTTGATGAGGCCCGGCGTGGTGATCAGGTCCGTGATGCCGGAGACACCCGAGAGCAGCACCTGGTCCGCAGACTTGAACGCGTCCAGCATGGAGACGTTGCGGTCCGAGATGGAGAGCAGACGGTCGTTGGGGATCACGATGAGCGTGTCCACCTCGTCCCGCAGGGTCTCGATGCCGTTCTCGGCCTGGTTGGACCGGCGGCGGCCCTCGAAGGTGAAGGGACGGGTGACCACACCGATGGTCAGGGCGCCCAGGGAGCGGGCGATGCGGGCCACGACGGGAGCGCCACCGGTTCCGGTGCCACCGCCCTCGCCTGCGGTGACGAAGACCATGTCGGCACCCTTGAGCACCTCCTGGATCTCCTCCTCGTGGTCCTCGGCGGCCTGACGCCCGACGTCCGGGTTGGCGCCGGCACCGAGGCCCCGGGTCAGCTCGCGCCCGACGTCCAGCTTGACGTCCGCGTCGGACATCAGCAGCGCCTGGGCGTCCGTGTTGATGGCAATGAACTCGACGCCGCGCAGACCTTCCTCGATCATGCGGTTCACGGCGTTGACGCCGCCGCCGCCGATGCCGACCACCTTGATGACGGCCAAGTAGTTCTGGGGGGTTGAGGAGTCCATGTGCACCTAACTCGCGTGGGCTTGCGGGGATGGGGATGACGCGCTGGGGAGAAGTCTCAAGTCTTACGTGAATGTATCGCGAAACAACGTATTCGCCGAGCACGCCGTCGTCATTTCCGACAAGGATACCAACCGGCGCGCCGTTCTCCCCATCATGTTCCCACGTGTTACCGGGATGTGCCACATTCTCCCACCTCGTGGCCAGCCTTGAAGTTTCACGTATTACTTGAGGTCCCGTGGGTCAGGTGACGACCGGGTGCAGCGGGGCGGAGACGTCGATGAGCGTGGCGCCGTCCACCTTGTGCGAGTTCACGAGTGCGGCCACCACCTGCGCTTTCAGCTCGCTGTCCCCCGCATCCCCCCAGCGGACCTTCTTGCCGTCCTTGAAAGTCAGCTCCACGGCAGAGCCCGACGGCGCGGCCGCCCCCTCCAGCCGGGAGAGCACGTCCGCGGGCAGAGCGGCGAGGACGTCCGAGATGTCCTGGAACTTCTGCGTGCTCAGCACGCCCCGACCACCCGCGATCAGCGGCACGTCCGGCCGCTGGGCCCTGGGCACCGTGCTGAGGGGCTTGCCCTCCGAGTCCACGAGGACCACACCGGTGCCGTCCTCCACCACGGCCACCCCCACCCGTTCGTGGAGCTGCACGGAGATCGTGTGGGGTGGGTGGAACGAGACGTCCACGGACTTCACCTGGGCCACGTCCCCCAGGGAGGCCGTGACGTCCTGCGGGGAGATCCGGGTCATGGGGCCCCCCTGGTACCCCGCCAGCGCGTCCTGCACCGCCTGCGGGTTCGTGAGCGTGGCCCCCTGCACGTCGATGGTGCGGGTGGCGAACAGCGGTGAGAAGAACACCGCCACGAGCAGGACGAGGAGCACGAGCAGGGACAGGGCAGCCGTGAGCAGCCGGGTGCGCCGCCGCCTGCGGGCAGGGCTGGGCGGGAACGGCACCACGGTGCTGCGCGCCCCGTCCCGCTGCTTCCCCTCCTCGGGGCCGAGGTCGCCCGCTCCGCCGTCGAGGTCCTCGACCCGCGCCGCACGGCGTCGTGCCCGCCACGACGAGAACCGCCCTCCGGCCTCGGGCACCGCCTCGAGCTGACCGGTGTCCACGCGCGAGACCTTCGAGGGGTCGTTGACCTGCACCGCGGGACGGGCATCCTCCCCGGCACCGGAACCGTGGCCCGGGCGACGCGCTGCGGCCGCCCGCGTGAGGGCGTCGAGGTCGTCCGCCGAGACGGCCGACGAGCCGGAGCCGCGCGGGGGCACGGCGGCGTCGTCCGGCGGGAGCGGCCCGCGGTCCACCACGAACGCGGCGTCGTCCAGGTCCTGCGGGTCCCCCGGGTCACCGGCGACGGCGGGCTGGGACGGGGGCGCGGAGCGTGCCCTCAGCGCC
>NZ_PHOA01000136.1 GCF_003687455.1 Kocuria tytonicola | reverse complement strand
CCGCTGAGGCGCACCCCCGCCCTGCACGGGTTGCCCACCGCCGACTGTTCCCCCTCGTCCCTCGTCCGGGTGGGAAGGCGTGACGTCCACCGGCGCTCGAGAGGCGGAACGCGGAAGGCCGCCCCGGACACGTGGTCCGGGGCGGCCTCTGCTGCGGGTGGAGCCGTGGGGCAGGCGCAGATCAGGCGCGGCGGCCGGGGGCCGCGGGCTCCCCGGTCCGAACGGCGTCCTCGTCCGGGACGCGGTCCTGCTCTCCGGGGGCCGGGGTGTCGAGCTCGTCCACCTCCTCCGGGGAGCGCTTGATGTTGATCAGGGCCAGGAGGAGTCCTCCCCAGACCATGACCATGGCGACGATCATCATGACGACGGCGCTGGTGCTCATGAGAGTTCTCCTTCGGAGTGGCTGACGGGGGACCCCGCTGTGGAGCGCCGGGACGCGACCTCACCGGGGGCTGCGTGTGCCCAGGGTGCGTCCTTCTGCACCACGGTGCCGCGGTCGATGGCCCGCAGGGAGAAGTCCTGGCCCAGGGCCGCGGTCCGCCCGGCGGTGCCCGCGTAGTGGGTCAGGGACTGCTTGTTCGCAATGGCCTTGCGGTCCAGGTAGGCGTCCTCGATGGGAGGCGCCGGACTGGTGAAGGCCTCCGCCGTGCGCCTGCTCCACGGCATCCGGGACAGCAGGTAGGCGATGACCACCAGGGACGCGGCCATGCCCCACCCGAAGGTGTTCACGAACCACTGCGGCATGTCGTTGTAGCCCTCGGACGCGGTCTTGGTGACCTGGTCGATGAGGATGTAACCCAGGATCAGCGGGGTGATGCCGCCGGTCATGATCATCCACGTGCGGCCCAGCTTGAACGAGGACACCGAGTTGATGTGGTCGCGCAGCGTGGGCAGCGCGGAGAACCCCGCGGTCAGCAGCATCACGGACATCAGAGCCGCGGTCACGATGCCGAAGTTGTTGACGAACGCGTCCACGACGTCCAGCAGGTTCAGTCCCGTGGTGGTGGGGAAGAACAGCAGGGAGACCGCGGCCAGCGGGAGCACCACGAGCGCCACGGCGGCGGGGCGGGAGAGCCCCAGCTTGTCGCGCACGCCGGCCACGATGACCTCCACGATGGAGATCAGGGAGGTGAACCCTGCGAACGCCAGGGCGCCGAAGAACAGCACACCGATCAGGGTCCCGAACGGCGCCTGGGAGATGATCGCCGGGAACGCGATGAACGCCAGGCCGATGCCGGAGGTCGCCACCTCGGAGACCTCAGTCCCCGAGGCCGTGGCCATGAAGCCCAGGGCGGCGAAGACGCCGATGCCGGCGAGGATCTCGAAGGAGGAGTTCGCGAAGCCCACCACGAGCGCCGAGCCGGAGAGGTCCGAGCGGGGTTTGAGGTAGGAGGCGTAGGTGACCATGATGCCGAAGCCCACGGAGAGGGAGAAGAAGATCTGCCCGTAGGCGGCCACCCACACGGAGGAGTCCGCCAGTGCGCTCCACGAGGGGGTGAACAGGGCGTCCAGACCGGCGCCGGCGCCGGGCAGCGTGAGGGCCATGCCCACCATGATGAGGAACATGACCACGAGCAGCGGGATCAGCACCACGTTGAGCTTGCCGATGCCGTTCTGCACGCCCAGCATGAGCACCACCAGCAGCACGAGCCACGCGATGGCCGTGGCGATGAGCACGGGCCCGATGAAGTCGAAGCCGATGGTGACCTGGTCCGAGACCTTCATGTAGTCCTTCATGAAGAAGGAGGCGGGATCGTCACCCCACGCCTTGCTGAAGGAGAAGACGGTGTACTGCATGGCCCAGCCGATGATCAGCGCGTAGTAGATCGCGATCACCACGCAGATCAGCAGCTGCCACCAGCCGATGGTCTCGAGTTTGGGGTGCAGCCGACGGAAGGACAGCGGGGCGGAGCCGCGGTAGCGGTGGCCGATGGCGTAGTCCAGCATGAGCAGGGGGATGCCCGCGGTGAGCAGTGCCACCAGGTAGGGGATGATGAAGGCGCCGCCGCCGTTTTCGTACGCGACGTACGGGAAGCGCCAGATGTTGCCGAGGCCGACGGCGGAGCCGATCGCGGCGAAGATGAACATGGTGCGCCCGGAAAATGCTTCCTTGGCGGCGGCACCACGTGGTTTCTCAGTGGACATGCGTGAACCTCACACGGAAAAGAGTGTCCCCCAGGAGCATCACGGGGTGTCGCCGATACTCCAGGGGTGATGAATGTCTCAAGCTTACTGAGTGCTCAACCCTTGCGGTGGACCACCGCGTGGGCGAATTCGATCAGTGCTGCCTTGGCCACGCAGTCCTGCAGGGGTTCCAGGGCTGCGATGGCCTCGTCCGCCCACCGGTTGGCGATCTGCCAAGCCTCGGCGGCCGCGGGATGCTCCGAGACGGCCGCCACGGCGGTGGCCAGGGCGGCGTCGTCGGTGAGGTCTCCGTCGATCAGACGGAGGACAGGTTCTGCGGCGGCCGCGACCCCGGGGTCGGTGCCGGCGGCGTCCCGGCGCAGCAGCAGGACGGGCAGCGTGTCCACGCCCTCGCGCAGGTCCGTGCCGCGGGTCTTGCCGGAGACGTCCGGGTGGCCGGTGAGGTCGATGATGTCGTCCGCGAGCTGGAAGGCCAGGCCCACCTTCTCGCCGTAGACCACCATGAGGTCCACCACGGAGCGGGGTGCGCCGCCCAGCAGCGCACCGTACTGGCCGCTCGCGGCGATGAGCGAGCCGGTCTTGCCGGAAAGCACCTGGATGTAGTGCTCCACGGGGTCCTGGCCCTCGGCGGGGCCCGCGGTCTCCTTGAGCTGGCCGATCACGAGCCGCTCGAACGTGGTGGCCTGGATCATGAGGGGTTCCTGGCCCAGCGCGGACACCATGGCGGAGGCGCGGGCGAAGATCAGGTCCCCGGTGAGGATGGCCACGGTGTTGCCCCACACGGTGTGGGCCGTCTCCACACCGCGGCGCAGGGGAGCGGAGTCCATGACGTCGTCGTGGTAGAGGGAGGCCAGGTGGGTGAGCTCCACGACCACGGCGGCCTCCACCACCTCGTCCGTGATGCTGCCGGCCGCCTCCGCCGCGAGCAGTGCGAGCAGGGGGCGCACCCGCTTGCCGCCGGCGCGCAGCAGGTGGCGTGCCGTGACGTCCGCGAGCTGGTCCGTGGCGCGCAGGGACTGGTCCAGCCGCTCCTCCACGCGTTCGAGCGAACGCAGCATGAGGGGTCCCAGGTGCGGGTCCTGGGCAATGAGCTCGAAGCCCGCGGGCAGGCGCAGGGAGCCCTCGGGGCGGCTGGGTTCAGTCACGGTCCACCACTCTATCGACAAATCAGGCCGCGGGCGTCAGCGCGTCCAGCACCGCGATGGCGCGATCCGTCACAGTCCGGGCGGGGCGGTCCGAGAGCTCCGTCATGACCTGGACGGCGAAGCGCATGAGCGCCGGGACGGACATGCCCGCGCGCACGGCCGCGGAGAGGACTGCCGGGTGGCCGATGAGCTCGGCGAGCGCCCGGCCCTGCGTGAAGTGCGCCCCCCACTCGGCGCGAACGAGCTGCGGGTAGCGGGCCAGGGCGTTCTCCCGCTGCTGGGGGCCGTTCGCGGCGGCGGCGTCCGCAATGCACTGCGCGGCGAACAGTGCCGACTCCATGGCGTTGGAGATCCCCTCGCCGTTGAACGGGGAGACGAGCCCGGCGGCGTCGCCCAGGAGCATGAGCCCGGGGACGTAGTGCGGTGTGCGGTTGCCGGCCATGGGCAGGGCCGCGGAGCCCACGGTGCCCACCTGGTGCTCGGGGTCGAAGGTCCACTCGGCGGGCATCGAGGCGGTCCAGCTGCGCAGCACCGCGCGGTAGTCCAGGGAACCGAAGGCGGGCGAGGTGTCCAGGATGCCCAGGCCCACGTTCGCGGTGCCGTCCCCCACGCCGAAGATCCAGCCGTAGCCGGGCAGCAGGGCGCGCTCGGTGCGGGTGCCGTCCTCGAGCTCGAGCCAGCCCTCCATCCAGTCCAGCTCCGAGCGCGGGGACCGGTAGTAGGTGCGCACGGCCACGCCCATGGGCCGGTCGGTGCGCCGGTGCAGCCCGGCGGCCACGGCGGTGCGGGTGGAGTTGCCGTCCGCGGCAAGCACGAGGTCCGCGCGGTGCTCCTCGGTCTCCGCCGTGCGCCGTCCGGTCTCCGGGTCCAGCACCGCGGCCCGCACGCCCACCACGCGACCGGTGCCGTCCCGCAGCACGTCCTTCACGGAACGGCGCTCCACCACGTTCGCCCCCGCGGCGCGGGCGTGGCGCACGAGGTCCTCGTCGAAGCCCGCGCGCGTGCGCACCAGGCCGTACGAGGGGAAGTCGGTGAGCTCGGGCCAGGGGAACTCCACGGTGCGCCCGGACGCCACGAGCCGCAGCCCGCGGTTGCGCCGGTAGCCCTCGGCCTCGCCGTGCGGCACGCCCATGAGGCGCAGCTGCTGCACGGCCCGCGGGGTGAGCCCGTCCCCGCACACCTTCTCCCGGGGGTACGCGGACTTCTCCAGGACCGTGACGTCCATGCCGTGGCTCGCGAGCCAGTACGCCGCCGTGGCGCCCGCGGGGCCGCCCCCGCTGATCAAGACCTTCACTGCGCCGCAGTCCTCCGCGTTCTCGGCTTGCGGGCACGCGCGTGCCCCTGGGTGGTGCAGCGCTCATTGTGCCACCGCCCTCCGACGCCGCGGCACAGCACGCCCCGCGCGCTCCCCGCCCGCACCCGGCGCGCGCGGCCGGTCCTCCCGCGCGCGTCCTATGCTGGTGGGCGATGACAACAGAGCTCCCCGCGCCCACCCTGAGCGCGCTCACCC
>NZ_PHOA01000135.1 GCF_003687455.1 Kocuria tytonicola | reverse complement strand
GGCCGGGGTGGCGGCGTCGTCAGGGGCGGACGGCGCCGCGGCGACCAGCTCGGTGAGCCAGTCCACCACCGGGACGAGCGGGTCTCCCACGATGCTGTAGAAGCGCTTCTGTCCCTGCGCGCGGGTGGTGACCATGCCGGCGTCGCGCAGCACCTTCAGGTGCTTGGACACCGTGGGCTGGGAGACCCCGAGCTCCGTCACCAGGTCCCCCACCGGCCGTGCGCCGCCCTGCAGGACGGCGAGGATGCGGCGTCGGGTGGGGTCTGACAGGGCGGAATATGCATCGTGGGACATGGGAAACACCCTAGTCGGAGTGCCCTCACCCGCCCCAATCCGCCGCCAGCCGCTGCGCCCGCCCGGGCCACGACCACGGCTCGGGGACGCGCCGGCCGCAGGGGTGGCTCAGTCGTACCAGGGGTCCAGCCCCCAGTGGGGGAAGACCTCCTTGCGTGTGGCCATGATGCTGCGGTCGGTCTCGTCGTTGGGGTCGTAGCCGATCTCCCACGAGCGCCACCACAGGTCGACGTCGTCACCCATGACCTCCGGGGGACGTCCGCCGTACTTCTCGCTCATGTAGGTGCGCCAGTCCTGCGGCACCGGCGTGGTCACGGCCACGGGATGCCCCGAGGCCACGCCCACCAGGTGGGCCCACGAGCGGGGCACGGCATCGTGGCAGTCGTAGCCGCCGCCACCGGTGGCCAGCCAGCGGCCCTCGCACAGCTCCCCCGCCAGCTCGGACATGGCGATCGCGATCTGGCGCTGGCCGTCCACGCTCACCCGCAGGTGCGTGAGCTCGTCCTGGAAGTGCGAGTCGCAGCCGTGCTGGGAGACGATCACCTCGGGGCGGAACTCCCGCGCGATCGGCGGGACCACGGCGTCGAACGCGCGCAGCCACTGGGCGTCGTCCGCGCGCGTGGGCACGGCCACGTTGACCACCGTGCCCGCGGCCTCGCCCTCCCCGATCTCGTTGGCGAATCCCGTGCCCGGGAACAGGGACAGGCCGGTCTCGTGGAGGGAAATGGTCATGACGCGGGGCTCGTCGTAGAAGATGGCCTGCGTGCCGTCCCCGTGGTGGCCGTCCACGTCCACGTACAGGACGCGCTGCACCCCGTTGTCCAGCAGGTGCTGGATGGCCACGGCGCAGTCGTTGTAGACGCAGAACCCGGAGGCCTTCCCCGCCGCGGCGTGGTGCATGCCTCCGCCGAAGTTCACGGCGTGGACCACCTTGCCGCTGAGCAGGTCCGCCGCGCCCTGGTAGCTGCCGCCCACCAGCCGCGCGCTGGACTCGTGGATGCCCGCGTACCCGGGGGTGTCCTCCGTGCCCAGCCCGCACTCCGGGATCTCCCGGGTGGGGTCCTCGGACACCGCGTGCACCGAGCGCACGTACTCGGGCGTGTGCACCAGCTCCAGGACGCTGTCGTCCGGGACCTCCGGCACCGTGACCCGCACGTTCTCCGCAGTGTCCAGGCCCAGGCTCTGCACCAGGCGCATGGTGGCGTCCAGGCGCGTGGGGCTCATGGGGTGGTAGTCCCCGAAGTTGTAGCTGAGCAACTGGGGGTCCCAGTAGACACTGGTGGGGTGCAGGGCGTCCTTGCCCTCTGTTGCTGAGGTCACACCCCCATTAGACCACTCGTGGCACGGGCTGTCGCCGCAGCGCACCGGGACGGGGGATACTGGTGGCCGTCGTGTGCGCACGCCCCGTGCCGTGCGCGTCCCGCCGCACCCGCGCACACCGTCGACACCCGTGAGGAGGTGCCGTGAGCGAGCTCGAGCAGCCTGCCGCCGTGGAGGAGACCGCCCCGGAGTCCTCCTCCGGCGAGCCCCTGACCACACGCACCGCTCGCGGCATCCGCGACTTCGTGGACCGGATCGCGGACTCCTCCCCCGCCCGGCTCGCGGTGATCGTCTTCGTGATCGTGGACCTCGGCTTCGCCCTGCTGCTGTGGCTGCCGGTCTCCGCGCAGCACGGCCGGGTCACGCACTTCGTGGACGCGGTGTTCACCGCCACCTCGGCCGTGACCGTGACCGGACTGACCACGGTCTCCACCGCGGACCAGTGGTCCCTGTTCGGGCAGGTGGTCATCCTCGTGGCCATCCAGGTGGGCGGTCTGGGCACACTGACCCTGACCTCCATCCTCGCGCTGGCGATCGGGCGCAAGCTCGGGCTGAAGTCCAAGCTCATCACGCAGGAGGCCCTGAACATCGGGCGCCTGGGCGAGGTGGGCTCGCTGCTGCAGATCATCGTGATCACGTCCATCTCCATCGAGGCGGCCCTCGCCGTGGTGCTCTCGGTGGGTTTCCTGGCAGAGGGGGAACCGCTCGGCACCGCCCTGTGGCACGGGGTCTTCTACGCCATCTCCAGCTTCAACAACGCGGGCTTCACCCCGCACACGGACGGCCTGGTGCCGTACGACCACGCGGGGGCCACGGCGTGGCTCATCCTGCTGCCCGTGTGCCTCGGCGTGATCGTGGGCTCCCTGGGCTTCCCCGTGGTGCTGGTGCTGCGGCAGGTGGGGTTCCGCTTCAACCGCTGGAACCTCAACGCCAAGCTCACCGTGGTCACCACCGGCATCCTCCTGGTGCTCGCGTGGGTGCTGTTCCTGGCCGTGGAGTGGAGCAACCCGGCCACCCTGGGCGGCAAGTCCGTCGCCGAGCGGATCTTCCAGGGCTTCTTCGCGTCCGTGATGATGCGCTCGGGCGGGTTCAACCTGGTGGACATGCCGGACACCTCCCAGGTCACCCTGCTGCTCACGGACGCCATGATGTTCGCGGGCGGCGGCTCCGCGTCCACGGCCGGCGGCATCAAGGTGACGACGCTCGCCGTCGTCTTCCTGGCCATCCTCGCCGAGGCGCGCGGCGACCAGTCCGTGATCGCGTTCTTCCGCACCATCCCGGACTCGGTGCTGCGCATTGCCATCTCCGTGATCATGATGGGTGCCTCCGTGGTGCTGCTGGGCTCCGCGGTGATGGTGGCCGTCACCCACCTGCCCCTGGACCACGTGCTGTTCGAGGTCATCTCCGCCTACGCCACGTGCGGACTGAGCACGGGCGTCTCCGCGGCGTCCCCGGACATCGGCAAGTACGCGCTGTCCGTGATCATGCTCGTGGGCCGCATCGGCACCAACACGGTGGCCACCGCCCTGGCGCTGCGCTCCCGGCGGCGCCTGTACTCCTACCCGGAAGAGAGGCCGATCATTGGCTAAGAACTCCTCCCACTCCGCCCCCGTCCTGGTGGTGGGTCTCGGCCGCTTCGGCGCCGCCACGGCACTGCAGCTCATCCAGCAGGGCCGCGAGGTGCTGGGCGTGGAACGGGACGCGGGTCTCGTGCAGAAGATGTCCGGGCAGCTCACCCACGTGGTGGAGGCCGAGGCCACGGACATGGACGCCCTGCGCCAGATCGGCGCCGCCGAGTTCTCCTCCGCCGTGGTGGGGGTGGGCACGTCCATCGAGTCCTCGGTGCTGATCGCCGCCAACCTGGTGGACCTGGGCATCGACCGGATCTGGGCCAAGGCCATCTCCCCCGCGCACGGCAAGATCCTCTCGCGCATCGGCGCGCACCACGTGATCTTCCCCGAGGCGGACGCCGGGCGCCGCACCGCGCACCTGGTCTCCGGGCGTCTGCTGGACTACATCGAGTTCGACGACGACTTCGCGATCGTCAAGATGTACCCGCCGCGCGAGACCCAGGGCTTCACGCTCGGGGAGTCCGACATCCGCTCCAAGTACGGCGTGACCGTGGTGGGCGTGAAGTCCCCCGGCGAGGACTTCACCTACGCCCGCCCGGACACCACCGTGAGCTCCCGGGACCTGCTGATCGTCTCCGGCCACGTGGACCTCATCGAGCGCTTCGCGGCGCGTCCCTGACAGTTCTCCACCCCTCCCGCCCGCCAGGACGACGGCGCTCGGTTCCGCCCTGCCCCGGCGCACCTGCGCGCCGGGCGACCGGGCGGCGTCGTCCGCTCCTGGGGTGCGGAGGGCGGAGCGGCACTCAGCTGCGGGGGTCCGCCGTCATGGCCTGCGTGGCCATGCCCACGACCCCGGGGATGCCCGCGCGGGCGAACGCGCGGCGTTGCCGCAGGGCGCCGTTGCCGTGCTCCACGATCCGGCGCACCCCGGCCTCCGCGAACTGGCGGTCGGCTTCCGAGGGGAAGTGCCCGCGCACCCGGTCGAGGATCGTGTCCACGAGCCGCTCGCCGGGCACCAGCTGACCGGCCACGGGGTCCAGGACGCGCCCGCTGAGGCCCCAGCGCGCGGCCTGCCAGAGGGCGATGTCCAGGTACTCCTGCGTGAACTCCACGGTAGGGGCGGTCTCCACCGCATAGGACGCGAGCGCCCGGATGAGCAGCGCGATGGCCACCGAGTCCTGCGCCTCCAGCTGCACGTCGCACGCCCGGATCTCCAGCGTGCCGTGCTTGTGGGACAGCCGGGCCAGCCAGCTGAGGGTGGAGGCGCTCTCCATCACGTCGAACGAGCTGAGCACCGCGACGCGCTCGTCGTGGTCCGCGAGGTCCTGGAAGTGCGGCGGGATGTCGTTGGCGATCCAGCGGCGGTAGTGGATGGAGCGCCAGCTCTCGTACCCGGACTCCGCGCCCCGCCACAGGGGGGAGTTGGCGCCGAGGGCCACGAGCGCGGGCAGCCAGCCGCGCAACCCGTTCAGCGCGCGCACGGCGTCCTCCATGTCCGGGTAGCCCAGGTGCACGTGCATCCCGCTGATGTACTGGTCCGCGGCCACGGCCGGGGTGTAGCCCGCGAGCCGCTGGTAGCGCTCGTTCACGGTGATGTCCGCGGGCTCGGGGCGGATGTCCGGGGCGGCCGCGAGACCCACCACGTCCATGCCCATGGCGTCCGTGGCGTCGTGCAGCGCGGTGCGGAAAGTGACGAGCGAGTCCACGGCCCCGGCGGCGTCGTGGAAGACCGGGGAGGTCTCCTCCACCTGGCACGCGAGCCACTCCGGT
>NZ_PHOA01000134.1 GCF_003687455.1 Kocuria tytonicola | reverse complement strand
GCCGTGCCCCGTCCCCGGCGCGTGGGACGCCGTCCCGGCGCAGCTGCGGGACGCCCTGGAATTGGCCCAGCTGCGGCCCCGCCCGCCCGTGACGACCGGTCCGGCGCTCGCCCGGGCGGGGGCACTGGCCATGATGGACGTCTCCGACGGGCTGCTGCGGGACGCCGGGCGGATCGCACGCGCCAGTGGCCTGCACATCGACCTGGAACCCCGTGCCCTGGAGCCCCACGTGAACAGCCTCGCCCCCGCGGGTGAGGCAGTGGGAGGGGACCCGTGGCAGTGGGTGCTCACGGGCGGTGAGGACCACGGTCTGCTGGCGGTCCTGCCTGTGGATTCCCGGCTGCCTCCCGGGGTCCGTGCGATAGGCTCGTGTGCGCCCGCGGCCCCCGGGACAGTGGTCCCGGGCAGTGGGGCGAACCCCGGGGAGAGCTCCCGGCGGGACCCCGTGGGGCCCGCCGTGACCATCGGCGGGCGCACCTCCCAGCAGTGGTTCGGCCGCGACGTCGTCGAAGGATGGGATCACTTTGAGCCATAAGCCCGGCTCCTCCACCACCGAAGTCCGCGCGTGGCTGCACGCCGCCCACCGGGGCCTGTGCGAGCACGCGGACGTGCTCGACAACCTCAACGTCTTCCCCGTGGCGGATGCGGACACCGGGGCGAACCTGAGCGTGACCGTGGGCTACGCCGCGGAGGCCGCCGACCTGATCGAGGGCAAGGACGTGGGCGAGCTGCTCACCTACGCCGGCCAGGCCGCGCTCGAGCAGGCCCGCGGCAACTCCGGTGTGCTCGCCGCGGTCGCGCTTACGGCCATGGGCGGCGCCGTTCAGGGCAGCGTGCGGCTCACCGCCGCCCAGCTCAAGGACGCGTTCACGGCGGCGCAGGTCCGCTGCTCCTCCGCGCTCACCGACCCCGTGCCCGGGACCCTGATCTCGGTGCTGCAGGCCGCGGGCGAGACCCCCGTTCCGGAGACCGCGGCGGAGGGCTCCAACCAGCAGCTGGTGGACTGGCTGGACCTGGTGCTCGCCGCGTGCACCCGTGCCGTGATCGACACCGTGGGCCAGCTGCCCGTGCTCGCCGAGCGGGGCACGGTGGACTCCGGGGCCCTGGGAATGCTCGTGCTCCTCACGGCCCTGCGCGCCGAGCTGGGAGGTTCCGAGAACTTCGTGGACCCCGTGCCGGACGTGATCCGCCACCACACGCACCCGGTGGACCAGAGCGCGGACGAGCTCCAGGAAGGCTACGAGGTCATGGGCACCATGGACCTCTCCGCACTGGACGCCGCAGAGCTGCGCCACGAGCTGGACGACGCCGGCAGCAGCGTGATCGTGAGCGCGGTGGGCGAGCACGAGGAGGGCTACACGTGGCGCGTCCACGTGCACGTCACGGACCCGGGCACCGCCCTGGACCTCATGCGCGCCCGCGGCAAGGCCCGCAACGTGACGGTGACGACGCTCGCGGCGGAGCCCCGGTGACCGAGGGGGAGGAGACGGTGCCCGTCACCGCCTTCGCGGGCCTGCTGGACCAGCCCCTCACGCGCTACGTCCCCGGCACCTCGCCGCACTCCACGGTGGCGCTGCTGGGCAAGGAGCTGGGGATCACCACGGTGGGCCAGCTGCTGGACCACGCCCCGCGGCGCTACATCCGGCGGGGCAGGATCCAGGCGCTCACGGACCTCGTGGCGGGGGAGCGCACCTCGTTCGTCGCCCGGGTGGAGTCCTCCAGCACACGGCGGATGCGCAGCGACCCGCGGCGCAGCCTCACGGACGTGGTGGTGACCGACGACTCCGGCGCGCAGCTGAAGATCACGTTCTTCAACGCGTACTCCGCCCAGAAGGACCTGCCCGTGGGATCGCTCGCCCTGTTCACCGGCAAGCCGGGGCTCTACCGCGGTGAGCTCGCGATGACCGGCGCGGACTACGCGCCCGTGGAGACCCCCGAGTCCGTGGCCGGCAGCACGTCCGAGTCCGGTGAGCTGCTCCCCATCCCGGTCTACCCGGAGGCCGGCAAGCTCACCACACCGCGCATCGCCAAGGTGGTCCACCAGCTGCTGCTCACGGCGGACCTGGACTCCCTGGATGACCCGCTGGCCCCCGAGCTGCTCGCCGCGGAGCGTCTGCCGCCGCTGGGCCAGGCGTACCGGGACCTGCACCGCCCGGAGACGGTGGAGGCGTGCGAGGCCGCTCGCCGCCGGTTCCGGTTCCAGGAGGCGTTCGTCCTGCAGAGCGAGCTGATGCGTCGCCGGGCCGAGCACTCCACGCACCCCGTGGACCCACGCCCGCTCCGGGCCGACGGCCTGCTCGCACGCTTCGACGAGCTCCTGCCGTTCGAGCTCACGGCCGGGCAGCGGGACGTGGGTGAGCAGATCGCCGCGGAGCTCTCGGGCACCTCGCCCATGAACCGCCTGCTGCAGGGGGACGTGGGCTCCGGGAAGACCGTGGTGGCGCTGCGGGCCATGCTCCAGGTGGTGGACAGCGGCGCCCAGGCAGCGATGCTCGCGCCCACGGAGGTGCTCGCCACGCAGCACCACGAGAAGATCACCGCCCTGCTGGGTCCCCTCGCCGCTCCGGGGCAGCTCGGCGGTGACCCCCGGGCCACCGGGGTCACCCTGCTCACGGGCAGCATGTCCGCGGCCGCGCGGCGTCGTGCGCTGCTGGACATTGCGAGCGGTGCGGCGGGGATCGTGGTGGGCACCCATGCCCTGATCCAGGAGACGGTGCAGTTCGCGGAGCTGGGCCTGGCCGTGGTGGACGAGCAGCACCGCTTCGGCGTGGAGCAGCGCGACGCCCTGCGGGACAAGGCCGGGCAGGTGCCGCACACCCTCGTGATGACCGCCACCCCCATTCCGCGCACCGTGGCGATGACCGTGTTCGGGGACCTGGACGTGAGCACCCTGCGCGAGCTGCCGGGCGGACGGCGTCCCATCGACACGTTCGTCGTGGGCCTCGCGGAGCACGGCCCCGCGTGGGAGAACCGCGTGTGGGCGCTCGCCGCGGAGCACGTGGCGCAGGGCCGCCAGGTCTACGTGGTGGCCCCCAAGATCGGCGACGACGCCGCCCTGCCGCCCTTCACCTCGCTGCGCGCCTCCCTGGAGGCCCAGCAGGACGAGCCGGAACCCGCCACCGTCACGTGGTTGCACGAGCTCGTGGCCGCGCGCCCCGAGCTGCGAGGTGCCCGGGTGTCCCTGCTGCACGGACGCCAGGACACGCAGACCAAGGCGGACACCATGGCCGCGTTCGACACCGGGGAGATCGACGTGCTGGTCTCCACTACCGTGGTGGAGGTGGGCGTGGACGTCCCCAACGCCACGCTCATGGTGGTGGTGGACCCCGAGCGCTTCGGCATCTCGCAGCTGCACCAGTTGCGGGGCCGGATCGGGCGTGGCGAGCACGCGAGCACCTGTCTGCTGGTGACCCGGCTGCCCCCGGAGCACCCGGCGCGCGCCCGGCTGGACGCGGTGGCCGCCACCACGGACGGCTTCGAGCTCGCGGAGGCGGACCTGCGGCTGCGCAAGGAGGGCGACATCCTGGGGGCCTCCCAGTCCGGTGGACGCTCAGGGCTGCGCTGGGTGGGTGTGCTGCGGGACGAGGAGCTCGTGGCGCGGGCCCGTGCAGCCGCGGAGGACGTGGTCCGGGAGGATCCCGAGCTCTCGGCCCACCCGGTGCTGCGGGCGAGCATCGAGCGGGTGCTGGACGAGGACCGACAAGCATTTCTGGAGCGAGGATGACACGGATCATTGCCGGACGGGCCGGGGGGCTGCGGCTGAAGTCCGTCCCGGGCTCCGCCACCCGGCCCACCACGGACCGGGTCAAGGAGTCCCTGTTCGGGCGTCTGGACGCGTGGGGCATGTGCCAGGACGCGCGCGTGCTGGACCTCTTCGCGGGCTCGGGCGCGCTCGGCCTGGAGGCGGCCAGTCGGGGCGCCGCCGTCGTGACGCTCGTGGAAAAGGCGGCCACGGCCGCAAAGGTGTGCCGGGAGAACGCGGCGCTGCTGGCGGCGTCGTGCCCGGAGACGAAGCTCACCACCGTCCACTCCGGCGTGGCCGGGTACCTGGGGCGGGCCCCGTTCCACCGCTGGGACCTCGTACTTGCGGACCCGCCCTACCCCCTGGAGAACGCCGAGCTCACGCGCCTGCTCTCACTGCTCGTGGGGCGGCTGGGACCCGGGGGCGTGATCGCGGTGGAACGCGCTGCCCGCACCGAGGAGCCCGCCTGGCCGGAGGGGCTGCGCCGTTTCGAGACCAGCGTCCACGGGGAGACCGTGCTGTGGTTCCTCGAGGCGGACGAGGAGACGGCGGCGGACTGACGCCACTCGGACCGCTGCGCCGGGTTCAGACCGCGGCGGCCAGCCCCGCCATCGCAGCCCGCAGCACCTCGGTGCGCTTGCAGAACGCGAGGCGCAGCCAGTCGGCGTAGAGCCCCTGGTTCGCGGGGCTCGCGAACGCGGACACGGGGATGCCCACCACACCCGCGGTCTGCGCCCAGTGCTGGGCGAGCCCGGCGGCGTCGTCCACCCCTGCCAGTGCGTAGTGGTCGCTCACGTCCGCCACGGCGAAGAACGTGCCCTGCGGCGTCGGCGGGGTGAGGCCCGCCTCGCCCAGCCCTGCCACGAGGACGTCCCGGCGCTCGCGGTAGTCCGCGAGCATCCCGTCGAAGAACTCCCGGGGGAAGGCCAGGGCCTCCGCGACCGCGTGCTGCAGGGGTGCCGCGGCGCTGTGGGACAGGTACGTCTTGACGGCGACGACGCCCTGCACCAGGTCCCGGGGCCCGCTCACCCAGCCCACGCGCCATCCCGTGGCGGAGAACGTCTTGCCCGCCGAGGACACCGTGAGGGTGCGCTCGGCGGCGTCCGGCAGGGTGGCCAGAGGTTCGTGGGGGCCGTCGTAGCGCAGGTGCTCGTAGACCTCGTCCGTGACGATCACGGCGTCGTGCTCGGCGGCCAGCTCCACGAGCAGCTCCTTGAGCTCCCGGGAGGCCACGGTCCCGGTGGGGTTGTGGGGG
>NZ_PHOA01000133.1 GCF_003687455.1 Kocuria tytonicola | reverse complement strand
TCGAAGGCCAGGGCGGCGTCGTCGTCCGGGGAGGGGTGGATGCGCACGAGACCCGCGGCGCACTCCTGCACGAGCACGGGGGTGTGCGGCGAGTTCCCGGCGGCCAGCCAGGCGCGGGCCGAGCCCAGGGTGGGGTGGCCCGCGAACGGCAGCTCGCGGTCGGGAGTGAAGATCCGCAGCCGGTAGTCGGCGTCGGGGGAGGTGGGCGGCAGGACGAACGTGGTCTCGGAGAGGTTGGTCCAGCGCGCGAAGCGTGCCATCTGCTCGTCCGTGAGGTCCGAGCCGTCCAGGACCACGGCCACGGGATTGCCCCGGCAGGGTTCGGCGGAGAACACGTCCACCTGGGCGAACGGGCGGTGGCGGGGCAGTGATGTCATGACCACGATTCCACCACGGCCGGGCGCGCGGTGGCACGCAGGGACCCCGTGCGCGTCGTCCAGGAGAACGCAACGGCGTCCGAGGCGGGGGCGGACATGAAAAATCCCCTTGCTCCGGTTGCGGAGGAGCAAGGGGATTCGAGTCGGGATGACAGGATTTGAACCTGCGACCTCGTCGTCCCGAACGACGCGCGCTACCAAGCTGCGCCACATCCCGCTGCTGCACGGACGGAGCCCGCGAACAACTGCTCCAGCATAGCGTCAGGATTCGGGGAATGCGAAATCCCCGCCGGGCCCGCGGGTACGCTCGCCACCATGGGACGAGCAGGCGGTCAGGCGGTCACCCCGCGCACGTGGTGGCGCGTTGGCGCGGCCATGTTCACCGTGGGATTCGGCGCAAACCTCTTCGCGCCGATGCTCGAGGTGTACCGCTCGCAGGACGGGCTGAGCGAGTCCTTCGTGACCGGGATGCTGGGGATCTACGCGGCCGGGCTGGTGCCCGCGCTGCTGGTGTTCGGGCCGGTGTCCGACCACCGGGGCCGACGGGCGGTGATGCGCCCCGCGCTCGCCGTGGTGCTCGTGGCGTCCCTCGTGCTGGCGCTGTCCTCCCAGGCCTCGGACTGGCTGCTCTACGCGGGGCGGTGGGTCATGGGTTTCGGCGTGGGCATGGCCATGTCCTCGGGGTCCGCGTGGGTCAAGCAGCTCAGCGCGGACCGCCCGGGTGCCGGGCCCCGCCGGGCCACGGTGGTGCTCTCCGGCGGTTTCGGTGCCGGGCCCCTCGTGGCCGGCCTGCTGGCGCAGTTCCTTCCCGCTCCCCAGGTCACGCCGTTCGTGGTGCACGCGGTGCTCGTGCTCCTGGCGGGCGCGCTCGTGTGGCGGGTTCCCGAGACGCAGCTCCCCGCCCGGGGGCCCCGCGCGGCGCGGCCACTGGTGCCTCCCGTGGCCCTCACGGCCCGGTTCTTCTGGGTGGTTGCGGCCTGGTCCCCGTGGGTCTTCGGCACGGCCACGGTGGCGTTCGCGAGCATCCCGTCCTTCGTGATCGGCATCGTGCGGTTCCCGGTGGCGTACCTGGGCCTGGTGGCTGCCACGGTCATGTTCACGGGCGTGCTGGTCCAGCCCCTGGCCTCGCGGCTGGGGGAGCGGGGCTGGCTCCCGCTGTCCGTCACGGGCCTCGGGGCGGCGAGCGCCGGTCTCCTGCTCGGCGCCGTGACGGTCGCGGGGCAGCTGAGCTGGCTCGCGTTCCCCACCGCCGTGATGCTCGGGGTGAGCTACGGGCTCATGATGGTCGCCGGGCTGCGCGAGGTGGAGCTGCTGGCCCGCCCGCACGACCTCGGGGCGCTGATCGGGGTCTTCTACACCCTCACCTACGTGGGCTTCGCGGTGCCGTTCGTGCTGGCCGTGCTGGCTCCTGCCGTGGCGGAGCTCGCCGGGGTGGGCGCGGGCACGGGATTCGTGTGGTGCCTGCTCGCCGGGGTGCTCGTGTGCGCCGTGTCCGCCGGTCCCGTGGCCCGTGCGGCCTCGCGCGGGGTTCCGGACCCGGGGACGACGGCGTAGCGCCCCTCCGCGACGCCGGTCCCGGCCGTGCCGCGGGCCTCAGCGCGTGACGCGCTCCAGGACCTGCAACACGTGCTCGTAGGGCTCTCCGGTGGCCTCGGTGAGGGCCTGTTCGCACGTCCGGTTCACGGAGGCGTACGCCTCGAAGTCACCCGCGCGGACCTCGGCGGCCTC
This sequence comes from Kocuria tytonicola, assembly GCF_003687455.1. Classification (GTDB taxonomy): domain Bacteria; phylum Actinomycetota; class Actinomycetes; order Actinomycetales; family Micrococcaceae; genus Kocuria; species Kocuria tytonicola. The sequence goes on along the minus strand of NZ_PHOA01000133.1, from coordinate 2,904 downwards.
CCGCGCCGTGGCGGAGGCCGTGAGCTCCGGGTGCAGCATCCCGCGGTCCCCGGCGTAGCCGCAGCAGCCCCAGGACACCGGCACCGTGACCTCCCGCGCGCACGCGTTCGCCACGCTCAGCAGGTCCTCCGTGATCCCCAGGTGCACGGACGAGCACGTGGGGTGCACGGCCAGTGTCTCCAGCGGGGACGCGGGGTCCAGGCGGGGGAGCACGTGCTCGGCGGTGAACGTCACCGCGTCCACGAACTCGAGCTCCCCGTACCGGGGGTGCTCCGCCGCGAGCCGTTGCATGGTCGCCAGCCCCTCGGTGCAGGACGCCGCATCGCACACGACCGGGAGCCGACCGCGGTCCGAGGCCTCCCACAGCAGGCCGAGGGTCCGCTCGGTCATGGTGGCGTAGCCCGTGGGCAGGCCCTTGGACTTCCACGGGGTGCCGCAGCACGCCGCGTCGATGCCCTCGGGGATCCGCACCGCGACCCCGGCGCGCTCGCAGACCCGCAGGAACGCCTCGGACGTGCTCGGTCCCTCTCCCGTGGCCGTGCCGAACATCGCGTTGATGCACGCGGGGAAGAACACGGCGCGGACGGCGTCGTCCTGCACGGGGTCCGACGCCGCGTGGTCCTCGCGGCCGCCCGCCGCGCCCACTCCCGTGGCCCGGGGATCTGCGGCCCTGGAATCCGTGGTCCTGGAATCCGCAGCACGGCGGAGCGGGAGCTCGGCGGAGGACGGGCCGGGCGGCGTCGTCAACCGGGAGCGCGCGCCGCCGCCCGCGGGCAGGGACGCGTTGTAGCGCGGCACGGTGTCCGCCCCGAGCACGGCGCGGGCGGCGCGCGTGGCGGAGGAGGGCAGCGCCGGGGGCATGCGGGAGGCCAGGGTCAGCGCGAACGATGCCCCGGCGGAGGTGGCGGCCCAGGAGCGGGCGGCCGCGGCCCACGCGAGGTCCGCGACCTTGGAGTGGTTCTCCGCGCGGAGCCGCCGCACCAGGTCCCCGGTGTTGATGTGCACGGGGCACGCCGTGACACACATGCCGTCCACGGCGCAGGTCTGCAGCCCCGCGTAGTCGTACTCGCGGCGCAGCCGGGCGGCGAGCTCAGCGTCCCCGCGCTCCTCGGCCTGCGCGATCTCCCGGCGCCCCACGATGCGCTGGCGCGGGGTGAGCGTGAGGTCCTGGGACGGGCACACGGGCTCGCAGTAGCCGCACTCGACGCACCGGTCCACCTCGGACTCCACGGGCGGGGCGGTCTTGAGGTCCCGCAGGTAGGCGCGCGGGTCGGCGGTGAGGATCACGCCCGGGTTGAAGCGGTGGTCGGGGTCGATGAGCTCTTTGAGCTCCACCATGACCGCGTGCAGCTCGTCCCCGTACTGCCGCCGCACGAACGGCGCCATGATGCGCCCCGTGCCGTGCTCGGCCTTCAGAGACCCGCCGTGACCCAGCACCAGGTCCACCATCTCCTCCGTGAAGCGTTCGTAGCGGGTGAGCTGGGCGGGGTCGTCGAACTGCTCGTTGAGCATGAAGTGGACGTTGCCGTCCTTGGCGTGGCCGAAGATCACGGAATCCCGGTAGCCGTGCGCGTCGAACAGCCCCGTGAGCTCCTCGCACGTGGTGCCCAGCTGGTCCACGGGCACCACCACGTCCTCCAGCAGGGCGTTGGTGCCCTGCGGCCGGTTGCCCGCCACGGTGGTGTACAGGCCCTTGCGCACGGTCCACAGGCTCGCGCGCTCCCGGGGATCGGTGGTCAGGGCCACGGGGCCGGCGAGGTCCAGCGCATCGAAGGTGGGAAGGGCCGCCTCCGCGAGGTCCCGCACACCCTCGGGAGTGTCGTGCTGGTACTCCACGAGCAGGGCGGCCTGCTGGTCCACGGGGATGTCCATGATCACGGGCGGTGCGAGGCCCGTGCGCTGCGAGACCGCGAGCGAGGTGGCGTCCAGCAGCTCCAGCGTGGCGCAGCGCGAGGCCACGAGGCTCGGCACCGCGCTGGTGGCGGCCACGACCGTGGGGAACACGAGCAGCCCGGTGGACACGTGCGGGTGCACGGGAACGGTGCGAAGTGTCGCACTGGCCACGAAGCCCAGCGTGCCCTCGGAACCGATCATGAGGTGCTCGAGGATCCGCACCGGGTCCTCGTGGTCCAGGAACGAGTTCAGCCCGTAGCCCATGGTGTTCTTCATGGCGAAGAGCCGTTCCACGGTCCGCACGGACTCGGGGTTGCCCCGCACCCGGTCCCGCAGCTGCAGCAGGCCCTCGAACAGCTCGGGCTCCCGCGAGCGCAGCTGCTCCGCGGCATCCGGGGCCGCGGTGTCCAGGACCGTGCCGGAGGGCAGCACGAGCACCATGGACTCCAGGGTGCGGTACGTGTTGAACTCGGTGCCGCACGCCATGCCGGAGGAGTTGTTGGCCACCACGCCGCCCAGCGTGCACGCGGTCTCGCTCGCCGGGTCCGGTCCCAGCGCCCGCCCGTGCGGGGCCAGCAGCGCGTTGACGCGCCGCACCGTCACGCCCGGCTGCACCCGCACGCGGGCGCCACCGTCCAGCACCGCCACGTCCTTGAAGTGCCGCCGCACGTCCACGAGCAGCTGGTCCGTGACCGCCTGCCCGGACAGGGACGTGCCGCCCGAGCGCAGGGTCAGCCCCGCCCCGGTGCCCGCGGCCGTCGCGAAGATCCGCCCCACCTCGTTCTCGCTGCGGGGGCGCAGCACCGCGTGGGGCTGCATCAGGTAGTGGGACGCGTCGTGCGCCACCGCGCGGCGCTCCAGCTCCCCCGCCACCACGACGCCGCTGCCGCACTCCTCCACGATCCGGCGCACCGCGCGGTGCAGCGGCGAGTCCCCGGTGCCGGCGACCGCGCCGGGTACCCCGCCCGGGGAACCCGGCCCCGCGCCGTCGTGCGCCGGACGGGGGAAGGG
>NZ_PHOA01000132.1 GCF_003687455.1 Kocuria tytonicola | reverse complement strand
GCCGGGGAGTGGCCGTGCGGCGTCGTCCTGCGGGACGGCATCAGCCGATCAGCGGACGCTCCTTGGGCAGCTCGTAGGTGGGCGGGCGGCGGCCGAACGCGATGGCGGCGGCGACCGTGACGGGTCCGAGGCGGCCCATGAACATCAGCGCGATCAGCACGCACTGCGCGAACGGGGCGAGCGTGGGGGTGATCCCCGTGCTCAGTCCCACCGTGGAGAACGCCGAGACGGCCTCGTACAGCACCCGGTCCAGCCCCAGGCCGGTGTCCGTGAGCATGATGAGCATGGTCCCGCCGATCACCGCGCCGGTGGCCAGCACCACCACGGTGATGGCCTCGCGCTGCACGGAGCGGGAGAGCTGCTTGCCCAGCACGGGCACGGCCGCGCCACCGCGGATCTCCGTGAGCGCGATGAAGAACAGGACGCCGAACGTGGTGACCTTCAGGCCGCCGGCCGTGCCGGCCGGGCCGCCGCCGATGAACATGAGGATGTCCATGCCGAGCCACGAGACCGGGTGCATCTGTGAGATGTCGATGCTGTTGAAGCCCGCGGTGCGCGAGATGGTGGACTGGAAGAACGCGTTGAGCAGCTTGACCGGCGGGGCCTCGGGGCCGAGCGTCGCGGGGTTGTTCCACTCCAGCGCGAGCAGGAACACCGTGCCGCCGACCAGCAGGATGGGCGTGGCGAGCAGCACGAGCCGGGTGTTCATGCTCCAGCGGCGGGGCAGCCGGACGTGGCGGCGCAGCTCGTAGAGCACGGGGAAGCCCAGCCCGCCCAGGATCACGCACGCGGAGAGCGTGAGCAGCACCACGGCGTCGCCCGAGAAGTCCATGACGTTGAGCGAGTAGAGCGCGAAGCCCGCGTTGTTGAAGGCGGAAACGGCGTGGAACGCGCCGTGCGCCAGGGCCTGTCCCGGGGTGTAGTGGTAGTGGCCCCAGAACCACAGGAAGAGGACGCCCGCGGCCGTGGACTCGATGACCGCCGTGGTGCCCACGATGCGGGCCACCACCTGCCGGGCCCCGCCCCGGGACTTGGTCTCGGCGTTGGCCAGGAGCCGGGTGGAGAGCCCGAACTTCCGGGCCAGCAGGATGCCCAGCATGGTCGTGAACGTCATGACTCCCAGCCCGCCCACCTGGATGAGGCAGATGATGACCACCTGTCCGAAGGGCGTCCAGTAGGTGGCCGTGTCCACCGTGACCAGTCCCGTGACGCACAGTGCGGAGGTGGCGGTGAACGCGGCCGTGAGCAGGTCCGTCCCGCCCGGTGCCACGGTGGCGGGGGGAAGCATGAGCAGCCCGGTGCCCGTGAGCACGGCCAGCAGGAAGGCGGAGACGATCAACCGGGCGGAGCGCGCCGGCGTGAGCTCGTGGAGGTGGAAGGGGTCCGGCCGCGTCCTCATGACGGGCACGGTGCGGCGGATTCTGGACCCGTGCGTGTGTACGCGGATCGCGGCCTGGCGGAAAGCCTCGGTGATGGGCACCGGGCCAAAGTACACCCACCGGGGCCCGTGCTCCGGGCGCGACGGGTGCTCGTGGGCCCAGATGACGACACACCCGCGCTCCACGGACACGCGTGTGATGGGGACTACTGCGCCGCGGTGCCCTAAACTGACGCGCATGACCAACATTCCCGCGGAACTCGCGTACACCGAAGAGCACGAGTGGGTGCAGGACCTCCCGGAGGACGGCACCCTCCGGGTCGGCATCACGGACCACGCCCAGAACGAGCTGGGCGAGGTCGTCTTCGTCCAGCTGCCCGAGGTGGGTGACACCGTCACGGCGGGGGACGTGGTGGGAGAGATCGAGTCCACCAAGTCCGTGAGCGACCTCTTCGCTCCCGTGACCGGTGAGATCACAGCCGTCAACGACGAGTTGGCGGACAGCCCCGGCCTGCTGAACGAGGCGCCCTACGAGGGCGGCTGGCTCTTCACGGTGCGCGTCGACTCCGAGGACGCCACCTCCGGGCTGCTGGACGCCCAGGCCTACCAGCAGCTGCTGGACTGACCACGACCTGCACGTGAGGGGATCCCATGCCTAACAACGAGAACTCCGGCGCCCAGTCGGGACCTGAGACCACGTCCATCCAGATCGTCGCGGACGTGCTCTCCACTGCAGCGCACCACAAGCTCACCGAGGGTGAGCAGAACGCGGTGGCGTCGCTGCCCCCGGGATCGGCCCTGCTCCTGGAGACCAACGGCGGTCTCACCGGCGCCCGATTCCTGCTGGACCGGGACGAGGTGGTGGCCGGGCGCCACCCCGCGTGCTCGGTGTTCCTGGACGACGTCACCGTGTCCCGGCGCCACGCCGAGTTCATCCGGCGCGGCAGCACCTTCGAGGTGGTGGACCACGCGTCCCTGAACGGCACCTACGTCAACAGCGACCGCGTGAACACCAAGGTGCTCGAGAACGGCGACGAGGTGCAGATCGGCAAGTTCCGCTTCACCTTCTACCACTCGGTGCAGAACGGGTCCTGACGCGCTCCATGCCTGACACCGTTCGACCGCAGCCCTCCCGCATGGGGATCGGCGCGCTGCTGCGCCACCTGCAGCCGCGCTTCCCGGACCTCACCCCGTCCAAGGTGCGCTTCCTCGAGGACCAGGGCCTCGTGCACCCGCAGCGCACGGCCTCGGGGTACCGCAAGTACTCGGAGGAGGACGTCGAGCGGCTCAGCACCGTCCTCAGCCTTCAGCAGGAGCGCTACCTCCCGCTGCGGGTCATCCGGGAGCGGCTCGACCGGGGCGAGGACCCGGCCGCGGACTCCGAACCGCAGCAGGCGGCGTCGTCCGAGGTGGTTACCGCGGGCATCGAGGCCGGGGAGCCCGCGCCCGTCTCGTCGGCACGCTACTCCCTGCGGGAGCTGGCCGCGCGGTCGGGCACGGAGGTGACCGTGCTACGGGAGCTGCTTGCCCAGGGCCTGCTGGTGGAGCGTGAGGGCGCTTTCGACGAGCACGCGCTGGCCGTGGCCGTGGCCGTGGGGCGGCTCGGTGCCTACGGCATCGAACCCCGCCACCTCCGGGTGCTGCGTGGTGCGTCCGAGCGCGTGGTCGCCCTGGTGGAGGGCAGCATCTCACCGCTGCGCATCCGCCGTGACCCCGCCACGCGGCAGAAGGCGGTGCAGCGTGCGCGGGAGATCGCCGCCCTGTGCCTGTCCGTGATGTCCGCGGCGGTGCACACGCAGGTGGACGACACCGTCCGTTCCTTCGGCCCTCCGGACCCGGACGGCGGACGCCCGTGAGCGCGGACGTCCCCATGGAGATCGCGGGCGTCCGCATGGACGTGCCCACGGGTCAGCCCGTGGTGGTGCTGCGCGAGACCGGAGGTCCGCGCAGGCTTCCCATCTGGGTGGGCACGAACGAGGCCACGTCCATCGTCTTCGCGCTGCAGGGCATAGAGCCCCCGCGCCCCCTGACCCACGACCTGCTGCTCACGGTGGTGGACCAGCTCGGCCGGAGCATCACGGGCGTGACGGTGCACACCGTGGAGGACACCGTGTTCCACGCGGCCATCACCCTGGACGACTCCACCGTGGTGGACGCCCGGGCCTCGGACGCCCTTGCACTGGCAGCCCGCACGTCGTGCCCCATCCGCTGCGCCGCGGCGGTGCTGGACGAGGCGGGGCTGGTGCTCAGTGCCGACGGAGAGCTGCGGGAGCAGGCTCCGGACGGCCCCGGAGAGGCCGAGGCGCAGGTGCGCGAGTTCCGGGACTTCCTGGACCAGGTGGATCCGGAGGACTTCCAGACCTGATCCGGTGCTTCGGCCCGGGAGACGGGTAGGCTGACGACACGGCCACCCCTGCGCCAATGTCTTTGACCCGGTCCATCCCGGGGTTTACCGTCAGGGGAGCACCGCCCCGCGCCGGGGCACGGTGGGCCGCAGGACCCCACCCCACGCACGAGGAGGACGCTTGAGCAATCCGGAGCTGCCGCTGGACGCGGCACAGCTGCGTGCCTCCACCCTCGCGGGCGGGACGCAGGAGATGCTGTTCACCGATGACCTCACCGCGATCGACGAGACCGTGGGATTCCGCGGCCCCACCGCGTGCAAGGCCGCGGGGATCTCCTACCGCCAGCTGGACTACTGGGCCCGCACCAACCTGGTGGAACCCACCGTCCGCGGCGCCAAGGGCTCGGGGTCGCAACGGCTGTACAGCTTCCGCGACATCCTGGTGCTCAAGGTGGTCAAACGGCTGCTCGACACTGGGGTGTCCCTCCAGCAAATCCGCGCCGCCGTGGGCGCGCTGCGGCTGCGCGGCATCGAGGACCTCACCAAGCTCACCCTCATGTCCGACGGCGCGAGCGTCTACGAGTGCACCTCGCCCCACGAGGTCATCGACCTCGTCCAGGGCGGGCAGGGCGTCTTCGGCATCGCCGTGGGCCGTGTGTGGCGCGAGGTCGAGGCCACGCTCGCGTCCATGCCCGCCGAGCACGCCGCTCTCGACGGCGCCGCCGAGGCCGGGCCGTTCCCCGAGGACGAGCTCTCCGCGCGGCGCGCCCGCCGGAACAAGAAGAACGCGGTCTGAGCGCACCCTGGACGGCAACCCGGTGACCTGAGCACACGTCTCGGCGGCGGGAGAGGGCCCCCGGCGGCACCACGCCGCGCACCGTGCGGTGGCCGCCGGTCACCGCACCAGCGCGTCGTCGTGCTGTCCGCGTGCGCGTCGCGGGGGCATCCATCCGCAGCGGACAGTGGTGGCACGCCGTGGCGCGGCTCCCCGGACTCTCGTTCCAGTGCCGCCCGCCGGGTGCTCCGGTTCAGTGCGTGAGCCCCTGCAGAATGGCAGTGAAGCGCTCCGCGAGGTCCGCGGCCTCGGCGCCGGGCCAGCGGTGCACCGGCCACGCCGCCCCCTGTGCCTGCTGCATCACCGAGAGGTCCGGGAGTACAGGGTCCACCACGAGCGGGCCGAACAGCTCGCGCAGCTCCTGCATGCGGTGCCGCTGCTCCTGGGACGAGTCGCGCACGCGGTTGACCACGACCCCCGCCTCCGGCACGGCCCACACGCGCGAGCCCTCGAACTGGGCGAGCGCACTCATGGTGCGCTTGGTGCCGGCCACCGAGAACAGGGACGGCTCTGCCACAGAGAGCACCTTGTGGGAGGCTGCCCAGGCCATGCGGGTCAGGGCGGAGAGGG
>NZ_PHOA01000131.1 GCF_003687455.1 Kocuria tytonicola | reverse complement strand
GGCCACATGTGGGCGCGCACCACCGGAACGTGACGCTGCAGGGCGGCGTGGACCGCGGCGATCGAGAACGTGGAGGCCACGAGCACGTCCGCGTGCCGCAGCGCCTCCCGGGCGGGGGCGTAGCCGGAGTGCAGGAAGTCCGCGAACAGGTCCCGTGAGCGGTTCAGGTCCCGGGGGTTCCAGCGCAGGGCGGCGCGTCCGGCGGGACCGGCCATCAGCGCTCGCGGGTCGCTCGGGACGGGGAGCACGCGCAGCTCAGGAGGCAGGGAGTCCACGGCGGAGTCGTGGGTCACGAGGGTGACGCGGTGGCCCGCCGCGCTGAGTCGGGAGGCGAGGTGGGCGAACGGGACGACGTCCCCGCGGCTGCCGATCGCGGATACAGCGACCTCCACCCGATGCGCTCCTCGTCCGTCCCACTCCGTGCCCCGGGCGGCCGGCCCCATCCGGTGAGGATCTGGGGGAACGGCGGCCCGGTGGCTTGTGCCCCCATGGTAGTGGGTGGCGGGGGTGGCTGTTCGGACGACGCCGTCGGGTGGTGCGGGCGGTGCGCGTGACGTTCGGACGACGCCGCCAGGTTGCGGGGCTGGCTGGGTGGTCGCTCGGACGACGCCGCCGTCAGGCCCGGTGGGCTCCTGAGGTCCGGCGGGTGCGCGGCTCCGTTTTCCGGCGCTCCCGTCCTCCGGCGCCCCGCACTCCCACCCGCTCACGCGGCGCGTGCCACGCTGCTGGTGTCCCTGCTACCTCTGCCCCTGCTGTCCCCGGTGGACGCCCCCGCGGCGGCATCCAGTGCCTGCGCCAGGTCCGCCAGGTGGTCCGCGAGGTCCTCGATCCCCACGGACAGCCGCACCAGGTCCTCCGGCACCTCGTACGGGGTGCCCACCCGGGAGGCGTGGGTCATGCTGTGGGGCACGCACGCCAGGGACTCCACACCGCCCAGGCTCACCGACAGGCTGTAGAGCCGGGACGCGCGCACGAACTCGTGGGCCGCGGCCACCCCTCCGGCCGGGCGGAACGAGACAATGCCGCCGAAACCGCCGTTGAGGGTGCGCGCGGCCAGCTCGTGCTGCGGGTGCTCCTCCAGGCCGGGGTAGTTCACCTCGGCCACGTCCTCCCGGGACCGCAGGAACCGGGCGACCTCCAGCGCGTTGGCGCAGTGCCGCTCCACGCGCAGGGGCAGGGTCTTGAGACCGCGCGCCGCGAGGAACGCGTCGAACGGACCGGCCACCGCACCGCACGCGAACTGCTGGAACGCCATCAGCTCCGCGAGCGGTTCACCCCGCCACGCGGCGTCGCCCACCACCACCGCACCGCCGAGGACGTCCGAGTGGCCCCCGATGTACTTGGTGGTGGAGTGCACCACCGCGTGGGCACCCAGGGTCAGGGGATTCTGGAGGGCGGGCGTGGCGAAGGTGTTGTCCACGACGAGCAGGGCGCCGGCGTCGCGGGCCACCACCGCCCACGCGGCAACGTCCGCCACTCTGAGCAGCGGGTTGGAGGGCGTCTCCAACCACAGCACCCGGGTGACGCCCGGGCGGACGGTGGCCGCGGCGTCGTCGGCGGAGGCGGAGGGGACGACACTGTGCTCGATGCCCCACGAGGAGAGGACCTGGTCCACCAGGCGGAACGTGCCGCCGTAGACGTCCGACGCGAGCACCACGTGGTCCCCGGGAGCGAGGACCGCGCGGAGCAGGGCGTCCTCCGCGGCCATCCCGGAGGCGAACGCGAAGGCGCGCGTGCCGCGCTCCAGGGACGCGAGCTGCTCCTCGAAGCCGTTGCGCGTGGGGTTGGAACCCCGACTGTACTCGTGGCCGCCGGTGCGGAACTCGTTGACCCCGTCCTGCACGAACGTGGAGGTCTGGTAGATGGGCGGGACCACGGCGCCGGTCACGGGGTCCGGCTGCTGGCCGTCGTGGACGGCGCGGGTGGCAAGTCCCGGCAGGGTGCCGGTGGGGCGGGTCATGGTGAGGCTCCTCGTCTGGACGGTGGTGGGCACTGCGGGCGGCGCTGCGTTCCGGCGGCGGACAGTGCGGGCCGTGGGGCGCGCTGCGCAGGCGGCGATGCCCGGTGGGACACACCCGATGGCGGGTGCGCAGGAGACGCAGCTCTGAGGACGGCGTTCTGCGGGTCGCGCACAGCGACCGGCACTCAGTCGGCCGCGGCGGTCACAGGTTCTCGTGGGCGTGCGGGGGCTTGCGCGGCCGGGGCCTCAGCGGAGGGAACCCCCGCGGCGGGGGCGAGCCGCGCGAGCGCCCGCAGCAGGTCCGCCGTGAGCTCCGCCGGGTCCTCGAGCCCCACGGAGAGTCGCAGGGTCCGCTCGGTGATCCCGCTCGCCCGGAACTGCTCGGGGGTGAGCCGGCAGTGGGTCATGCCGGCCGGGTGGGCCACCAGGGTGCGGACGTCCCCGACGTTGGCCGCGAGCCGGATGCGCTCCAGCCCGTTCACCACGGTCTCCGCGTCCGCCGCGGTGCCGCGGACCGCGAAGGACAGCAGCCCGCCGCCCCCGCGGTAGCCTCCCTCCGCGTACAGCTCGTGCTGCCGCCCCTCGGCGAGGGACGGGTGGTGCACACGCTCCACCGCGGGGTGGTCCACAAGAACGGCCGCGAGTGCTGCGGCGGTGGCGGACTGGCGCTGCACCCGCACGTCCAGGGTGGCCGTGCCCTGCAGGATCTCGTGGGCGGCGGTGGCCCCCAGGCACGGGCCGAGGTCGTTGAGGTACTTGCAGCGGGCCACGCCCAGCACGGCCTTCTGCGCGCCGAAGACCTCCACCGGGGACCGCCCGCCCCAGCGGTGGTGGGCCTCGGTGAGCCAGGGCCAGCGGGCGGCGTCGTCCGCGGGGTCGAAACCGCCCGTGGCCACGAGCAGCCCGCCCAGGGGGCCGCCGTGCCCGGCGAGGTACTTGGTGGCCGAGTGCACCCCGAAGTCCGCGCCGTGCTCCCCGGGCGTGAACAGCTGCGGGGTGGCCACGGTGTTGTCCACGAGCACCACCGCACCGTGGCGGTGGGCGATCCGCGCAATGGCCTCCAGCTCGGGCAGCTCGGTGAGCGGGTTCGCGATCGTCTCCAGGAAGAACACGCGGGTGCCGTCCCGCACCGCGTCCTCCCACTGCTGGGGAACGCGCGGGTCCGCGAACGTCACCTCCAGACCCGTGTCCGCGAGGCTGTCCGTGAGCAGGTCCACGGTCCCGCCGTAGATCCGCGAGGACACCACGGCGTGCGCGTCCCGCGCCGGTCCCGTGAGCGTCAGCAGCGCGAGCGCCACGGCCGCCTGGCCCGACGACGCCGCCACGGCAGCCACCCCGCGCTCCCGCCGGGCGATCTCCGCCTCCAGCGCGGCCACGTTCGGGTTGCCCGTCCGCGCGTACGTGACCCCGCCGGCCCGCTGGGCGAACACCGCGCGTGCGTCCGCGAGGGTCTCGAACGCGTACGCCGCGCTGTGGTGGATGGGCTGGACGATCGGTGTCCCCAGCGGTGGGGGAGCCGTGGTGGTGGTCATGGGGTTCTCCGTTCCTCGGTGGCCGTGCCGCCCCGGTGGGAGCGGCGGCACGGCCACGCCGTGTGCTCTGGAAGTCGACCCGTGGGGGCCGTGGGGTGCGGTGCTCAGCGCTCCGCGGCGAGGGCGGGCCGGGCGTCACGGGGCTGCGCGGCGGCGTCGTCCCGCGCGAGCTCCGCGCGCACCGTGACGGCCGCGGCGACCAGCCGGTCGAGGGCGGCCTCCGTCTCGGGCCACGCGCGGGTCTTGAGCCCGCAGTCCGGGTTGACCCACACGCGCTCCGCGCCGATGGCGTGCGCCGCGTGCCGCACGCGCTGGGCGACCTCCTCGAAGGTGGGAACGCGCGGGGAGTGGATGTCCCACACGCCGGGGCCCACGTCCCGCGGGAAGCCCGCGGCCGCGAGACCGGCCACGATGCCCGAGCCCGAGCGGGAGGCCTCCAGGGTGGTGACGTCAGCGTCCAGGCCCTCGATGGCGTCCAGCACGGTCTCGAACTCCGAGTAGCACAGGTGCGTGTGGACCTGGGTGGCGGTCCCGGCGGCGCCCGTGGCGAGCCGGAAGGAGCCCACGGACCAGTCCAGGTACGCGGGGCGGTCCGCCTCGCGCAGCGGCAGCAGCTCGCGCAGGGCGGGCTCGTCCACCTGGATCACGGCGGTCCCGGCGGCCTCCAGGTCCGCGATCTCGTCCCGCAGGGCCAGCGCCACCTGGTCCGCGACCTCGGCCGCGGGGACGTCGTCCCGCACGAAGGACCACGCGAGGATCGTGACCGGACCCGTGAGCATGCCCTTGACGGGCCGTTCCGTGAGCGACGCCGCATACCGCGTCCAGTCCACCGTGATGGGTGCCGGCCGGGAGACGTCCCCGAACAGGATGGACGGGCGCGTGCACCGCGAACCGTAGGACTGCACCCAGCCGTGCTGCGTGGTGGCGAAGCCGTCCAGGGCCTCTGCGAAGTACTGCACCATGTCGTTGCGCTCGGGCTCACCGTGCACGAGCACGTCCAGGCCCAGCTCCTCCTGGGCGCGCACGGTCCGGGCGATCTCCTCGCGGATCGCCTCCGTGTAGGCGCCCTCGTCCAAGCGCCCCGCCCGGTGGGCGGCGCGGGTCGCGCGGATCTCGGCCGTCTGTGGGAAGGAGCCGATGGTCGTGGTGGGCAGCGGGGGCAGGTCCAGCCGCGCGTGCTGGGCCGCCCGGCGCTCCTCCGACGCCGCCCGCACCCGGTCCTCGGGCCGCACCGCCGCCGTGCGCTCGCGGACCTCCGCCCGGTGGGTGGCCGGGTGCGCGGCACGGGCGGCGCGGATCTCGGCGTCCTCGGCCAGGGGCTCCGCGATCGCGTCCCACCCGTGGGCCACGCCGCGGGCCAGGTCCGCCACCTCGGTGACCTTCTGGTCCGCGAACGCCACCCAGCGGCGCACCTCGGGGTCCAGCCCGGTCTCGCGGGCGGCGTCGTGCGGGACGTGCAGCAGCGGCGTCGCCGTGCCCACAGCCACCGGCCCGTGCGCCGCGGCGCGCAACCGGTCCAGGGTGTCCACGGCGCGGGCCAGGTCCGTGCGCCACACGGTGCGCCCGCCCACGACGCCGCCCACCACCGCACGTCCGCCCCACGCCTCGAGCGCGGCGGCCGAGGGCACGTCCCCGCGGTCGAGGCGTGGGGCGGACGTGCGG
>NZ_PHOA01000130.1 GCF_003687455.1 Kocuria tytonicola | reverse complement strand
GCACTCCCCCCGGTGCGCCCCCCTGGACGTGCGCGTGGCCCACACCCTCTCCGCCGTTCGCACCGCCGCACTCGAGCTGCTGGAGGCCCAGGACGCCCGGAGCATCACCATCTCCCAGCTGTGCAAGAAGGCCTCGATCTCCCGCCCCACCTTCTACCAGCACTACTCGGGGCTCGACGACGTCTACGCGGACATCGTGCGCCAGGAGCTCTCCCGCACGGCGCGCGAGTTCGAGGGCTTCGAGGGCTCCGGGATCGAGAAGCCCCTGGAACGGCTGATCGCCTTCGTGCACACCCACGGCATGGGGAACCTGGCCACGGTGGGCAACCGTCAGCTCGCCTCGCGCGTGCGTCCCATCGTGGAGCTGTGGCTCGCCGAGCGCGTGGCGCGTGCCGCCTACAACACCGAGCTGGACGCCCTCGACCCCGACCAGTGGATGCGCACCTACTTCGTGGCCGGCGGGCTCATGACGGTGCTGCGGCAGCAGGCCGCGGACTCCCCCGCCTCCGGGATGGGCGCCGAGGAGATGGCCCACGCCCTGCAGCGCACCATGAGCACCGTGCTGCGCACCACCTCCTGACCTTCCCCACCTCCGCAGGCCGCTCGCACGACGCCGCCCGGCCACCCCGCCCTCTCTGCGCACCTGGTGTCCGGCACCACGTTGAACAGATACCCCCTCGGGGTATAGCATGAATGCCATGAGCACCCAGGACACCCCCTCCCGCGGCTATGCGCAGGACAAGGCCGCCTACGCCCGGCGCCTCAAGCGCATCGAGGGCCAGGTGCGCGGCATCCAGCGCATGATCGACGAGGACACCTACTGCATCGACGTCCTCACGCAGATCTCCGCCATCCAGTCCGCCCTGAAGTCCGTGAGCCTGGGGCTCATGGAGGAGCATCTGGGCCACTGCGTCAAGCACGCCGTGGAGCACGCCCACGACACCGGGGACACCTCCGAGATGGACGCCAAGCTCGCGGAGGCCAACGCCGCCATCGCCCGCCTGGTCAAGAGCTGACCCCGATCTGCAGCTCGCTCTGCCCCCTGCTTTCCCGCCCCGCGCCGAGAGGCCTGCGCCTCCGGGCCCTGCGGGCCACCCACGACCGAAGGAGAAATCCATGAACACCACCGTGAACGTTTCCGGCATGACCTGCGGCCACTGCGTGTCCTCCGTGCAGGAGGAGCTGTCCGAGATCCCCGGCGTGACCGCCGTGGACGTGGAGCTCAACGCGGGCGGCACGTCCCCCGTGACCATCACCAGCTCCCGCGAGCTGTCCCCCGAGGAGATCTCCGCGGCCGTGGCGGAAGCGGGGTACACCGTTGAGTGAGCCCTCCGCACCCACCACCACCCTCGACCCGGAGGTCCACGGCCCCCTGCGCGAGCTGGAGCTGGAGATCACCGGCATGACGTGCGCCTCGTGCGTGGGTCGGATCGAGCGCAAGCTCCGCAAGCTGGACGGCGTGGAGCCCGCCGTGAACCTGGCCCTGGAGTCCGCCTCCGTGCAGGTTCCGGCGGACGTCTCCGACCAGGACATCGTGGACACCGTCCAGCGCGCCGGGTACGGGGCCCGCATCACGGGCGGCGCGCAGCAGGCGGCGTCCGAGCCCCAGGACGGGGCAGACTCCGACCCCGGGGCAGGAACAGCGGGTACGACGTCGTCGGGCGCCTCCCCTGCCGTGCCCTCAGCAGGTGCCGTGCCCGGCGATGCGCGGGACCGCGCCGCAACGCCCGCCACGGACGGTGCCCGCCACGAGGACGGCGCGGAGCAGAACGAGCACCGGGACCCGGCGCTCGAGACCACCCCGGCCCAGCGGCGCATGGCGGACCTGAAGAAGCGCTTCTGGGTGGCGGCCGCGTTCTCCGCACCCGTGTTCGTGGTGTCCATGGTGCCCGGGGCGCAGTTCCCGCACTGGGGCTGGGTGGCCGCCCTGCTGGCGCTGCCCGTGGTCACGTGGGCGGCGTGGCCGTTCCACCGCGCCACCGCGATGAACGCCCGGCACCTGTCCACGACCATGGACACCCTGGTGTCCCTCGGCGTGGCCGCGGCGTACCTGTTCTCCCTGTGGCACCTGGTCGCGGACCCGAGCATGACCGCCCACGCCCATCCCGGCGCGGGCATGGACATGTCCGGGCACCAGCTCTACTTCGAGTCCGCCGCCCTCGTGACCACGTTCCTGCTGCTGGGCCGCTGGCTCGAGGCTCGCGCGAAGTCCCGCTCCGGCGAGGCGCTCAAGGCGCTGCTGGACCTGGGCGCGCAGCAGGCCACCGTGGTGGCGGAGGACGGCACCGAGCACACCGTGCCGGTCTCTGAGCTCGCCGTGGGGGACGCCTTCGTGGTGCGCCCGG
This sequence comes from Kocuria tytonicola, assembly GCF_003687455.1. Classification (GTDB taxonomy): domain Bacteria; phylum Actinomycetota; class Actinomycetes; order Actinomycetales; family Micrococcaceae; genus Kocuria; species Kocuria tytonicola. The sequence goes on along the minus strand of NZ_PHOA01000130.1, from coordinate 2,811 downwards.
GCGAGAAGGTCGCCACGGACGCCGTGGTCCTGGAGGGTGGCTCCGCCGTGGACGCCTCCATGCTCACCGGCGAGTCCGTGCCGGTGGAGGTGGGCCCGGGGGACGAGCTGACCGGTGCCACCGTGAACACCACGGGGCGGCTGCTCGCCCGCGCCACCCACGTGGGGGCGGACACCGTGCTCGCCTCGATGGGCCGCACCGTGGCCCGCGCCCAGGCCACCAAGGCACCTGTGGCGCGGCTCGCGGACCGCATCTCGTCGGTGTTCGTGCCCGTGGTCATGGGCATCGCGCTGGTGACCCTCGCGGTGTGGCTGCTGGTGACCGGCGACCTCAACCGCGCCTTCGTGGCGGCCGTCTCCGTGCTGGTCATCGCGTGCCCGTGCGCCCTGGGTCTCGCCACCCCCACGGCCATGCTGACCGGCACCGGGCGCGGCGCCCAGCTGGGCATCCTCATCACCTCCGCGGAGGTCCTGGAGGACACCCGCTCCGTGGACACCGTGGTGCTGGACAAGACCGGCACCGTGACCCACGGGAACATGGCCGTGAGCACCGTGACCCCGCTCCACGCGTGGTCCCGGGACCAGGTGCTGGACCTGGCCGCGGCCGTGGAGCGCTACTCGGAGCACCCCATTGCCCAGGCCATTGCGGCGGCCACACCCCACCGGTACCAGGTGACCCGCTTCGAGTCCGCCCCGGGCGGCGGCGTGCGGGGCTATGTGCCGGACGGGATGAACGCGCGTTTCGTGGTGGTGGGCCGCTCTTCCTGGCTGCACGAGAACGGGGTTCGGCTGAACGCCGAGGAGACCGAGGCCCTGGAGCACGCCCGCGCCGGGGGTTCCACCACCATCCTCGTGGCCGTGGGCGGCCGCCTGGCCGGGTTCATCGACCTGCGGGACACCGTGAAGGACGAGGCCCCTGCCGCCATCGCCGAGCTCAAGGAGCTGGGGCTGCGCCCCGTCCTGCTCACCGGCGACAACGCCGCCGTGGCCCGCTCCGTGGCCGCGCAGGTGGGGATCGCCCCCGAGGACGTGGTTGCGGACGTGACCCCGGACGGCAAGGTGCAGGCCGTCGAGTCCCTGCGCTCGGGGGGTCATGTGGTGGCCATGGTGGGGGACGGCGTCAACGACGCCCCGGCGCTGACCACGGCGGACCTCGGCATCGCCATGGGTTCCGGGACGGACGCGGCCATGCAGGCCGCGGACATCACGGTGGTCCGCAGCGAACTCACCGCCATCCCCCTGGCCATCCGGCTCTCCCGAGCGACGCTCTCGACCATCAAGTCCAACCTGTTCTGGGCGTTCGCGTACAACACGGTGGCCATCCCGGTGGCCGCCCTGGGACTGCTGAACCCGATGGTGGCCGGTGCGGCCATGGCGTTCAGCTCCGTGTTCGTGGTGCTGAACTCGTTGCGGCTGCGGCGCTTCGCGCGCTGAGCCCGCCTGCTGGGCGGGCGGCTGGGCGAGTCGGCGGCGGCCACCGTCACATGCCCCGCAGGCACCACACGCCCAGGACGACGTGCCGCGCAGGACGAGGCCCCGGGGACCACATGGTCCCCGGGGCCTCGTTGCACGCCGGGACCGCTGCCCCGCGCGAAGATCAGCGAGCGCTCGAGCCCGGCTTCTCGCCGGTGGTGTCCGGGTGGACGCGCTGGCCGAACTCGGGCTCGTCCGCGGCGCGGGAAGCGGTGCCGCCCTGCTCCGTGCTGCGTGCCCGCTCGGCCTCGCGGCGCGCCTTGTTCTCCGCGAAGATCTTGGCGGAGGAACGGTTCACGCCGGTGCCCTGGCCGAGCTCCTCGGCGTTGGGCTTCTCCAGCAGCATGAGGGTGGCGCACACCACCACGGAGGCGATGAACGTGATGCCGGCGGCAATCAGTCCCAGCCCCACACGGGCCGCGTTGTCGGAACCGCCGGCGGCCACCACGGAGACGATCACGAACGCCACGACGGCCAGGACGGCCGAGATGACCAGGGGCCCCTTGATGTCCGTTGTGCGCCGGCCGTTGTGCTCAGTGCGCTGGGCCACGTGATTCCTCCTGGCAGTGTTCGGGGTGCGAGGCGGCGGAGTCCCGTCCGCCGGTTCAACCTGTGAGTCTACGCCGTCAGCCCTCACGGGAAGGGTGGGCGGCAGTGCCGTCCGCGGCCCGGGCGTCGTGGCGCAGGCTCAGCGCGGCAATGAGCTGGGTGACGCCGATCAGGATGGCCGCACCACCCACCACGCCGAGCTCCGCCTTGGTGCCGAGCGTCTCCACGAGCACCATGCCCATGGCCGCGAACACGGTGATCGCGCCGCACAGCGTCCAGTCCCTCCCCAGGGGGAACTCCCCCCGGAACCGCATGCCGAGCACCAGCTCCGTGATCCCGCACAGTCCCAGGACCACGGCGGAGAGCAGCACGAACACCCAGTTGCTCGTGGCCACCACAGCCGTGAGCGCGCCGCCCAGGACGTAGAGCACCCCGTAGGACTGGGGGATGCCGCGGCTCGCCCCGAGGTCCACGGACTCGTTCCGGTTCAGGCGCACCTGCAGGAAGAGCGCGGAGAGGCCCGTGCCCACGAGGAACAGGGCCATGACCCAGCGCCCCGCGGCGGGGGACGGTTCCTGCCAGAACACGGTGATCGCGGCGAAGACCAGCGCCACCACGGCACGCACCAGCGTGGGCACCCACAGGTCGTGGCGCACGTCGGCGCGGCGGGGGCCCGGGCGGCTCTCGCCGCCGTGCGGTGCGGGAATGGACTGGGGCACGCGGGAACTCCTGGGATCGCGGCGGGTGTTTCGCCCAGTCTATCGAGCCCCCCTGACGGGATCCCCGGCAC
>NZ_PHOA01000012.1 GCF_003687455.1 Kocuria tytonicola | reverse complement strand
GTAGGGGGTCGTGGTGACGGGCCGTGCCCTGGCACGAGTGCCGGACCGGGGCCGCTCACGGTCGGTGGTCGCGCCTGATCCAGTCCGAATCGTAGTAGTCGCCGCCGTCCTCGCGCTCGCGCAGCCGTTCGGCGTAGTCCGTGGGGCGCAGGGGCGAGTCGTCGTCGTCGGGCCGGGTGAAGCGGGCGGTGGCGACGAGCCCGAAGCCCAGCCCGGCGCCCACCACCATGGTCATCCCGCCCACCCCGAACGCCAGGATGTAGTCGTCCAGCAGCTCCGCGGGCACGCGGGGGCCGAGCCACGAGGGCACCACGAAGGCCATCCCGAGGCACGCGAGACCGGGGACGAGCAGGGCGGCGGGGATCAGCCAGAGCTTGGACCAGGAGCGGCGTGCGGTTCCGCCCGGGTCCTGGAACACCGGCAGGGCGCCGGTCTGCACCACGGCGTAGCCCAGCACGCCGAGCACCACGAGCACCACGCCGAGCACCCAGCCGAACCACACGTCCGCCGCCACGAGACCCAGGCCGACGAGCAGGCCGAGGAGGATCACGGTGAAGGACAGCCCGCGTCCCATGCGGCGCGCTGCGCGGGTGGTCGCGGTGCGCTCCTGCGGGGACGGCGCGGGTCGGGCGCCCCCGGGAGCGGACACGCCGTGGGGGCCCGACGCCGCGGCGTCGCCCGTGGCGCGAGGGTCCCCCGGGTGCCCTGGGCGCTCCGGGCCGCCCACGTGGCCGGCGGCCGTGTCCCCGTGGGGACAGGCGCCCTCCGCGGGGGTGGGAGGGACGCGGATCCCGTACCGGGGCCGGTCATCCTCCGTGCCGCGGGAGACATGGTCGTGGTGGCGCACGCCCTCGCGCGGGTGCTCCTGCGACGGGGGCTCCGACGAGTCGTGCTCGTGCCGGGGGCGCTGAACGGGGTTCATGGCAGATCCAGGGGAAGGAGGTCGGGGAGGCCGTGCACGGCCCGGACACGGCCACTGTAGTCCCGGCGGGCACGGCCAGGCCCCGGGGCGGCGAACGTTGCGGGGTGCCCGGCCCGCAGCCGGGTGGTGAATGCCGTGGGAAGGCGCACGCGGGAGCGTGGCCGCCAAAATGCGTGACGTATCATCACTGCACACCACCGGAGGAGGCCGTCATGACGAAACCCACGAGCGGGGACCCCCACTCCACCGCGGGACTCTACGTCCACGCGGGGCAGGAGTACACGCGGGACACCGCGTACATCGAGGACCGGATCGTGGCGGACCCGGACCACGCCGAGCTCGCTCCCGGCGCCCGTGCCTGGCCCGTGGCTGCGGGGCGGTACCGGCTGGTTGCCGCGCGCGCCTGTCCCTGGGCCAACCGCACGCTCATCGTGCGCCGCCTGCTGGGGCTCGAGGACGCGATCTCGGTGGGCATGCCCGGGCCCACGCACGACGCCCGTTCGTGGCGCTTCGACCTGGACCCGGACGGGCGGGACCCGGTGCTCGGAACCGAGCGGTTGCAGGAGAACTACCTCGCACGGTTCCCGGACTACTCGCGCGGCATCACCGTCCCGGCCATCGTGGACGTCCCCACCGGTCAGGTGGTCACCAACGACTTCCCCCAGATCACCGAGGACTTCAGCACCCAGTGGCGGCGCTTCCACCGTGAGGGCGCCCCGGACCTGTGGCCCGCCGAGCTGGTCCCTGAGATGCGGCAGGTCATGAAGCGCGTCTACACCGAGATCAACAACGGCGTGTACCGCTGCGGGTTCGCGGGGTCCCAGCAGGCGTACGACGCCGCGTACGACCGGCTGTGGGCCGCCATGGACTGGGTGGAGGACCGGCTGAGCCCCCGCCGCTACCTCATGGGGGAGCACATCACGGAGGCGGACGTGCGGCTGTTCACCACGCTGGTGCGCTTCGACCCCGTCTACGTGAGCCACTTCAAGGCCTCCCGCAACAAGCTCACGGAGCTGCCGCACCTGTGGGGCTACGCGCGGGACCTCTTCCAGACCCCGGGCTTCGGGGACACGGTGGACTTCCAGCAGATCAAGGAGCACTACTTCGTGGTGCACCGGGACATCAACCCCTCGGGGATCGTTCCGCGCGGCCCCGCCCTGGAGAACTGGACGACGCCGCACGGCCGGGAAGCCCTCGGTGGCTCGCCGTTCGCCCCGGGCACCACCGCCCCCGGGCCGGTCCGTCCCGGGGAGCGCGTGCCCGCGGGACACACCCCGCTCGTGGCGTAGCAACAGGGGCGCTGCACCCGCCCACGTGGTGGGAATCCCACAAACCCCGGGCGGGGGCTTTTGTGGTGGGTGCGGGCGGCGCGCCCCCGTGCGGCGCGCATAGGGTTGGCGAGGCGCCGCGCGGCACGGCGCCGTCGTCCCCGCACTGATCCCGCGGTGCCCGCCCACCCACCGATCCGATGACCGCCCCGCCCCGAGGAGAACCATGGCCCCGTACCGCAACCAGCGCGCCGCAGCACTTCCCGCCCGACTGTCCCGCTCGTGGCTGCTGACCTCCGCGGCGGACACCTCCCTGTTCGCCCCGGCGCTGGCCTCGGAGGCGGACTCCGTGGTCCTGGACATCGAGGACGCCGTTCCTGAGGAGGACAAGGACCGCGCCCGCGCCGAGATGGTCGAGGCCATGCAGCAGGGTGTGAGTGCCTGGGTGCGCATCAACGACATCACCACCCCGCACTGGGAGAAGGACCTCGCCGCCCTGAGCGAGGTGCGCAACCTGCGGGGGATCGTGCTCGCCAAGACCGAGCACCCGGACCACATCACCAAGACCGCCATGATGAGCCGTGCCGGAACCCCGGTGGTCGCACTCATCGAGTCCGCGGTGGGCCTGATGAACGCCTACGACATCGCCCGCGCCCCCGGGGTGTTCCGGCTGGCGTTCGGGGTGGGGGACTTCCGCAAGGACACGGGGGCCTCCGCGGACCCCATGGCGCTGGCGTTCGCCCGCTCCACGCTGGTGACCGCCTCGCGCGTGGGAGAGCTGCCCGGGCCCATCGACGGGCCGAGCAACGGCGTGCTCGGGGAGGAGCTGGCGGCGGCGTGCAGGGTCACCCAGTCCATGGGCATGACCGGCAAGCTGTGCCTGACCCCGGAGCAGACGGACGGCATCAACCGCGCCCTGGCCCCGAGCGAGCAGGAGATCCACTGGGCCAAGGAGATGATCGAGCAGGCGAACTCCGGGCACGGGGGAGCGGACGGCTCCTACCTGCCGCGCCTCGCCCGCGCCCGCAAGGTCTCCGAGCTGGCCGAGACGTACGGTCTCTGGAACAGCTGAGCCCTGCCCCGGAGCGTTCCGGTCCGCGCGCGGCCCGGGACGCCCCGCCTCAGAGCGGCATGCCCCAGCCGCGCAGCAGCTCGCCCACCGCCGGATCGCCCATGGACTCCACCAGGAAGTGGCTCCGGAGCGGCTCCTCGTGGCCGTGTGGTGCTCCCAGCACCCACAGCCCCGCGGCGGCCGCAGCGGTGCTCCCCGCGGGGGAGTCCTCCACCGCAAGGGTGTCCTCCGGTGCCACGCCCAGGCGCCGCACCGCCTCCTCGTAGATGTCCGGGGCGGGTTTGCCGCGCGGGACGTCCTCGGCGCTGACCCAGGTCCGCAGCGTGTCCGCGAGTCCCACCGCGTGCATCTTTCGGTCCAGGATCGCGCTCGTGGAGTTGCTCGCCACTGCCACGGGCACGTGCCGGGCGAGGGCCTTCACGGTCTCCACCGCGCCGGGCAGCGGTTCCAGGACGGCGCCCACCACTTCGGCCTCGGTGCCCACGAGGGCCCGGTACACGGCCGCCTCGCTCGGCGCGGACTGCTCGCCGTGGGCACGCCGCGCCTGGCCGGCCACGAACTCGGCGATGTCGGTGGCGGAGAGGCCCATCAGCCGGGTCTCCGTGGCGGCGTCGATGTCCACCCCGAATCCGGCGGCCACGCGCTTCTGGACGCGGGCCCACGCCCGCTCGGTGTCCATGAGCACCCCGTCGCAGTCGAAGACGACGGCGCGCGGGCGCCACTGCGGGTCCGGTGCGGGGAGAGTGGGTTCCATGCATCCAGTCAACCACGCGCACGGGCGGGGCCCGCCCGCGCCGGGGCGGCCACGGGCGAGCGCCCCTGCGCGCTGTGGTGGCCACCACGCGCACCGGTGCGGGACGCACGAGGGGCGGGGCCGGCGTCGTCGTCCGGCGGCGGGGGACCCGGTCCGCGCTGGCTAGAGTGGACGCATGGCTGAGACAGCAGGAACTTCAGGGGAATCCCCGGTGCAGCGCCTGGCCGCGCGGTACGGGGTGGCCACCGAGTACGAGGGCTTCGATGGCACCACGGTGACCGTTCCGCAGGACACGCTGCGCAGCGTGCTCACGGCCCTGGGTGCGGACGTCACGGACGACGACGCCGTGGCCCGCTCCCTGCGCGAGCGTGAGACGGCCCCGTGGCTGCGTCTGCTCCCTCCCGTGGTGGTCGCGGAGGCGGGGTGCGGGGACACCGTGGCCGTCACGCTCGCGGAGGGGGACTCCGTGCGGATACGGCTGTGGCCCGAGGGCGAGCCGGACGAGGCGAGGGTTCTGGAGCCCGAGCAGGGCGGCACCCCCGAGAGCGCGGAGGTGGACGGACGCACCCGGCGGCGCGTGCAGTACGCCCTGCCGCAGGACCTGCCGCTGGGCTGGTACCGCCTGGAGGCCGTGACGGACTCCGGGGAGCGGGCCGAGGTCGACGTGGCCGTGACCCCGGTGCGGCTCAGCACCACGGACCGGTTGCGCGGCCGGCGCCGCTGGGGGTACATGGCGCAGCTGTACTCGGTGATGTCCTCCCGCTCGTGGGGCGTGGGGGACCTCTCGGACCTCGCCTCCCTCGCCGCGATCAGCGGGGTGCAGGGTGCGGACTACGTGCTCATCAACCCGCTGCACGCCGCCGAGCCCGCACCGCCCGTGGAGCCCTCGCCCTACCTGCCCTCGAGCCGGCGCTTCTTCAACCCGCTCTACCTGCGGATCGGGGACGTGGCCGAGTTCCCGTACCTGCGGCCCGCGGACCGCGAGGTGGTGGCGCGGCTCGCGGCCATCCAGCGCAAGGCCGTCCTGGACCCCGGCAGCATCGACCGGGACTCCGCCTACGCGGCGAAGCTCAAGAGCCTGGAGCTGCTCTACACGGTCCGCCGCTCCCCCTACCGCCAGCAGCAGCTCGAGGCCTTCGTGGCGCACGCCGGCCAGCCCCTGCAGGACTTCGCCCTGTGGTGCGCGCTGCGCGAGGAGCTCGGGGAGGACTCCCCGCTGTGGCAGGACGGGGCGCGTTCGCCCGAAGCCCCCTACGCCCGTGAGGCGCGGTCCCGGCTGAGCCACCGCATCAACTTCCACGTGTGGTTGCAGTGGCTGCTGGACGAGCAGCTCGAGGCCGCCCAGCGCGCCGCTCACCGGGCGGGCATGGACATCGGCGTGATGCACGACCTCGCGGTGGGGGTGCACAAGCACGGCGCGGACGCCTGGGCGCTGCAGGACGTCATGGCCTCCGGGGTGAGCGTGGGTGCCCCCGCGGACATGTACAACCAGCTGGGCCAGGACTGGAGTCAGCCGCCGTGGCACCCGGAGAAGCTCGCCGCGGCCGGCTACCGCCCGTGGCGCGAGATGATGGGGACCATCTTCCGGCACTCGGGCGGTGTGCGGATCGACCACGTGGCCGGACTGTTCCGGCTCTGGTGGATCCCGGAGGGCAATGATGCCTCCGACGGCACGTACGTGTACTACGACCACGAGGCCATGGTGGGCGTGCTGGCGCTGGAGGCCGAGCTGGCCGGAGTGGTCGTCGTGGGCGAGGACCTCGGCACCGTGGAGGACAGCGTCCGCGAGCACCTCGAGCGCAAGGGTGTGCTGGGCACTTCCATCCTGTGGTTCGAGATGGACGGCGAGGTCCCGCTGGACCCGTCCCGCTACCGCGAGCTGTGCATGGCCTCGGTCAACACGCACGACCTCCCGCCCACTCCGGGCTACCTGGACGGGGTCCAGCTGCAGCTGCGCGAGGACCTGGGCCTGCTCGCCCGCTCCCCCGAGGAGGAGCGGGCGGACGCGCGGAGGCAGCTCGAGACGTTCTTCACCGCCGTGCAGGACGCCGGGTACCTCCCCGAGGGCCTGGACGCGCCGCAGGAGCGGAAGATCGAGGCCCTCTACCGCTACCTGTGCGACGCACCCTCGCTGCTGCTCAACGTGGCCCTCGTGGACGCGGTGGGGGAGAAGCGGATCCAGAACCAGCCCGGCACGAGCGACGAGTACCCCAACTGGCGGGTGCCGCTCGCGGACTCCGACGGCCGGCCGGTGATGCTGGAGTCCCTGCCCCGGACGGACCGGGTGAACGCGCTCGTGGACGTGCTCAACGAAGCTCTCGGAACGCACCGGCGCACACCCACGGGCAGGGCCCCCAGGCAGCCCGAGCGCCGGGACCCCACCGATCCCCTCGGGCAGGACTCCTGACGTCCCGCGGCTGGGGCCCGGTGCCGGGGGTGACACTTGCACCCGAGCACTAATTAGGTAAGACTACCCTTACCTAATCTCCTGGGTGAGGAGATGGGACCGAGGAAAGTGCGGCGGGGCGCAGTGCCGGGTCATGGACGGCCCTGCCCCCGCCGTCGCCCCGCCCCGAGTCGTTACGGGGCCGGTCCGATGACCCTGAATCCGCGGGGTCGCCGAATTGGCGCAGCGCGGCCCACGGGCTAGGATCGAGGGGCGCTCGATCGCACCTTTTTCGTTTGCCGAATTTGCGAGAGAGTCCGTAGAAGCCTAGAATCTAAGGCTGTCGTGTGGTGGAGTCCATCTACCGGCGCCTTGATCTTCACCGTCTTCGTCGTAGCGAGTGCCCTGACCGGTACTGCCGCGGGGTCATACCCATCACGCCCGGCGCGCGAACGGTGGCATTTTCTTGAGGTGGCGGATCACTCTTGGGTGCGGCTGTCGGCGGTACACCCGTCCGGTGGCCACCATGCGTGCCGTCATTTCGTCGACATTGGACATTGGAGGAGAACACTATGGCAGCGCACTGCCAGGTGACCGGGGCCCAGCCGGGCTTTGGCCACAGCATCTCGCACTCGCACCGCCGCACCAAGCGCCGGTGGAACCCGAACATCCAGAAGAAGCGCTACTGGGTGCCGTCGTTACGTCGCAACGTGACGCTCAACCTGAGCGCCAAGGGGATCAAGGTCATCGACGCCCGCGGCATCGATGCCGTGGTCAACGAGCTCATCGCACGTGGGGAGAAGATCTGAGATGGCCAAGGACAAGGACGTACGTCCCATCATCAAGCTCAAGTCCACGGCAGGCACCGGGTTCACCTACGTGACCCGGAAGAACCGTCGCAACAACCCCGACCGTCTCGTCATGAAGAAGTACGACCCGGTGGTCCGCAAGCACGTCGATTTCCGCGAGGAGCGCTGAATCCATGGCCAAGAAGTCCAAGATCGCCAAGAACGAGCAGCGCAAGGTCATCGTCGAGCGCTACGCCGCGAAGCGTGCTGAGCTGAAGAAGACCCTGGTGGACGAGAACGCGTCCCCCGAGGCCCGCGAGGAGGCCCGTCTGGGTCTGCAGAAGCTTCCCCGCGACGCGTCCCCCATCCGCGTGCGCAACCGCGACCAGATCGACGGTCGGCCCCGCGGCACCTTCCAGCGCTTCGGCATCTCCCGCGTGCGCTTCCGCGACATGGCTCACCGCGGCGAATTGCCCGGCATCTACAAGTCCAGCTGGTAATTTCTGCACCGGAAGGCCCGTGTGACCCCCGGTCACGCCTTCCCCAGCGAACGCCACCCGAGTCCAGGAGGACAAGCACATGGCTATGAACCGCAGCGAACTCGTTGCCGAGGTTGCCGAGAAGTCCGGCAACACCCAGGCCGCCGTCAACGGCGTGCTGGATTCCCTCTTCGAGGTCTTCGAGAGCTCCGTCTCCAAGGGTGAGAAGATCACGATCCCCGGATGGCTGTCCGTGGAGCGCACCGACCGTGCCGCTCGTCAGGGCCGCAACCCGCAGACCGGCGAGGCCATCCAGATCCCGGCCGGCCACGGTGTCAAGCTCACCGCGGGCTCCAAGCTCAAGGCTGCTGTCTCCTCCAAGTGAGGTAGGCCCGGTCCGGGTGTCCGCACCCGGCACTGCTCAAGGGACCGTTCACGCACCGCGTGAACGGTCCCTTCGCACGTCAGCCCCATATTCCGTCCGCGGCATCCGCCGTCGCCCACGGCCCCGGTGCACCCCGTGCCGGGATGGGGGTCTCCACGGGCAGGGCGCGACGCCCCCACCGGCCGCACCCGTGGGCGCCGCACCCTCAGAGGTGTCCGCGCGCAGAGAAGAGCAGAGAAGAAAGGGAGCATGGCGCGCGGGGGGGGGCATGCTCGAACTCCGCCGTGCCGTGGCGCATAATGGAGACCCGTCCCCATTGCGTCTGCCCCGGAGGTGTTCGGTGTCCCGTCGTGCCCACCGGCTTGCCCGGGGCTGGGTGGCCGCCTTCGTGGCCACCACGCTCGCGGCCGGTTCCCACGCCGCCGCGGACGGATCCTGGCCCCCCGCGCTGATCGTCGCGCTCAGCACGTGCCTGGCCGCGCCCCTCTGCATGCTGCTCGCCGGCCGGGTGCTGTCCCGGGGCAGCGTGGCCGGCGCGGTCCTGAGCTCCCAGATGCTGCTGCACGTGCTCTTCGCGCACTCCGGGGGTGCGGCGCACACCGTGGACCACACCCACCACCACGGTGCCGCGGCCGCGGACGGCCCCGCCGTGGTCGTCTCGGTCCTGCCCTCCGCCGCCCACCACGGCGGCGGGATGCTCACCGCGCACGCGGTGGCCGCGGTGGCCACCTACCTGCTGCTGCGCCACGGCGAGGTGGCGCTCTTCCGGCTGCTGCACGCGCTCTCCCTGCGCGTCCTGCGGATCCTGCGGGCAGTGCACCGCCCGGTCACGGTTGCCGTGCCGCGGCGCACGTCCTGGACCTCCCCGCGAGCACTCGCGGACCAGCTGCTGCTCTCCGCGGTCTGCGGATACCGCGGTCCTCCTGCCCTGGTCTAGGCACCGCCACGGAGCACTCCCGGACGCCGGTGCCGTTCAGCGCATCCACGCATCCACCTGGCCGCGCACCCGCGGCCGCAACGCGCCCCTGGCGCAGGAGAGCACTCACATGACTGACATCCACGGCCGGTCCGCACCCCGGACGGCCACACACCACACCGCCATGCCAGCTGTCCCGGCGGGCCCCGCCCGGACCACCCCCGGTCTCGCGGCGGCCACCACGGTCCCGGCGCTTCTCGCGGCCGTCCTGGCCCTGTTCCTCGTCCTGGGGACCGCCGGTCCCGCCAGTGCGCACGACGAGCTCGTCCGCACCAACCCGGAGTCCGGGGCGACGCTCGAGAAGGCACCGACCACGCTCGAGCTCACCTTCTCCGGCAACATCCAGGACATCGGCAGCGAGGTGCGGGTCACGGACTCCCACGGCACGGACGTCACCCGCGGAACCCTCGCGGTGCAGAACACCAAGGTGTCCCAGCCGCTGCGCGAGGGTGGTGACACGGACGAGACCTACACCGTCACGTGGCGCGTCGTCTCACAGGACGGGCACCCCATCGAGGGCACGTTCACGTACTCCGTGGGCAAGGGGGCCGAGACCACGGCGCCTCCCGCCCCGGTGGCCAGCGGAGACCAGAGCTCCGGGACCTCGGCGTCCCAGCAGGAGAAGCAGGAGAAGGTCAGCGGCACCGGAGTACCCAGCTGGGTGCTGCCCGTGATCGGCGGCGTGGTGGCCTTGCTGCTGCTGCTCGTGGTCCTCGCGGTCGCCACGCGTCCCAAGCAGCGCTGATGCGCGCCGGGCCCGCCCGGAGCCCTGAGCTCCGCGGTTCGACGCCCGTTCCCACCACTCACGGTCGACGCCGCACGTCCCGCCAGGGCTGCCGGCCCACCCGGGCCCGCGGTGCGTCTGCGCGCCCCGGTGGCCGCTCGGCACCCACCGCATGCCGGTAGAGGCATGCGGGAGTCCTGGCTCGCCCGTTGCAGCCCGCCCGCTGCGGTGCGCTCGGTACGGTGCGCCGCCCCGGATGGCCTGGTTCCGCGCCGTGCGGCAGGGCGTGCACCCGCGCCGACCACACCTCACAGATCTCGAAGGATTCACACCATGAACACCAGCACCACCACCCACCAGAACACCGCTCCCGCCGCGTCCCGCCCGGTGCGCCCGGCCCACCGGGCCCTGGCCACCGTGGCCGCCCTCGGCCTGGGTCTCGCGGCGCTCACCGGCTGCTCCGCGCAGAACGGCGAGCAGGCGTCGTCGGGCTCCGCGGAGAGCTCCGCGTCCCGGACCACCGCGACCGGTCCGCTGGAGCTGAGCGAGGGCTGGGCCAAAGCGGCGAACTCCGGGATGACGGGCGTGTTCGGCACCGTGAAGAACACCTCGGACAAGGACGTCACGCTCACGGGCGCGGACACCCACGGCATCGCGGAGTCCGTGCAGATGCACGAGACCGCCAAGGATGCGCAGAGCGGATCCACGCAGATGCAGGAGAAGAAGGGCGGGTTCACGATCCCGGCCGGCCAGAGCCTCACCCTGGAGCCGGGTGGGAACCACATCATGCTCATGGGGCTGACGTGCTCCCTGCAGCCGGGGGCCGACCTGAGCCTGCAGCTCACCACCGACGCCGGCACCCAGGACGTGACCGTTCCCGTGCGCGACTACTCGGGCGCCAAGGAGAACTACGCGCCCGGCGACGGCGCGAGCGGCTCCTCGGAGGAGCACGCCTCGCACGGCTCCTCCGACGAGCACGCCTCGCACGGCTCGTCCCACGGCAGCGGCTCGCACGACGAGCACTCGGGGCATGCGGGGCACGGCGCGTCCCCGTCCTCCTCGGCACTGCCGGAATGCCATGGCCACTGACCGGAATCCCCCGCAGGCGGGGAACGAGTCCCCCGCGCGCACCGGGTGGAGCCGGCGATCGCTGCTCACGGGCGCGGTCGCCGGCGCCGGCGCCACGGGGATCGGAGCGGTGTCCGCGGCGGCGCTGGGTGCCACGGCCCCCGGCCTGGCCGACGCGCAGAACGGACCCCGCCCCGGGCTCAGGACCGAGCCGTTCCACGGCGCGCGGCAGGCCGGCGTCACCACGCTGCCCCAGGCCTTCTGCGCGTTCGTGGGCCTGGACCTGAACACCGGGGCCTCCCGGGACTCCCTGCGGCGGCTGCTGCGCATCCTGACCGACGACGCCGCGGCGCTGACCCAGGGGGAGGCGCCCCTCAACGACCAGGAGCCGTGGCTCGCCCAGAACCCGTCACGGCTCACGGTCACGGTGGGCTTCGGCCCGCGGGCGCTGAAGCTCGTGGACGCCTCGCGCGTGCCCGGGTGGCTGCGCCCCCTGCCCGCGTTCTCGATCGACCGGCTCCAGGAGAAGTGGAACCAGGGGGACCTGCTGCTGCAGCTGTGCTGCGACGACAAGCTCACCCTGGCCCACGCGCAGCGCGTGCTGCTCAAGGACGTGCGCTCGTTCGCGAGCGTGCGCTGGGTGCAGGACGGCTTCCGGAACACCGTGGGGGCCACGGAGGACGGGCAGACCATGCGCAACCTGTTCGGGCAGGTGGACGGCACGGTGAACCCCTACCCCGGGGAACCGGACCACGACAGGGTCGTCTACGGGCAGGGCGGGTTCGAGCCCTGGATCCAGGACGGCACGTCCGTGGTGATCCGCCGCATCCACATGAACCTGGACACGTGGGACGAGGCCGACACCCCGGCCCGGGAGGACGCCGTGGGGCGCAAGCTCTCCACCGGTGCGCCGCTCACCGGCAGCGAGGAGCACGACGAGCCGGACTTCGGGGCCAAGGGCCCGCTGGGGTTCCCGGTGATCTCCTCCTACAGCCACGTGCGACGCTCCCGGAGCGAGAACCCGGACGAGAAGATCTTCCGCAGGGTCTACAACTATGATCTGGCGGTGAGCGACGCGTCCGGACACAGCCGGTCCGGGGACGTCTCCGGCGGCGTCTCGAACACCGGACTCATCTTCGCGTCCTACCAGGCGGACCCCGGCAGGCAGTTCGTGCCCATCCAGAAGCGCCTGGACGAGCTGGACATGCTGAACACCTGGACGGTGCCCATCGGCTCGGCCGTGTTCGCCATCCCGCCCGGTTGCGGGCCCGGAGGGTTCATCGGGGACACACTGTTCGGGTGAGCCCGTACTGCGGAGCGCACAGCGTCCCCGGTGGCGTGACACGCCGGAAGCACAGACCGATCACTCGACGGGCCGGAGGAGCGCCACGATGAGTACCACCGCACGGACCAGGGGCTCCCGCCCGGCACGCGGGGGCGGATCCCCCGGATCCACGGGCCGGGGTCCCGCCCCCTCGAAGGGTGCGGGGGTGAGCGTGAGCCCGTGGACCGTCACGGTGGTGCTCGTGGCTGCGATGATCGGCATGACGGTCGCGCTCGTCTACGGCGGTGCGGCGGCTCCCCGGCAGGTGGCGGACCCCGGCACGTTCGTGCGGTGGGGTCTGCCCGTGGTGGAGACCGTCCACAACATCGCCATGAGCGTGGTCATGGGTGGTCTGCTGCTGGCCATCGGCGTGGTGCCGCGCTTCGCGGACCGCTCCCGCACCCGGCCCCCGCGCAACAGCCGGGAGCAGACGGGGGAGCCCGAGCACCCCGTGTTCCGGGCGGTGATGCAGCTCGTGGAGGCGGCGTCCGTGGTGTGGACGGTGGCCGCCGTGGCCGTGCTGGTCTTCACCTACTCGGACGTCTCCGGCACGGGGATCGGCGCGGGTGCCGGGTACACCCAGGAGCTGCTGCACTACGTCACCGGCATCTCCACCGGCCAGTCCCAGGCGGTGCTGGTGATGGTGGCCGCGGTGGTGACCACCCTGGTGTTCGGTGTGCGCTCCCTGCTCGGTCTCTTCTGCACCCTCGCCCTGTCCTTCGTGGCGCTCGTGGCCCTGGCCCTCAACGGGCACGCGGCCGGCGGCGCGGACCACATGGGGGCGGTGAACTCCCTGGGCCTGCACCTGCTGGGCGTGTGCCTGTGGGTGGGCGGGATCATCGTGCTCGTGTGGGTGGGCCCGCTGCTGGCCCGCGAGTCCGCGGTGGTCAGCCACCGCGGTGGCACCACCCGCACGGAGCCCCTGCTCGCCGTGGTGCTGCGGCGCTACTCCGTGGTGGCGCTGGGCTGCTACCTCCTGGTGGTGCTGTCCGGGATCATCAACGCCGCCGTGCGGATCGGGTCCTGGGAGCAGCTGACCTCCTCCTACGGCATGCTCGCGGTGACCAAGCTCGTGCTCACGCTGGTGCTCGCGGCCGCGGGCTTCGCGCACCGGCAGTGGCTGATTCCCGGTGTGGCGGACGGCTCCCGCTCCCGCACGGCCACCCTGTGGCGCGTGATCGTGGTGGAGGTCGTGCTCATGGGCCTGCTCATGGGCATTGCGACCGCCCTGAGCCGCACCGCTCCGCCCGTCCCGGAGGAACTGTCCCCGGACGCCTCACCCGCCCGCATCCTCACGTGGTACGAGCTGCCCCCGGAGCCCACCGTGGCCGGCTGGTTCACCACGTGGCGCTGGGACTGGTTCTGGGTGGCCGTGGCCGTGTTCCTGGCCGTGGTCTACCTGTGGTCCGCCGTGACGGTCTGGCGGCGCGGCGACACCTGGTCCCCCCTGCGCACCGCGTCCTGGTTCGTGGGTCTGGCGGCCCTGGTCTACGCCACGTGCGGCGGGGTGTCCGTCTACGCGCGCGTGCTGTTCTCCGCCCACATGGTGGAGCACATGACCCTCACGATGATTGTGCCCCTGTTCCTCGTGTCCGGCGCGCCCGTGACGGTGGTTCTCAAGGCACTGGAGCCCCGCCGGGACGGGACGCGTGGGCCGCGCGAGTGGATCCTGCGCCTCGTGCACTCCACGTGGGGGAAGATCGTGACCCACCCGATCTTCGCGGCGGCGAACTTCGCATTCTCGATCGTGCTGTTCTACTTCACGGACCTCTTCCGCTTCACCCTGCGCTACCACGTGGGCCACGAGTTCATGATGGTGCACTTCCTGTTCACGGGGTACATGTTCGCGCTCGTGCTGATCGGGATCGACCCCATCCCGCGCCGGCCCACCTACCCCATGAGGCTGGTGCTGCTGCTGGCCACCATGGCCGCCCACGCCTTCATCGGCATCAGCATCATGAGCCTCACCACCGTGCTGCAGGCCTCGTGGTTCGGCAACATGGGCCGCCCGTGGGGCCCCGGCGCCCTGGAGGACCAGCAGCTGGGCGGCATGCTCATGTGGGGCATCGGGGAGTTCCCCACGTTCCTGCTCGCCGTCATCATGGCCGTGCTGTGGGCCATGGAGGGCAGCAAGGAGAACCGCCGCGTGGACCGGCAGGCGGACCGCACGGACGACGCCGAGCTGCGCGCCTACAACGCGATGATGGCCGAACTCGCCGAACGGGACGAGCCCCGCCGCTGACCCGCCCCACTCCCACGTCCTGCCGCAGCGGAGGACGACGTCGCACGGGTCCGTCTCCGGGGCCCAGCCCCGTCCTCGGGCCCCCTGCCCGCTCCGGCACGCGGCGGCGTCGTCCCGGCGCAGCTGGCCCGGGGGTGCCCGGGGCGGTGTGCCGGGCGTCATGCGGTGCGCGGGAAGTCCTGGCGCGGGGATAGCGTTGGCAGGGAGAGAACCCCTGCACCCCCGTGGAAGGACCCCCGTTGACCGCTGCACGCATGACCACTCCCGTCCGCGCCTCCGAGCTCACCGGACGCGGCTGGCTCAACACCGGCGGGCAGGAGCTGGACCTGCAGGGCCTGCGGGGGAAGATCGTGATCCTGGACTTCTGGTCCTTCTGCTGCATCAACTGCCTGCACGTGCTGGACGAGCTGCGCCCGCTCGAGGAGAAGTACGGGGACGTGGTGGTCACGGTGGGTGTGCACTCGCCCAAGTTCGAGCACGAAGCGGACCCGGACGCGCTGGCGGCCGCGGTGGACCGCTACGAGATCACCCACCCCGTGCTGGACGACCCCCGCCTGCAGACCTGGGACGCCTACACGGCGCGCGCGTGGCCCACCCTGGTGGTGGTGGACCCCGAGGGCTACATCGTGGCGCACCTCTCCGGCGAGGGCCACGTGGCGGGTCTGACCTCACTGGTGGAGGAGCTCGTGGCCGAGCACGAGGAGAAGGGCACGCTGCACCGCGGGGACGGGCCGTACGTGCCCCGCCCCCAGCCCGAGGGGGACCTGCGCTTCCCCGGCAAGGTCGTGGCGCTGCCGGACGGCTCGTTCATGGTGAGCGACACCGGTCACCACCGCCTGGTCCAGCTGGAGTCCGACCTCACCACGGTGCGCCGCACCATCGGCTCGGGCGCACGCGGCTGGGCGGACGGCGGCCCGGAGCTCGCGCGGTTCAACGAGCCCCAGGGCATTGCCGTGCTCCCCGGCGCGGTGCGCTCGGCGGTGGGCTACGACCTCGTGGTCGCGGACACCGTGAACCACCGGCTGCGCGGCGTGGACCTGGGCAGCGGCTCGGTCCGCACGATCGCGGGCAGCGGTGTGCAGCGGCTGCTCGACGACGCCCGCGCCCGGGGCGTGGACCCCAACCTCGTTCCGGAGACCGATCCCACGGACGTGGCGCTGTCCTCCCCGTGGGACCTCGTGTGGTCCGACGCCGCGGACACCCTGGTGGTCGCGATGGCCGGCACCCACCAGCTGTTCTCCTTCGACCCGCGCACCGGCGCGATCGCGGTCCTGGCCGGCACCGGGGACGAGGGCCTGCGCGACGGCACCGCCCACGAGTCCTGGTTCGCCCAGCCCTCGGGGCTCGTGCAGGACGTGCACGGCACCGTGTGGGTCGCGGACTCCGAGTCCTCCGCGCTGCGCAGCGTGCGCTTCTCGCAGGCGGCCACCGGAGGCGGCGAGGCCGCGGACCCGGCCGGGGACAGCGGCGTCGGCAGCGCGGAGGGGACACCCGTGGTGGAGTCGGCCGTGGGGCTGGGGCTGTTCGACTTCGGGTTCCGGGACGGTCCCGCGGGCGAGGCACGGCTGCAGCACTGCCTGGGCGTGACGGTGCTCCCGGACGGCTCCGTGGCCGTGGCGGACACCTACAACGGCGCGGTGCGCCGCTACGACCCGGCCACGCGGGAGACGACGACGCTCACGCGCGGACTCGCGGAGCCCTCGGACGTGCTGCTGGACACCGGTCAGGAGGAGCCCACGCTCGTGGTGGTGGAGACCAACGCGCACCGCCTGGTGCGTGTGGCGGTGCCCAAGCAGGCGCAGACCGTGGACGAGGGCGCGGCGCAGATGCAACGCAGGCGCACGCCCGTGGCTCCCGGTGAGCTGGAGCTCGCGGTGCGGTTCGCGGCACCGGCGGGACAGAAGCTCGACACCCGGTGGGGGGATCCCACGCAGCTGAAGGTCTCGTCCTCGCCCGAGGAGGCGCTCGCGGAAGGTGGCGGCACCGCTCAGGGCCTGACCCGCACGCTGCGCCTGGCCGAGGGCGTCACGGAGGGGGTCCTGCACGTGACCGCGCGCGCGGCGGCGTGCGACGGCTCCCCGGACGGCGAGATCCCCGAGCACGCGGCGTGCCACCTGTACCAGCAGGACTGGGGGATCCCGTTCACCGTGGACCCGGCAGCCCCCGCCACGCTCACGCTGGAGCTGCGCGGACTGGACTGAGGGCCGGACGGGGCTGGGGCCGGCGGGGGCGCAGGCCCTCCCTGCTCACCTCGGGGTAACCGTGGCCTTGTCCCCGGTGACCGCGAGCCGGGCGGAGAACGTGAACGGCACGTCCTTCGAGACCTTGGTGGTGTGCCCGTCGTAGAGGTCCACGGCGGTGAACTCGATGTGCGCGGTGCCCCTGCTGTCCGGAAGGGACCACTGGTCCGTGTGCGGGCCTCCGAGGCGCGGTTCGGGTGCGGGGTAGTCGGTGACGCGCCACGAGACCCTGCCCTGGATGCGCCCGGGGAAGTCGTGGGAGAACGGGCAGCCGGCCGGGTACAGGCTGTCCTGGGAGGCACACGCGTCCAGGTGGGAGTGGACCTGCTCCTCCACCTGCTGCCTGAGCTGCTCCGAGGGCACCGCCGTGAGCTCCATGGTGGTGCGCTGGTCCTCGTCGCTCACGGCCACCTCGCGGGGCTCCGCGCTGATCATGGGGGAGCTGTAGGAACCGGTGTAGACGCCGGGGTAGAACACGGCGAAGTCGCGGGACGAGCCGCGCAGCGCCACGGAGGCACCGTTGATGTCCACGGCCGTGGAACCGGGCATGGAGACGGTCATGGTGGGCAGGGTGGAGGGGTCGAAGTCCCACACCGTGAAGAACCCCCACTGGGTCTCGGCGGGGTGAAGGCTGAACTCCGAGGACGCCTCCCGGCCGTCCAGCAGGTAGGAGGCCCGCACCACGGCGTGGTCCCCGTCCGAGGACACCGTGGAGACCTGCACGTCCTCCAGGTGGCTGCCCGCCTCCCGGAGTGCCTCCCCGTCCAGCAGCGCCGCGTTCGAGTCCGGCACCTGGGCGTTCAGCAGACCGAGGGCCTTGCCGCCGTCGCCGTCCTGCAGGGCCTGGAAGTACTCGCGGACATCCGTCTCCGGCCCGTACTGGTACTTGTTGACGAGCGCAATGGTCACCGCCGCGGCCGCCACCGCCAGCACGATCAGGAAGAACCACGCCCCCACGGCCCTGACGATGCGATCACTGCGTTCCATGGCTCCCCACGGTAGTGGATACCCGGGCGCGGGCCGGACGCGTGTCCCCCGAGCACTAGGCTGAACCCGGCGGCGCGGGGCACCTGCCCCGGTGCTCCGGTGCCACCCACCGTGGCCCAGCGACCCACCGGGCACCACCGGGGCCCAGCGACCCGGCCCGCCTGAGCTCACCGCGCTCGCCCAAGACCACCACCCACCGGGCCCACGGCCCCCGAGGAACCGCACCAGCACGCGCGAGGCAGCACATGGCAGAGACCGTCCGACAGATCCCCTCCCGGTACGGGGCACCCGAGCACGTGTTCCACCCCCGCCTGGGCTCCTACGGCCGCAGGATCGCCGCCGCGCTGCCCCCGCTGGGCGTCGCGGCCGCCGTGGTGGCCCTGCTGTACCACCGCCGCGCCGCGGGTCCCGTCACCGCGGCTCTCGCGCTCCTCGCCCTCCTGGGGCTGCTGGCGGCCTACGCGTACCTCCGCCCGGCCCTCGTGGTGCTCACTGCACGGCACGTGCTGCTCTCCCGGTGGGTGGGGTTCCGCGCCGTGGCACGGGAGCAGATCGCCCAGGTGGTCACGGTGGAGCACCTGCTGCCGGTCCACGGCGCACCGGGCAGGACGCGCGGGCGCCCGCAGCTGTGGTTCGTCACCGCGTCCGGGCGCTGCGCGCTCGCCCTGGACGGCACCGTGTGGGACGGGAGGACGCTGCAGGACCTCGCGCTGCGCAGCGGCGTCGAGCACGTCAAGTTCACCCGCGCCACCCCCGCCGAGGTCAGCGAGCACTGGCCCCGGCTCGTCTCCTGGCGGGTGCGGTACCCGCGGCTGCGCTACGCCACGTCCTCGCTCGCGCTGCTCGCCGTGATCGCCCTGCTCGCATGGTGGGCCTTCGGCGCGCCCGCGGCCTGAGCGCTCCTGCCGCCACCGCTGCGCCACCCCGCCGCGCCACCCCGCCGCGCCGGCCTCGGGAGCCGCGCCGGCGCCGTCCGCGGGTCGTCCTCGCCATCCGCTGCCGCGACATCCCGGGAGGCTGCGCCGGTGCCGTCATCGGGCAGTCTCCGCCGCAGTCACCGCGCCCGCTACCGGGCACGACGACGGCCGGTCCCCTCGGAGGGGGCCGGCCGTCATCGCGTGCTCGCCGCAGTGGGAGCTCGGGTGCGTGTGCGGGTCAGAGGGCGGTGGAGCCGCCCTGCCCGGTGCTCTCCCGGCCCGTGACGGCATCCCCGCCGCGGTGCACCGCAACGCCCGCCGTGGCGGTCCCGGCTCCCGCGTGGGCGTTCTGCCCGCCGCGGGAGGCGTCCCGCTGACGGGCGCGCTCGATCTCGGACTTGCGCTCCTCGTTCGCCTCGCGGGTCAGCTCGGCGCCGGCCTCGGCGTCGCGCGTGAGGTTCTCGCCGGTCTCCGGGTTGAACACGTGCATCCGGCGGCTGTCCAGCCAGATCTTGGCGGTGGACCCGCCGCGGATCCGGGAGGAGGCGTCCAGGGACACGATGACCTGGGCGGGCATCTCGTCCGCGTCCAGCTCCTGGGCCAACTCGTTCAGCTTGTGCTGCACGGTCTGGTCCTGCTCGTACTGGATGTAGCCGTACTGCTGGTTGCCCAGCCACTCCGTGTGGGTGAACTCGGCGTCGAACATGGTCCCGTGGCCCACCTTCGCCTCGTCCACGAACTTGGCGTCCTCGAAGTGCTCGGGGCGCAGCCCCAGCAGCACGAGCTCGGGCGCGCCGGAGAGCTTCGCCTGCACCCGCTCGGGGACCTCGATGTCACCGATGGGAGTCTGGAACACCCCGCCGCTGATCCGCGCCGGGATGAAGTTCATGGACGGAGCGCCGATGAACCCCGCCACGAACAGGTTGACGGGCTGTTCGTACAGCTCGCGCGGGGAGGCGATCTGCTGCAGCTGACCGCGCTTGAGCACGGCCACGCGGTCACCGAGGGTCATGGCCTCGGTCTGGTCGTGCGTCACGTACAGGGACGTGATGCCCATGCGACGCTGCAGCTGGGCGATCTCCGTGCGCATCTGACCGCGCAGCTTGGCGTCCAGGTTGGACAGCGGCTCGTCGAAGAGGAACGCGTCCGCGTCCCGCACGATCGCGCGGCCCATGGCCACGCGCTGGCGCTGACCACCCGAGAGGTTCGCCGGCTTGCGCTCGAGGTGCTCGTTGAGGTCCAGCGTCTCGGCGGCCTCGCGCACCTTGCGGTCGATCTCGTCGTTGCTGAACTGGCCCTTGGCCAGGCGCAGCGGGAACGCGATGTTCTCGTACACCGACAGGTGCGGGTACAGGGCGTAGTTCTGGAACACCATCGAGAGGTTGCGGTCGCGCGGCTGGCGGTCGTTGACGCGCTCGCCGTTGATCTTGAGGTCACCGCTGGTGATGTCCTCCAGGCCCACGACCATGCGCAGGAGCGTGGACTTGCCGCAGCCCGAGGGGCCCACGAGGATCAGGAACTCGCCGTCCGCGATGTCGATGGAGATGTCGTTGACCGCCGGGAAGCCGTCGTCGTACTTCTTGACGAGGTGCTCCATGGTGATTGCTGCCATGTCTTCTCAGTCCTAACTGTGTCTAAGCGTGGAAGGGGGAGGCCCGGGCTCAGCCCTTGACCGCGCCCTGGGTCAAACCGGAGACGATCTGGCGCTGGAACGCCAGCACGAGGAGCACCACGGGAATCGTGACGATGATCGCCGCCGCGGAGATGGCGCCGGCCGGGTCCTCGAACTGCGAGGCGCCGGTGAAGAACGCGAGGGCCGCGGGCACCGGGCGGGCCGCCGAGGTGGAGGTCAGGCCGATGCCGTAGACGAAGTCGTTCCACGCGATGAAGAACGCGATGATCGCCGTGGTGAACACACCCGGCATGGCCAGGGGCACGATCACCTTGCGGAACGCCTGCCACGTGGTGGCGCCGTCCACCTGGGCCGCGCGCTCCAGGTCCCACGGGATCTGCTGGAAGAACGCGGTGAGCGTCCAGATGGAGATCGGCAGCGTCAGGGACAGGTAGGGGATGATCAGGCCGAGCCAGGTGTCGTACAGCCCGATCTGACGCCACAGGTTGAACAGCGGCGTGACGATCGAGATGACGGGGAACATGGAGACCATCAGCGCGGTGGTCAGCACCAGCTTCTTGCCGGGGAAGTCCAGCCGTGCGATGGCGTACGCGCACAGGGTGGCCAGCACCACGGCGATGAACGTGGCGATCAGCGAGATGCCGATGGAGTTGCGCAGCGCGGGGAGGAAGAGGTCCTTGGCATCCCCCACGAAGATCTGCTCGTAGTTCTCCCCCACGAACTTGCTGGGGAGGAACTTTCCGGAGGTCAGGTCCGAGGGGGCCTTGAACGAGGTCATGAGGATGGACAGCACCGGGAACAGTGCGTACACCAGCACCAGGACGGAGATGACGGTCCAGCCGATTTTCTGTTTCGTGCTCAGCATGGCGGGTTACTTCCCCTTCCCAGAGCCACCGGTGAGGTCGACCTTGAAGACCTTGATGGCCACGAGCGCGATGATCATCACGCAGATGAACAGGATCACCGAGATGGCCGAGCCCAGGCCGATCTCGAGGCGACCGATGGACGTGCGGTACGCGAGCAGGGAGAGCGTCTCGGTGCCGTACTGCCCCTGGGTCATGATGAAGATGTTGTCGAAGATGCGGAAGGCGTCCAGCGCACGGAACACCACGGCCACCATGATGGCGGCCTTCATGTTCGGCAGGACCACCCGGGTGAGCCGCTGCCACGAGGACGCGCCGTCCACACGGGCGGCCTCCGTGAGCTCGCCGGGCACCTGGGCCAGGCCGGAGAGCAGCAGCAGGGAGATGAACGGGGTGGTCTTCCAGATCTCGGAGGCCATGATCACGGTCAGGGACGGGCCCGCGGAGGCGAACCAGTTGAAGTCCGGACCGATCACGGGCAGCCAGGAGAGCCAGTTGTTGACGTACCCGGTGGTGATGTCGAACGCGTAGAACCACGCGAACGCCGAGACCACGGTGATGATGCCGTAGGGCACCAGGATGGCGGTGCGCAGCAGCCCCCGGGTGGCCTTGATGGCGCTGTGCATCACGAGAGCGAGCGCCAGGCCCAGCACGAGCTCCACGAGCACGGTGACCACGGTGATGAGCATGGTCACCCCCAGGTCCTGCCAGAACACGGGGTCCGAGAACACGGTGGCGTAGTTGCCCAGGAACACGAACTCCTTGTCCCCGGGCGCGGTGAGCCGGAAGGAGAACAGGGAGTCCCACAGGGCCTGGACGATCGGGTACAGCGTGACCAGGAGCATGATCACGAACGCGGGGCCGGCGAGCAGCCACCCCAGTTTCCGCTCCGAGCGGGCCCGGTCCGAGAGGTGGGTCTTGGACCGGCCCTTCTCCGGTGCGGCCGCGCGAGCGCGCGAGTCGACGGTGCTACTCACAGCAGCGCATCTCCCTTCAGGACTTCCTTGATGAATTCGGTGGTCTCACGAGGGGTGTCCTCAGTGACGTCGCCGGGCGGGGTCCAGTTCTGCTGGATGGCCGTGGAGATCTCGTTGTAGTACGGGGTCTGCGGGCGCGGCCTGGCGGCGTCGAGGGACTTCCGGATGGTGTCGGACATGGGATAGGCCTTCTTGACCTCGGGGTCGTCGAACGCCTTCGCGGAGGACGGCGGGTTGCCGTTGGTGGCGAAGTACTGCGCCTGGTGCTCGGAGGAGACGATGCACTGCACGGCGTCCCACGCGAGGTCCTGGTGCTGCGAGGAGGCACCCACGCCCAGGTTGATGCCGCCGAGCGGGGGAGCGGACGGGGTGTCGGCGTTCACGCGGGGCCACGTGGTCCACTTGATGTCGTCCACCACGGACTGGTCCAGGGAGCCTTCCTTCACAGCACTCTGGGAGGCGGAGTAGATGAAGGGCCAGTTGACCATGAACGAGCCCTTGTCCCCCTGGAACTGGATCATGGAGGCGTTCTCGTCCTGGGTGGCCAGGCCCGGTCCGCCCAGGCCGTCCTTGCCGATGGTGCCGATGATCTCCGCGGCCTTGCGGCCCTGCTCGGAGTCCAGGTTGACCTGCGCGTCCTGGCCCTTCTCGCCGTCGGTGACGATGTGCCCGCCACCGGACTCCACGAGGCCGTTGACCCACACGGACATGGACTCCCCGCGGATGCCCTGCACGCCCAGGTGCTTGTCCTGGGACTGGGCGGCCTTGATGATCTGGTCCCACGTGACGGGCTGGGACATGTCCAGGCCCGCGGCCTTCGCCACGGACTCGCGGTACCACAGCAGCTGCGTGTTGGCCCAGAAGGGCACGGCCACGAGCTCGCCGTTCCACGTGGCTCCCTTGAGGGGGCCCTCGAGAGTGTCCTGCGTGGTGGCCGACACGACGTCCTGGGGCGGCTTGGCCAGGAAGCCCGGCTCCGCGAGCTCGGGCACGAACGGCGGGGCCAGGCTCATGATGTCCATGGAGGAGTCCCCGGCGGCGAGGCGGCGGGCGAGCTGCTCGCGCTGCGAGGAGGCGTCACGCGGCAGCAGGGAGGTCTGGATGGTGTACTTGCCGCCCGAGGCCTCCGAGCAGTCCTGCGCGATGACGGCCTGACCGCCGTCGTCCGGGTTGATGTACCACGTGAGGGTGGGCGGGCCGGACTCCCCGCCGCTGCACCCCGTGAGCAGCAGCGCGGACGCGGCCGCGACGGCCGCGACGCTGCGGACGGCGCGCGGTGTCCCGGCCCTGCGTGAGTGGTGAGTGGACTTCACAGTGGTTCCTCCCCTGGAGAGCGCATGTGCTGACCGGATCCGTCCGGGCATCCGCTGCGAATCCCGGTCGATTCAGCATCTGCACAGTCTACGGGTGGTGTGCGTCACGTCTGCCGTGTGACTCGGCGCTCAGGACAGGAAGACAGCGACCACCGTCATGCTCAGCACGGAGGTCACGGTGGTGAGCAGGACGGTGTCGCGGCACACCGTGGTGGCGCGGTCGTAGCGCACGGCCGCCACGTAGAGGTTCTGCGCCGTGGGCAGCGATCCCATGACCACGGCCGCGTACAGAGCCGACCCCTCGAGCCCGAGCACCCGTGCGAGCACGAGGGCCAGCAGGGGGTGGAGCACCACCTTGGCGCCCGTGGCCAGGAGCGTGTCCGCGCGGGCGCCGCGCACGGAGAGGGGGCGGGTGCCCACGAGGGAGATGCCGAAGGCGATCAGCATGGCGGGCACGGCGGCGCCGGCCACGATCCGCACGGGTTCCATCACGAGGTCCGGCGGGGTCAGGGCCGTGGTGGAGGACATGATGCCGAGGGCCGAGCCCACGATCAGCGGATTGCTCCCGATGCCGCGCAGCACGGAGCCCACGGTGGGCCGGTGCCCGCCCGTGAGCGTGTCCATCACGGTCAGGTACAGAGGTGTGTTCAGCGCCAGCTGGAACAGCATCACGGGTGCCACCCGGGAGGCGTCCCCCAGCACGAACAGCGCGATGGGGATCCCGAGGTTCGCCGCGTTGACCTGCCCGGCGGCCTGCGCGCCCATGACCACGGTGGAGGCGTCCCGTGCGAGCACGAACCGGGAGAGCAGCCCGTACGCGAGCATCGTGAGCCATGCGGACCCCGCGGCCACCAGGAGCGGAGCGGAGAAGACGTGGCGGACGTCCGCCTGGGCCAGCGTGGTGAACAGCAGCGGCGGGGAGCCCACGTAGAACGCCAGCCGGGACAGCACCTGCTGGGCGTCCGCGCCGAGCACCCCCGTGCGTCCCACCAGGTATCCCAGCCCGATCACGGCCCACACGATGAAGAAGCCGGACAGCACACCTGCCATGGACGCGCTCCTCGGGTCGGCGGTGCTGGTCGGTGGTCTGCCACGAGCGGCCCCGGGGAGGGGGCCGGGCCCTGGGCACGGGAACACCGGACCGCGGGTCCCGGCCCGCAGGGTGAGCGGCGCGTCAGACGCCGTCGACGGCGGAGTCCTCCCGGGCGGCGTCGTGGTCCCGGGCGTGCGGCGGGCGCACCATGTCCCCGACCACCGCGTCCGCCGGGTCCGAGCCCAGGGCCACGATCCGGTTGCGCTCGTCCACGTGCACCACGTGGGGTTCGTGGGAACGGGCCTCAGCGGTGTCCATGAGGGCGTAGGCGATCAGGATCACGAGGTCCCCGGGGTGCACCAGGTGCGCGGCGGCGCCGTTGATGCCCAGCACGCCGCTGCCGCGCTCTCCGGCGATCGTGTAGGTCTCCAGCCGGGCGCCGTTGGTGATGTCCACGATGGAGACGAGCTCTCCCGGGAGGATGTTCGCGGCGTCCAGCAGGTCCTGGTCCACGGTCACGGACCCCACGTAGTGCAGGTCCGCCTGGGTCACGGTGGCGCGGTGGATCTTGCCGGTGAACATGGTGCGCAGCATGGGTGCTCCTGGTGCGAGGTGTGGTCCGGTTCCATGGCGGGTGCTGGCCGCCGAGGAGTGCAGCGGGGCGGGGCGCCCAACGGCACGGGGTCCGGCACGCAAACGCCCCGGGACCTCTGCGGGTGCCCGGGGCGTGGTGCGTGGAGCGGCTGACGGGAATCGAACCCGCGTATCAGGCTTGGGAAGCGTGCGCTCTACCATTGAGCTACAGCCGCACTGCTCCGTCACGGCGTCGGCTCGAAACCGGCACCCGATGGAACGCCCACCACTGTACAACACGATGCGCCGCCCCG
This sequence comes from Kocuria tytonicola, assembly GCF_003687455.1. GTDB lineage: Bacteria > Actinomycetota > Actinomycetes > Actinomycetales > Micrococcaceae > Kocuria > Kocuria tytonicola. The sequence goes on along the minus strand of NZ_PHOA01000012.1, from coordinate 15,392 downwards.
CCGATCCGCCCCGGCCGTGGACTACCGTGGTCACGTGCTCATCTCCGACCGCGACATCCGCCGCCAGCTGGACTCCGGACGCGTGCGCCTGGAGCCGTACGACCCGGCCATGATCCAGCCCGCGAGCGTGGACGTGCGCCTGGACCGCTGGTTCCGGCTCTTCGACAACCACAAGTACGCGCACATCGACCCCGAGCAGGAGCAGCCCGGGCTGACGCGGCTCGTGGAGGTGGCCCCGGACGAGCCGTTCGTGCTGCACCCCGGGGAGTTCGTGCTGGGGGCCACCTACGAGAAGGTCACCCTGCCGGAGGACGTGGCGGCGCGCCTCGAGGGGAAGTCCTCCCTGGGGCGGCTGGGCCTGCTCACGCACTCCACGGCGGGGTTCATCGACCCCGGCTTCTTCGGCCACGTGACCCTGGAGCTGTCCAACATGGCCACCCTGCCGATCAAGCTGTGGCCGGGCTCCAAGGTGGGGCAGCTGTGCTTCTTCCAGCTCTCCTCCGCCGCGGAGCACCCCTACGGCAGCGGCGCGTACGGCAACCGGTACCAGGGTCAGCGCGGCCCCACGGCCTCGCGCAGCCACGTGAACTTCCACCGCACGGTCATCGAGTAGCCACGCCGCGTCACACGCGGGTGGTGGTCAGCCCCTCCGGCGGCCTGGGCGTGAGCAGCAGCAGCGCGAGCCCCACGCCCACCACCACCAGGATGCCCAGGATCCCCCAGATCTGGGCCCCCAGCAGAGAGACGAACAGCCCGAACAGTCCCGGCGCCATGAAGCTCACGGCGCGTCCCGTGGTGGCGTACAGCCCGTAGATCTCGCCGTCCCGCCCGGGCGGGATGAGCCGCCCCAGGTACGTGCGCGACGCCGCCTGGGCCGGTCCCACGAACAGGCACAGAGCCAGCCCGCACACCCAGAACGCGGGCTTGCCGGTCCAGAACAGCAGCACCACGCCGGCCACCATGATGCCCACGAGGGAACCGGTGATGACCGCCCGGGGGCCCAGGGCGTCGTCGAGCGCGCCGCCCACGAACGCGCCGAGGGCCGCGATGAGGTTCGCCGCGACGGCGAAGACGATGACCTCCGTGAGGGAGAAGCCGAAGGTGCCGGCCGCGAGCACCCCGCCGAACGTGAAGACGCCGGCGAGCCCGTCCCGGTAGACGGCGGAGGAGAGCAGGAAGAACACGGTGGCGCGGCAGACCCGCCACAGCGAGGCGATCGTGGCGAACAGCTCGCGGTAGGCCCCGAGGATCCCCCCGCGGTGCGCGGGCGCCTCGGGGGCGGGCAGCGGCGGGCCCGCGAGTCCCCCCAGGGTGGGAGGGGCCGCGGGGGAGGGCCCGTGCACGGCGCCGTCGTATGATCGGAACGGCATGGAACGGGCGGTGACCATGAGGGGGAGGGAGAAGACCAGGATCCAGACGGCGCTGAACAGGGCCACGGCGCGGTAGTTCAGGGCGTCGTCCGTGGGAATGCCGAGGAAGCCGGGTGTGACGAAGCCGAAGAGCACGAAGGCCAGCGCGAAGATCCCGCCCACGTAGCCCGCGCCCCAGCCCCAGCCGGAGACCTTGCCCATGCGTGCGGGGCCGGCGAGGGCGGGGAGCATGGAGTTGTAGCCCACCGTGGCGAACTCCTGGGCCACACTGCCCACGGCCACGAGGCCCACGCCCAGGTAGAGGTACGCGGGTTCCGGGCGCGTGAGGAACGCGAGGCCCGTGCACAGCACGAGCACCCACGAGTTGACCGTGAGGAAGCGCGCGCGGGAGCGCGGGGTGTCCCCGCGCTGGCCCACGATCGGAGCGGTCAGGGCGATCACGAACCCCGCCACCGCCATGGCGGCGCTGAGCACCGTGGAGGTGTACTCGGGGGAGCCGAACGCCGAGCTCGTGAGGTAGACCGTGAACACGAACGTGAGCATCACGGAGTTGTAGGCGGAGGTGCCCGTGTCCCAGAGGCACCACATCAGCACCCGGGCGCGCGAACCGCCCCCGGCGGAAGGGGCGGGGACGTGTCAACAGTCTGCTTTGTTACGATGGGGTCTCTGCTCGCCCTCCCCACTTCCCCTCGACCGCCACTGCGCCCTGCCCGGGGCACGGGGCGTTCCCAGCGGCCCGAAAGGCAGGATCCATGATCCCGGTGCTGCTCCTCCACGGGATCGCCGCGCTGCTCGCACCCTCGATCATCCGGCGCACCGGTCGCTCGGGGTTCTACGTGGTGGCCCTGGCGCCGCTGGCGGGCCTCGTGTGGCTCTGCCTCAGCACGTCCCGCGTCTACGGCCCCGAGGGCGCCTGGTCCACCACCTTCGAGTGGATCCCCCAGCTGGACATCACCCTGTCCTTCCGCATGGACGCGCTGGCCTACATGATGTGCCTGCTGGTGCTGGGTGTGGGGACCCTGGTGCTCGCGTACTGCGCGCGCTACTTCAAGGCGGACGCCGAGGGCATCGGCCCCTTCGCGGCGCAGCTCGTGGCCTTCGCCGGTGCGATGTTCGGGCTGGTCACCGCGGACGACCTCATGGTGCTGTTCATCTTCTGGGAGATCACCTCGGTGCTCTCCTTCCTGCTGATCTCCTACTCCCGCACCAAGCTCGCCGCGCGCCGTGCCGCGCTGCAGGCGCTCGTGATCACCACCGCGGGCGGGCTCGCGATGCTCGTGGGGCTGCTGATGCTCGGGCACGAGGCGGGGACCTACCGGATCTCGGGCGTGCTGGAGGCGGCCCCCGAGATGCTGGGCTCCACCACCGTGGACGTGGCCGTGGTGCTCGTGCTCGCGGGCGTGGTGACCAAGTCCGCGCTGTTCCCCACCCACTTCTGGCTCCCCGCAGCCATGGCCGCGCCCACCCCCGTGTCCGCCTACCTGCACGCCGCGGCCATGGTGAAGGCAGGCATCTACCTGGTGGCGCGGCTGGCCCCGGGGTTCTCCGGGACCACGTACTGGCTGCCCGTGACCCTCACGCTGGGCCTGGGGACCATGGTCTTCGGCGGCTGGGTGGCGCTGCGGCAGTACGACCTCAAGCTCATCCTCGCCTACGGCACGGTGAGCCAGCTGGGCTTCATCACGTCCGTGGTCGCCTTCGGCACCCCGGACACCGCCATGGCGGGCATGGGCATGGTCATGGCCCACGGGCTGTTCAAGGCCACGCTGTTCCTGAGCGTGGGCGTGATCGACCACCAGGCCGGCACCCGTGACATCCGCAGGCTGTCCGGGGTGGGGCGTCAGGCCCCCAAGCTGTTCACGGTGGCCGTGATCGGTGCCGCGTCCATGGCGGGCCTTCCCCCGCTGCTGGGTTTCGTGGCCAAGGAGGCCGTGATCACGGCCTTCCTCGAGGAGGTCTCCGAGCCGGCGGGTCTCGCGGCACTCGTGTGCGCCGTGGTGGGTTCCGTGCTCACGTTCGCCTACAGCGCCCGCTTCCTGTGGGGCGGTTTCGCCCGCAAGTCCGCCCGCTTCTCCGAGCTCGACGCCGCTCCGGACGGCCAGTCCGTGATCAGCGAGTTCACGCCCGCGCCCTGGGGGTTCCTCCTGGCCCCCATGGTCCTGGCGGCCGCCACCGTGGTGCTGGGGCTGCACCCTGCACCGCTGGAGGCGGGCATCGCTCCCTACCAGGAGCTGTTCCCGCACGCGGAGGACGCTCACGTCCACCTCGAGCTGTGGCACGGACTCACCCCGGCGCTCGGGCTCTCCGCCCTGATCATCGCGGCGGGCGCGCTGCTGCACGCGGCCCGGCGCCCGGTCTCCGAGCTCCAGAAGCGGCTGCCGTCCCTGCCCACCGGGGACTACGTGTACCGCCGGATCATCAACGTGCTGGACATCGTGGCCGTGTGGCTCACCGGCCGCACCCAGCGCGGTTCGCTCATGTTCTACCTGTCCGTGATCCTCGTGACCGCGATCGTGGTGCCGCTCGTGGCGCTGTTCTGGTACGAGACCCCGCCGCTGGCCGGGTTCCGGTACGGGGACTCGCCGGCGCAGGTGGTCACCGGGATCGTGATGGTCGCCGCCGCCCTGCTGGCGCTCACGGCCGGCAAGCGGTTCCTGGCCGTGCTGCTGGTATCCGTGACCGGCTACGGCCTGGCCCTGATGTTCGCGCTGCACGGCGCGCCGGACCTGGCCCTGACCCAGATGCTCGTGGAGACCATCTCCCTGGTGGCCTTCGTGCTGGCCCTGCGCTCCCTGCCCGGCCCCCTGTGGAACCGGCGCAAAGCCGGCCACCGTGTGTTCCGGGCCGTGTTCGCCGTGGTCTTCGGGCTGTTCATGATGGCCCTCGCGGTGTTCTCCCTGTCCTCCCGCACGGCCGAGCGGATCTCCCTGGACATGCCCCGGATGGCATACGAGCTGGGTCACGGGGAGAACGTGGTCAACGTGATCCTCGTGGACATCCGCGCGTGGGACACCATGGGGGAGATCTCCGTGCTGACCGTGGCGGCCACCGGCATCGCCTCCCTGATCTTCGTGAAGGGCCGAGGGGACCGGTTGCGCAGCGAGCGCCACCTGCTGGACTCGCGTCAACTCAAGGCCCTGCGGGGCGCGGACTCCGCGGCCCACTCGCCGCAGGCCAGGACCCAGGAGATCGAGGTGGCCCGGCGCTTCACGTCCCGCCCGGATGCAGACCCGTTCCTGCTGGCCGGACGCACCCTGGCACCGGAACGGCGCTCCATCGTGTTCGAGGTGGTCGCCCGGCTGCTGTTCCACACGTTCATGATCGTCTCCCTGTACCTGCTGCTCGCCGGGCACAACGACCCCGGGGGTGGATTCGCCGGCGGTCTCATGGCCTCGCTCGCCCTGACCCTGCGCTACCTGGCCGGCGGCCGCTACGAGCTCGAGCGGGCCACTCCCGTCAACGCGGGCTGGATGCTCGGGGCCGGTCTGGGCATCGCCTCCCTCTACGCCGTGGCGCCCGTGCTCTTCGGCGGGGCGGTGATGGAGAGCCACACGTTCGAGTGGGACCTGCCGCTGTTCGGACACGTCAAGTTCGTCACGGCCCTGATCTTCGACGTGGGCGTGTACCTGATCGTGGTGGGCCTGGTGCTGGACATCCTGCGCTCCCTGGGCGGCCGCATCGACGAGCGGATCGAGCGCTCCGCCGTGGACCGGGAGAGGCAGCGCTCGGGCCGTGGCTCCAGGATCCGCCTGACCCGCAGCGGGGCCACGATGACCGCCCGGCGTTCCGACGATCCCGATGTCCCGGAGGGCTCCATGGTCTCCGGCGACGAAGTCTCGGAGGTGCGGCAGTGACCGTGAACCTGACCATGCTCGTGGTGATGGGCGTGCTGTTCTCCGTGGGGGTCTACCTCCTGCTGGAGCGCTCCCTCACCCGCGTCCTGCTGGGGCTCATGCTGCTCACCAACGGTGCGAACCTGCTGATCCTGCACACGAGCGGAGTGCCCGGCGCCGCGCCGCTCTACGACAAATCACTGGGCGGCTCAGAGTACTCGGACCCCCTGCCGCAGGCGCTCGTGCTCACGTCGATCGTGATCTCGCTGGCCACCACCGCGTTCCTGCTGAGCATGATCTGGCGCTCGTGGGTCCTCGCCCGCCGGGACGAGATCCAGGACGACCTCGAGGACCGTCGCGTGGCCCAGCAGTCCTCCTACGACGCCGAGGACGACGACGCCATGCCGCAGGACACCTCCGAGTTCAGCCACGGTGACGCGCGGTTCACCCCGTCCCGGCACAACGCCGAGGAGGCCACGGAGTCGCCGGGTCACCACAGGGTCGAGAAGCGGCAGCGGGACGACGGGAGGAGCACCCATGAGCACTGATCTAGCGCAGCTCGCACCGCTCGCCGTGCTGATCCCGTTCGTGGGCGCGGCCGTGAACTTCGTGGTGGTCCACCGCAACAGGCTCCAGCGCACCGTCACCGTGGGCACCATGGTGCTCACGCTCGTGCTCAACGCGCTCATGCTCGCGGACGTGTGGAACCAGGGGCCGCAGGCCGTGCACCTGGGGGGCTGGGCCGCGCCGTACGGAATCGTGATGGTGGTGGACCAGCTCTCCGCCCTGATGCTCGTGGTCTCGGTGGTCGTCTCCCTCACGGTGCTCGTCTACGCGGTGAGCGAGGGTGTGGCCGGCGGGGACGACGAGGGCCCCATCTCGATCTTCTACCCCACGTTCCTGCTGCTCGTGGCCGGGGTGTCCAACGCGTTCCTCGCGGGGGACCTCTTCAACCTCTACGTGGGATTCGAGATCCTGCTGACCGCGTCCTACGTGCTGCTCACCATGGGTGGCACGGCGCAGCGCATCCGGGCGGGCGTCACGTACGTGGTGGTCTCGGTGATCTCCTCGATCCTGTTCCTGATCTCGCTCGGGATGATCTACGGCGCCACGGGAACCGTGAACATGGCGGACCTCTCCGTGAAGCTCGCGGACCTGCCGCAGGGCACGCAGATGCAGCTGCACCTGATGCTGCTCATCGCCTTCGGGGTCAAGGCGGCGGTCTTCCCGCTCTCCTTCTGGCTGCCGGACTCCTACCCCACGGCGTCCGCTCCCGTGACCGCGGTGTTCGCGGGACTGCTGACCAAGGTGGGCGTCTACTCGATCATCCGCACCGAGACCCTGCTGTTCCCGGGACGCCAGATCAACGACCTGCTCATGTGGGTGGCCCTGCTGACCATGCTGGTGGGCATCCTGGGTGCTCTCGCCCAGATCGACATCAAGCGCATGCTCTCGTTCACGCTCATCAGCCACATCGGCTACATGATCTTCGGCATCGCGGTGGGCACCCCGCAGGCGCTGGCCGCGGTGGTCTACTACATCGCGCACCACATCGTGATCCAGACCAGTCTGTTCCTCGTGGCGGGGCTGATCGAGCGGCGCGGCGGCTCCACCAACGTGGACCGGCTCGCGGGGCTGCTGAAGATCTCGCCCCTGCTGGGAGTGCTCTACCTGATCCCGGCGCTGAACCTCGGGGGGATCCCCCCGTTCTCCGGGTTCCTGGGCAAGGTGGGTCTGCTCGAGGCGGGCATCAGCAGCGGCACGTGGCTGGACTACCTCCTGGTGGGGGTGTCCGTCCTGGTCTCGCTGCTCACGCTCATGGCACTGGTGCGCGTGTGGAACCGCGTGTTCCTGCGCCGCGTGGACGACGCCGAGTACCCGGACCCCGTGCTGCGCGCCACCACGGCGCAGGGCCACCGGCCGCGCACCTCGCGGGTGGTCGCGGGCAAGCCCGGCAGCAGGTTCTCGGGCGCGGCCCCCGTGGTCCTGCTCCCCAAGACCATGGTGGGTGCCACGACGGCGCTCGTGGCGGTGGGCGTGGCCCTCACCGTCCTCGCGGGGCCGCTCTTCGACCTCGCGGGCAGCGCCGCCGACAACCTCGTGCACCCCGACCGCTACACCGAGGCCGTGCTCGCCCCCGTGGGCGAGGGTGGCGTGAGCGAGGAGGCCCCGTGAGCACGTCCGCCGTCCGCCGGCAGTCCCGCAACTCCCTGCGCGCCGAGCTGCCCCTCATCCTGTGGCTCGTGGTGGTCTGGGGCGCACTGTGGGGGGACTGGAGCCCCGGCAACCTGGTCTTCGGGCTGATCCTGGCCCTGCTGGTCACGCGCCTGCTGGTGCTGCCACCCGTCCGGCTCTCGGGCAGGTTCAACGTGGTGCACTTCGCGCTGTTCGTGGTCACGTTCGTCTGGCAGGTGGCCAAGGCCAGCCTGGTGGTGTTCCTGGTGGCCCTGCGGAAGGGACCCCGGGTGCGCAACGCCGTGCTGGGGATCCGGCTGCGCCAGAACAACGACCTCCTGATGACCGCCGTGGGGCACACCATGGCGCTGATCCCCGGGTCCCTCGTGGTGGAGGTGGACCGGGGGAACGGCATCCTCTACTTCCACGTCCTGAACATCGCCACACCGGCGCACGCGGAGGCCTTCCGCCGCTCCGTCCTGGACACCGAGGCGGCCTGGATCCGGATCATGGGCTCCCGGGAGGACCTCGCGCTGCTGCCCGTGAAGGGGGACCCGGGGCGCACGGAGGCCTCGGGCGCGGTGGAGTCCCCCACCGAGAACATGCAGGAGGCCGGGGACGGCCCAGGAGAGGAGCGCTCATGACCGTGTTCGACGTGGCCGTGTGGGTGTGCGGCGTCATCCTGGCGCTCGCCGCCGCGGGCACCCTCTACCGCCTGGCCAAGGGGCCCTCGCTGCTGGACCGGGTCATCGCCACGGACGTGCTGCTCGCCATCGTGGGCGCGGCGCTCGCCGTGGAGATGGTCTACCACCACCACACCGACAACATCGTGCTGCTGGTGATCGTCTCCCTCGTGGGCTTCCTGGGCTCCGTGACGGTCGCGCGCAACGTGGGACTGGACCGCTCGTGAACTGGCAGACCGTGGTGGACGTCGTGGCGCTCGTGTGCCTGGTGGTGGGATCCTTCATGTCCCTGGCGGCCGCGGTGGGTCTGGTGCGCTTCCCCGACCTGCTCTCGCGCATGCACGCGGGGACCAAGCCCCAGGTCTTCGGGCTGCTCCTGCTGCTCACTGCGGTGGCACTGGAGAGCGGAGAGCCCCGGATGGTCCCGCTGCTGGTCCTCGCGTGGATCTTCCAGCTGCTGACCGTTCCGGTGTCCGCGCACATGGTGGGCCGCGCCGCGTACCGTTCCAAGCACCTGCACGAGGAGAACCTCGTGGCGGACGAGCTGCGGGACGTCGTGGCGCGCGCCGGGGACGAGTCCGGCTGAGGGTGGCATCCTGCCGCCTCCCCCGCAGCGGTGTCCCCGGCCACGCGCCGAGGTTCGTATGCTGGGGTAGGAACACGACGCCGTCGCCCACCCTGCGCCGGCGGCACTCACGAGAACCAAGGAGAAACCCATGAACAAGGCGATGGACCTGCTCGGCACGGCCGCTTCCCTGGGCGGTGTGGCCCTGTCCAACAAGGCGCTGACCGTGGTCTGGAAGAAGGTCACGGGCAACGAGCCCCCCGCCAAGAACCCGGACGAGGACGAGGCCTGGCGGGACATCATCCTCTGGTCCCTGCTCACGGGCCTGGTGGGCACCGTCATCAAGGTGGGCATCTCCCGCCAGGTGGCCAAGATGCAGTCCGAGGACAACGACTCCGCGAAGACCTCGCAGACCGAGATCTGATCCGCGTGACCGCGGCCCCCGGGCTACGGCCCGCACCGCACGACGCCGCACGGCCGGGTACCCCGCGTACCCGGCTGCGCGTCGTCTAGACTGGGGGCTCAACGACAGGGGAGCGCCGCAGCGGCGCTGAGAGTGCGCGCGAGCGCAGACCCTCGAACCTGATCCGGTTCATACCGGCGCTAGGGAGTCGAGCATCTCAGGGGCACGGACGCACGGGCGTCCGCAGTCCCTCCCCTCCTGGAGTCTTCAGGAGGATCTTCATGACGCAGGTACGCAGCACCACCGCACGCACGTCCCCGGGCCGGGGGCCCCGCACGCAGTCGTGGCGGGTGGTGGACATCGTGGTGGCCGCCGTCCTGGCGGCGGTGTGCGCAGTGATCTTCTGGATGTGGTCCAACCTGCTGTACCCCGTGGTCGCCACGAGCGCCGTGGCGTACCCGCCCTCGGCCGGTCTCATCTCGGGCGGCTGGCTCGTGGCGGGCACCCTCGGCGCGCTGATCATCCGCAAGCCCGGCGCCGCACTGTTCTGCGAGTTGCTGGCCGCCGTGCTGGAGGGCTTCCTGGGCACGCACTTCGGCTGGACCGTGGTGATCTCGGGCCTCGTGCAGGGCCTGGGCGTGGAGCTCGTGTTCCTGCTCACCGGGTACCGGCGCTTCGGGCTGCTGGTCGCGACCCTCGGCGGGGCCGTCTCCGGGCTGTTCCTCGGTGTGAGCGAGGACATCATGTACAACTACGAGTGGGCCACGGACCAGAAGGTGGTCTACGCCGTTCTCACCACGCTCTCCGGCGCCGTGATCGCCGGCGCGCTGATGTGGTTCGTGGTGCGGGCGCTGCAGGCCACCGGGGTGCTGGGCGCCCTCGCGTCCGGGGCCGCGCGCCGATGACGGCGGCGGGGCCCGTCCCCGCGGGTGCGGCGGTGGAGCTTCGCCGTTTCGGCTGGCACTACCCCGGCCGGCAGGACGCGAGCCTCAGCGAGGTCACCACCACCGTGGCACCGGGGGAGCGGGTGCTGCTGTTGGGCCCCTCGGGGGCGGGCAAGTCCACCCTGCTGCAGGCGCTCGCCGGGGTGGAGCAGGACCCGGACGGCCAGTCCGGCTCGGGCGAGGTGCTCGTGGACGGGGCGGACCCCCGGGACGCCCGGGGCGCCGTCGGGTTCATGCACCAGGACCCCGAGACGCAGGTGGTGCTCTCACGCGTGGGGGACGACGTCGCCTTCGGGCTGGAGAACCTGGCCGTGCCACGCGAGCAGATCTGGCCGCGCGTGCGGGACGCACTGGAGCGCGTGGGGCTGGACCTGCCGCTCGAGCACCCCACCACCGCGCTGTCCGGCGGGCAGAAGCAGCGCCTCGCGCTCGCCGGTGTGCTCGCGATGCGTCCGCGCCTGCTGCTGCTGGACGAGCCCACCGCGAGCGTGGACGGGCAGGGCGCCCAGGAGCTGTGCGGCGCCGTGGCCCGGGCCGTGCGGGACGAGGGGATCACCCTGGTGGTCGTGGAGCACCGCGTGGCCCTGTGGGAATCCGTGGTGGACCGTGTCGTGGTGCTGGACGAGCACGGCCGCGTGGCCTTCGACGGGCCCACGCACGAGACCCTCCACGAGGCCCGCGCCCTGCTGCAGGAGCAGGGCACGTGGGTTCCCGGCTGGGTCCCCGAGACCCGTCCGCCGGCGCACCGCTCGGACAGCCGTGCCCCCGCCACCGGCACCGGCACCGGCCCAGCCTCCCGTGCCCCGTCCGTCGAGGCCCCTGCCACAGTTCCTGTCACTGCAACTGCAACTGCAACTGCGACCGCGGCTGCGACCCCTGCGGCGTCCGACGGCGCGGTGCTGCTGAGCGCGCGGGACCTCGCGGTCTCGCGCGTGCAGCCCACACGGCGCGCGGTGGCGCGCAGGCGACGTCGTGCGCGGGCGGCGTGGCGGCGTGGACAGGAGGCCCCGGAGCCCGCAGCCGTGCCGGACGTGCCGGTGGCCGCGGAGAACATCTCGCTGGACGTGCGCGCGGGGCGCGCGCTGGCCGTGACCGGGGTGAACGGGGCGGGCAAGTCCACCCTGGCGCTGACCCTCGCGGGGCTGCTCGTGCCCGTGCGCGGCACGGTCCGGGCCAGCGCCCGGCTGGCGGGGGACGCCCCCCGGGACCCCTCCCTGTGGGACGGCGGCGAGCTCGTCGCCCGCGTGGGCACGGTGTTCCAGCACCCCGAGCACCAGTTCCTGCGCCCCACCGTGCGGCAGGAGCTCGAGTTCGGTCCCGAGCAGCTGCGCCGCCGGGCCGGCGTCGCGCACCGCACGGATCCGCCCGCGACGGAGGACGACGCCGCTCGCGTGGCAGAGCTATTGCACCGCCTCCGCCTGGCGGACCTCGCGGACGCCAACCCCTTCACGCTCTCCGGGGGGCAGAAGCGGCGGCTGTCCGTGGCCACGGTGCTCGCGGCCGCGCCGGACGTGCTCATCCTGGACGAACCCACGTTCGGCCAGGACGCGCGGACGTGGCAGGAGCTCGTGGACCTCCTCGTCACGGAGCTGGACCGGGGAACCGCGGTGGTCGCGGTGACCCACGACCGCGACCTGATCGACGCCCTCGCGGCCGAGGAACTGGAGCTGGGCGCATGAGCACCGTCACCGCACCGTCTATGTTTGCGCCCCGCACCGGGTTCCTGGCGCGCGCCAACCCCGTGGTCAAGCTGCTGGGGGCGCTGCTGATCACCCTGGTGATCGTGGTGAGCGCGGACCCGGTCACCAACGCCGTGGCGCTCGCGGGCCAGCTCGTGCTGCTCGCGGGCGTGGGGCTGGGCCCGTGGCGGCTTCTCACCACCCTGTGGCCCGTCGTGCTGGCCGCCGTGATCAGCGGCTGGGGCACCGCGATGCTCTCCACCGCGGGCGGTCCCGTGCTGCTGCACGTGGGGTGGGTGAGCATCACCACCGGGTCGCTGGCGGCCGGTGCCGCGATCGCCCTGCGCGGACTGGCCATCGCTCTGCCCGGGATCACCGTGCTGCTGACCACCGATCCCACGGACCTCGCGGACGGTCTCGCGCAGACGCTCCGGCTGCCCGCGCGGTTCGTGCTCGCGGCACTCGCCGCCCTGCGACTCGTGGAGGTCATGGTCACCGAGTGGGGTGTGCTCGCGGCGGCCCGCCGGGCCCGTGGGGCCGGCGGCGGACGCGGACCGTGGAACGCGCTGCGGGAGTTCGGCGGCCAGGCCTTCACGCTGCTCGTGCAGTCCCTGCGCCGGGCCACGCGGCTCGCCATGACCATGGAGGCCCGCGGCTTCGGCGCGGGCCCGCGCACGTGGGCGCGCACGCTGCACTACGGCCGCGTGGACGTGCTCGTGGGCGCCGCCGTGGTGCTGACCGCCGTGGGGGCACTGGCGGTGTCGATGTCCCTGGGCACGCACCGGTTCATCTGGCAGTGAGCGGCGGGCCGAGCCGCATCAGGCGCCCACCAGGAAGTCCGTGAGCGTCCGCGTGAGCCGCTCGTCCGTGGGCACCGGGTGACCGTCCACCGAGGTCACGGGTGCGGCCAGGCGCACGGAGGACGTGAGCCACACGGCGCTCGCCGTCAGGAGGTCCTCGGGGTGCAGGGGTCCGTAGTCCACACCCCAGCCGTGGCGCCGGGCGGCGTCGAAGATCCGGGCCTGGGAGGTGCCCGGGAGAACGCCGCGGGACGGTTCGGGCGTGAGCAGGGTGGGAGCGGCGTCGCCGTCCCGGACGCGGGCGCAGACCACGGAGGACGTGGCGCCCTCCAGGATCCGGCGGTCCGTGGTCGTCACGAACACCGCGTCCTGCGCGCCCCGGCTGCGGGCATGGCGCACGGCCGCCATGTTCACGGCGTAGGAGAGCGTCTTCACACCGGGCAGCAGCCACGGCAGCCCGGCGTCCTCGGCGAGGTCGTGGCCGCGCTCCAGCAGCAGGACGGACACGCCGTCCCGGCGGGCCGCGAACGTGGCCCCGGGAACGGGGGAGGCCGTGAGCCACGCCCACGGCTCCCCGTCCGGGGTGCCGCGCGCCACGGTCAGCTTCACGGCGTGCTCCGCGCCGAGGTCGCGCGACGGGTCACGGGAACCGGGCGCGGCGGCGTGGAGGGCGAGCTCCAGCGCGGTGCGGCACGTGGCCGCCGACGGCGCGGGCAGCTCCGCGGCGGCCGCGGAGGCGCGCAGCCGTGCGTGGTGGGCGTCGAACTTGTAGGCCACCCCGTCCAGGACGTGCAGGGTCTCGAAGACGCCGTCCCCGCGGGTGAGTGCCTGGTCCTCCAGGCCCACGTGGGGCAGGGTGGGATCCACGAGCCGCGGCTGCCCGGTGAGCGGGGAGATGATGACGGCCGTGGCTCGCGCGCCGCGGGGTGTCACGGGGTCTCGCGCTCCGGGGCGGTGGACGGCTCCAGGGACGGCCCGGGGAGGATGATGTCCGCGGCCTCCCACACGGGGTCCCCGGCGAGGTACTCCGCCTCCTGCGCGGCCCACTCGTCCCAGTGCGCGTCGTAGGCGCCGCCGTCGCGGGCCAGCGCGCGCTGCCTGCGCTGCGCCGTGGGCAGCTCCACCCAGACGGAGGTGTCGAGCAGGGCACGGGCCTCCCGGTGGCACGCCCCCACGCCCTCCACGAGCACGATCTCCGCCGTGCGCGTGAGACGCGGGGTGCCGGGCTCGTTGGTGAGCCAGTCCCACGCCGTCCAGTGGGCGTCCGCACCGCGCCGCAGGGGCTCGAGCACCTCGGAGAAGTACATGCCCATGCCCCGGACCAGGCCGTCCCACCCGGGGTAGAGGTCCTCCAGCCGGAACACGACGACGTCGTGCGAGCGGCGCAGCACCTCCGCGAGCTGGTCCGTGAGCGTGGTTTTGCCCGCGCCGGAGCGGCCGTCGATGCCCACGATGCACGGCTTGCGCGTGATGGGCGGCAGCAGCCGCGCGAGGTTGACGCCGTCCGGGAAACGGGCGGTCTCGTCGTCCTGGAAGCCCTCCTCGGGTCCGATCACCGGGTGGTCACCCGTTCCTGGAGCCACGCGACCAGCCCGGGGGTGGCCGCACGGATCTGCTCCCACGCGGTGGCGAAGTCCTCCGAGCCGCCGTACCAGGGGTCCGCGATGTCCAGGTCCTCGCCGGTGCCGGTGGCCTCGGGGTCGAAGCTGCGCATCATCCGCACCTTCCCGGCGTCCGCCGAGTTCAGGCGCTGCAGCAGCTGCCGCCGGTGGGAGTCCGTCATGGCCAGCAGCAGGTCCGCGTCCGCGAGCTCCTCGTCCGTGATGCGGTGGGCACTGTGCTCGGGCAGCTCCAGCCCGTTGCGGGTCAGCACGCTCTGCGCGCGCGGGTCCACGGGGCGCCCGTGCTCCTCGTCGCTCACACCCGCGGAGGACACGCGGACGCGGTCCGCGAGTCCCGCGCGTTCCACCTCGGCCCGGAGCAGGGCCTCGGCCATGGGGGAGCGGCAGATGTTGCCGGTGCACACCGTGACGATATCGACCATGGACACCACTGTACGGAAAATCCCCTCCCTGCGGTGGTGCTCAGGGCGCCGTACCGCCTGACCACGTCTGCCGCTCGATCCCGGCCAGCAGCAGGTCCAGTCCCGCGACGTACTCCGCGCGGTCGTCGTGGCGGCGGAACTCCCCGAGGATCGAGTGCACGAACGGGAACTCCCGTGGGCTCGCGTGGTCCCAGCGCTCGAGCTGCTCGCGGAACATCTCCTCCGCGTTCGCGGCGTCCCGCAGCTGCTGGCGCTGGGAGATCTCCGCCCCCATGCCGGACGCGTAGTTGGTGACCGCGAGCGACGCGTGGAACTGCTGCGTCGTGGTGAGCTCCATGCGCTGCAGGATCTGCCCGGTGCACTCCCACGTGCGCAGCGCGTTCTCCTCGTCCGGGCCGGCGTTGACGAGCTGCGCCGCGAGCCACCGGTGGGCCAGCATCTGGGAGAAGAGGCACAGCGAGAAGCACCGCAGGTCCGCGAGGGCCGCCGCGGTGGCCGCGCTGGTGCGCCCGTCCGGTGCGGGCGCCGCGAAGTCCGTGAACTGCTCCGGCGCACACCTGGAGCCCTCCCGCAGGGCCTGGAACTCGTGCAGCGCACGACCCAGCACCTCGTCCGCGACCATGGCCATCAGATCGTCCTTGCCGGACGCGTACCAGTAGAGGCTCGCCACGCCGCTGTCGAGCTCCGCGGCCAGGTTGCGCAGCGTGAGCCGCTGGGCTCCGTCCCGGTCCAGCATGGTGATCGCCGTGTCCACGATCGCGTCCACGGACAGGGAGGCACGACGTCGCCCACTCGCCCGTCCGCCCCCGCCCCGCGTTCTCGGGTCCCGCCCGCCGGACGGTCCGCGCGGGGCGGGGGCGGACGGGCGAGTGGGCGACGTCGTGCCTCCCTGTCCG
>NZ_PHOA01000129.1 GCF_003687455.1 Kocuria tytonicola | reverse complement strand
CTGCAGGCCGCGGCGCTGCTCGTCCCCCTCGCGCTCCTGCTCGCCGTGCTGCCGCGGCGGCTGCGCGGGCGGCGTCGTCGGGCCCGGGTGCGCGCCATGCAGGACGCCTCGCTGTCCCCCCAGCGGCGTGCGAACGCGGCGTGGGACGAGTTCCGGGCGCTCGCCGAGGACTACGGTGTCTCCTCCCGGGTCTCCGACACGCCCCGGGTCCGGGCGCGGCGGCTCGCCGCGGGCATCCCGGCGGCGCACGCCCCGGTGGAGCGGGTCCTCGCGGACCTGGAGTCCGCGAGCTACGGCGCGCCGGACACCCGGTGGCGCCCGCAGGCCACCCCCGAGGACCTCGCCCGGGTGCGGGACGAGTTCCGGCACCGGGCCTCTCGGGGCCGGCGCCTGCGCGCCGCGTGGTGGCCCGCCTCCCTGTGGCGGCACCGGGGCAGTCGGCACCCGGGCGCGGGCCCCCGCCGCTGAGCCACGACGCCGCCCGGCCCCCACGCGACGCACAGGACCGGGCGGCGTCGCGCCCCGCTGGGCACGGGTGCGACGGCGCGGTGGCTCAGCCCTCGGCGCGGGCGGCGATCACGGCGTCGTAGAGCCGGCGCGTGCTCACGCCGCGCTCGGTGGCCACCTGGCGGGCCGCTGCCTTGAGCTTGATCTCCTGCGTGGCCACGAGGTCCTCGACCGCGCCCACGAGCTCCTCCGGCTCGGGCGCGGCGGCGGGAGCGGCACCGTGGACCACCACCACGATCTCACCGCGCACCTGGTTCCCGGTGGCCCACGCGAGCAGCCCGTCGAGGTCGTCGCGCAGCACCTCCTCGTGGAGCTTGGTCAGCTCCCGGCACACCACGGCGCGGCGCTCCCCGCCCAGGGCGTCCCGCAGGGCGGCCAGCATCTCGGCCAGCCGGTGCGGGGACTCGTAGAAGACCATGGTGCGCTGCTCGTCGCGCAGCCCCGCGAGGTGCCCCGCGCGCTCCCCCGCCTTGCGCGGCAGGAAGCCCTCGAACGTGAAGCGGTCCGTGGGCAGCCCCGAGACCGCGAGCGCGGCGAGCACCGCGGACGGGCCGGGCAGCACGGACACGGTGAGGTCCGCCTCGGCCGCCGCGCGCACGAGCGGGAAGCCGGGGTCGGACACGGTCGGCATGCCGGCGTCGGAGAGGACGGCCACGGTGCGGCCCTGCCGGACCTCGTCCAGCAGCTCTGCGGCGCGGGCGTTCTCGTTGTGCTCATGGTGGGTGACCACCCGGCCCGTGACGCTCACGCCCAGTCCCGTGGCCAGCCGGTGCAGGGTGCGGGTGTCCTCGACCGCGAGGACGTCCGCCGTGGCCAGCACGTCCTTGAGCCGCTGGGAGGCGTCCGAGAGGTTGCCGATGGGGGTGCCCACGACCACCACGGAGCCGCCGCCCTGCTCGGCGCCGTGGGACGGGGTGGATTGTTGCGGATTCACACGACCACTCTACGAACCCCGTCCACCCGGGTCACGCAGGCGGCCGGGCGCGCCCCGTTCGCCCGGAGGGGACCGACGGCGCGGCGTCGGGCTCCGGAACCCGCCGCGCACCCGGCCGCGCCCGGGCCCGCGACCTACCATGGGTCCGTGCCCTCCACCGCCTTCTCCCCCGTCTGCCCCCCGGTCAGCGCTGCGCCCACCCTGAGCGACCGGCTGCTGCCCGCGGTCACGCGGCTGCCCCGGTACTGGTGGGTCCCGCTCGCGCTGGTCACGGTCCTGGGCGGGGTGCTGCGCTTCACCGGACTGTCCTCCCCGCACGCCGTGGTCTTCGACGAGACCTACTACCTCAAGGACTCCTGGTCCCTGCTGCTGCACGGCACCGAGCAGCAGTGGCCGGAGGGCGCGGACGATGGCTTCGTCTCGGGGCAGATCCCGGACACCGAGGGCCGCCCGTCCTTCGTGGTGCACCCGCCCCTGGGCAAGTGGCTCATCGCGGGGGGCCTCTGGCTCTTCGGCGCGGAGGACCCGTTCGGCTGGCGCTTCTCCGCCGCCGTGGTCGGCACCCTGTCCATCGCGCTGATCTGGTGGGCGGGCTGGCTGCTGTTCCGCTCGGTGTCCCTGGCCACGGTCGCCGGTCTGCTCACGGCCCTGGACGGGCTGCACCTCGTGGAGTCCCGCCTCGCCCTGCTGGACATCTTCCTGATGTTCTTCCTGCTCCTCGCCCTCGTCTTCGCCCTGCTGGACCGCGACGACGGACGACGCCGCCTGCTCGCCCGGCTCCCCGGCTCGTCCCTGGGCCCGTGGCTCGGGATCCGGTGGTGGCGGATCGCGGCGGGCGTCGCGTGCGGGGCCGCCGCCGCGGTGAAGTGGAACGCGCTGTTCAGCATCGCGGCCCTGGGCATCCTCGTGGTGCTGTGGGACGTGAACGCCCGCCGGGTGGCCGGGGTGAAGCACTGGACCACGGGCGCGGTGCTCAAGGACGGCCCGTGGGGCTTCCTCACGATGATCGGCTCGGCCGCGGTGACCTACGTGCTCACGTGGTCCGGGTGGCTGCTCACGGACGGCGGCTACGACCGCCACTGGGCGGAGCTGAACCCGGGCGAGGGCCCGCAGTGGCTGCCCCCGGCGCTGCGCTCACTGTGGGAGTACCACGTGTCCGCGTACTCCTTCCACACGGGTCTGGACGCCCACCACACCTACATGGCCGGGCCGGCCACGTGGCCGTTCATGGGCCGCCCCACGTCCTACTTCTACGAGTCCCCGGGCAGGGGCACGGACGGGTGCGCCGTGGACTCGTGCAGCCAGGCGATCCTCAACGTGGGCAACCCCGCCGTCTGGTGGGTGGGCGTCCTCGCGGTGCTGCTGGGCGTGTGGCTGTGGGCGGTGCGGCGGGACTGGCGCTTCGGCGCCCTCGTGGGGGTCTACGCCGCGGGGTACCTGCCCTGGTTCCTCTACCCCGAGCGCACCATGTTCTTCTTCTACGCGCTGTCCTACTTCCCGGCCATGGCGCTGCTCGTCGCCGGGGCGGTGGGTGTGCTCACGGGCAGACTCGGCGTTCCCCGGGAGGGTGCGACCGCGGGAACCCCGGAGGCGAGGGCGAACGAGCGCGTGGTGGGCCCCGTGCGGGCCCGGCGGTGGCGGACGGTCACCGTGGTGTACCTGCTCGTGGTGGTTGCCCTGGCCGTATTCTTCTGGCCCGTGTGGACCGGTCAGACCATCCCGTACGAGCACTGGCGCTGGCGGATGTGGTTCAGCTCCTGGATCTGAGCCGCCGGTCCCGGAGCCGCCGTGCGCGGCGGGACGTCAGCAGCATCGTGAGGAACGCGCCCGCGAGGGTCAGCAGGGCCACCGTGAGGGCGGCGTCCACCCAGAACTGCGCGGGGTAGAGCCGGATCAGGGTGTCCGTGGTACTGAACGTCCACGTCCCGGAGCTGAAGAACAGCCCGTGGAACGCCGTGAAGAACTGCTCCCAGCCCAGCAGGGCGGAGACCGCGGCCGCCACCAGCAGACCCACCGTGAGCCACGAACCCGCGAACCAGGCACGGGACGCGGCCCCCGGCGCCGTGCGGTGCAGGTACCAGCCCGCGAGCGCGCTCAACACCAGCAGCGCCGTGGCGGCCAGCAGCCCCCACTGCAGCACGTGCCGCACGTCCGTCATGTGGGAGACCTCGGACGGTGTGAAGGCCAGTCCGCCCTCGGGGCTCACCAGCCCACCCAGGTACTCGGGCGGGGCCAGGTTCATGATGTAGTCCAGTCCGTAGGAGCCGAACGTCGTGCGCTCCTCCACGTCCATCCCCCAGCGGTCCGCGGGGAAGCCCGGGCGGTGGTACTCGAGCCACAGGAACACCGGCGTGGCCACGAGCCGCACCGCGAGGGCGAGCCACAGCACCGGCAGTGACAGGGCCAGGAAGCACTGCAGCACCCGCTGCGGCACGGTGGGCCGGGGAGCACGGTTCCAGGGCGCTGCGGAGCTCACGGGCGGATCACCAGTTCCCGTGCCAGTTCTCGTCCGCATAGTGCTCGAAGGGGATGTTCCAGTCCCCGTACCCGTCCGCCGGGTCGGCCTGGGGGTAGTTCGTGTTGACCACTTCCACCATGTCACCGGGGCGGAACACGTCGTAGATGTAGGAGGCGCCCTCCGGCGGCATGCCCACGCAGCCGTGGGACACGTTCGCCACGCCTAGCACCGGCCACGCGGAGGGCAGCGCCTGGTGGACGAACTCCCCGCTCCACGTCAGCCGGGACACGTTGGTCGCGTCGAAGGGCGGGTAGTAGTGCGGGTCCCCCGGCTTGAGGTTCAGGGAGGACGCCTTGAACGGATAGGAGGCGGCCTGCTCCAGGATGACCTTCTTGCCCGTGGTGGAGGGCCACTCGGGGTCCCCCAGCGTCACGGGCCAGCGCCCGGTCTCCTTGCCGTCCACGTACGCCACGAGGGTCTTGGTGGTGTCGTCCACGTACGCCACGAGGGTCTTGGTGGTGTCGTCCACGTACGCGCGCTGCTCGGGCCCGGTCTTGAAGGACACGGTCTTGTTGCCGTTGCCGATCATGCCGTTGCCCAGGTCCGTGCCCAGGATGTTCGCGCTGACCTTGACCGTGGAGTCCGGGGTCCAGGGCTTTTCCGGGCGGAAGCGCAGCTTCTGGTCCGAGTACCACCGGAACTGCCCCTTCTCGTGGGCGCCGTCCACGGTGACGGCCTTCTCCACGGCGTCCTTGTCGGTCACGGGCTCGGAGAACTCGAACTCCACCACCTGCCACACGCCGTACGTCTGCCCGTCCTGGACGTTGAGGCTCACGTCCGCCTCGTGGGCCGCGTCCACGGTGCTGAACACGGACCGCCCCGAACGCTCCTCGTCCCCGTTGCGCGCGGTGTGCTCCACGGTGTAGGTCTCGTGGAACTCCAGCGGCTCGGACGTGCGCCACTCCCGTTTGTCCTCGCTCAGCTCACCGTCCGTGGTCTTGCCGGTGGACGACGCCGTCAGGGTCACCCTGGTGAGCTCCCCCGCGTCCGCGCGCACCACCACGGGGTCCGCGGGGTTCACGGCGGTGGCATCCGTGCCCGGGGTGACCTTCACCGTGGGTGCCGCCGCGGCGCTCGATCGTGCCGGCGCCCCTTCCGCGGCGGGTGAGCCCGAGGCCCCCGCGGGTGCGGCGTCGTCGCCCCCGGAGGCGCAGCCCGTGAGTCCGAGCAGGGCCACGAGACCCAGGCACGTCAGTGCGGTGGGGGCACCGCCGCGACGGGCAGGTG